>CAZCBS010000120.1:4592-11204 GCA_964496965.1 uncultured Bacteriovoracaceae bacterium
CGCGATTGATTTCATCGGCGAGCACGAGATTGGTGAAAATCGGGCCTTTGCGAGGCGTAAACTCCCCGGTCTTCTGATTGAAAATCATCGTTCCAACCAAGTCGGCGGGAAGCAGATCCGGCGTGAACTGGATTCGCTGGAACTCAGCTTGAATGACGTCCGCGAGCGTTTTAATCGTCAGAGTCTTTGCAAGCCCAGGAAGACCTTCCAACAAGACATGCCCGTCGCAGAGCAATGCCAAGAGAAGCCTTTCGAGAAGGACTCGTTGTCCAACGACAACCTTGGATGCTTCATTTAGGATCGCATCCACGAAGGTACTACGTTGCTTGATTTCCTCAGTAAGTGACTGAACGTCGAGTGTTGACATAGAGAGGAGTATAGTACTTTTCGCATCTTTGTCGGAAGAGATAACACGATGAAATTTAATTCATTCTCCTGGGTGCATGATGCGGCGCATTTTCGGCAAAACTTGCCCAATGTCCCCGTTTCCCTTGCGTATGAAAGCACCTGTTTCTCGCAAGACACATGTCTAAAACTTAGACAGTTAAATGCCCCTATATTACACTTGAATGATAGATAGGCTTTTGGATGCATGGCATCACGCTTGCTTAATCTATGCTCGTTAGCTGTACCAGTTGTAAGTGAAGTAGAAGTACCAAATGAAGGAAGTTAATATGCAAAAGAAATCCCTGATTCTTTCCACCGTAAGCGCTCTTGCCTTGAGCGGTTTGACTATCGCATCCGCAAATGCCACCTCCACCGGAACATTGACCCTCTCCGGTTCCGTGGCCGCAGTGAACGACATCGTCGTTAACCCAAACGGCACGAATAACACGAACTTGAATATCACTGCCGGTGAGAGCGCGAAAAACGTCGCCTCGGTTGCCGAATCGTCCAACGACATCAGTGGTTATAAAATTCAAATGTACTCCGCAAACGGCGGCCAGCTACAACTCGCGGGCCAGCCATCCAAGTACACTACGTATCAAATCTCTTACGCAGGCGGATCTTATACGACCCCTCCATTGGCCGCCTCTCCATCAACGGTCAAGAACGTGAGTTCCCTCAGCGCATTGACAACCGCCAACAGCGCAGTGGCGGTCAACGTGACGGCATACCCAACCGCGCTCGCCGGTACCTATAGCGACACGGTCACTTTCTCGATCATCGGCAACTAAACTGAGATTGAATGCCCTCTTTCATGCCCTGTTCGCCCATCGCGAGCAGGGCATTTTTTATTCCGTCGTCTGCACCGAGACCGTAATCGAATCGCCGTAATTTCCGGAAACGCCATTGCTTAAGGACCCGATCGCCAAACTGACCGGGATTCGATTCCCTCCCGAAGGACTCGTCCCGCTTCCCGTCGCGACAACCGTGCTCGAGCTTCCCAAAGCAACAGGACTCCCGTTCACGTATGCGAGATAAGGAATCGTCGCTCCGCTCAAGCTCGTATGCTTCATGTTTCCGCCGTTCAGCGAACTGAAAGCCAGGGAGTAACCGGCATTGGTCTGGATCACGATATCAAAAGCTCGACTCTCCCCGGTATACATCGTCCCAAAATCAAGGGTCATGCTGGTGGAGTTGGCGTTGAATGCGCTACCGCTCGAAACCAGGGAAAGATCGATCGAACGCGTAACGGAGTACGAAATGTTCACATTCGCCGTGTCTCTCAACACATAATTCGACAAACTTCCTTCGTAGAGCCTGACAGTCACCGAGTCCATGTAGAGCCCAACCGGCGACAAGCCAGCGCTTCCGAGAACGGCCCGATAAGAATCGGTGTTTTGCATACTGCCCGCGTTGTCTGGAAAACTATCGGATACCATGTCGGAACTTGTCACCACATCCGAGAGATCTTTCAGCACGTCAGTGTACGGAAACGTTCGATAAAGCTGATAAGAATACGAAGCGGCTCCTTTAAACATCGCTCGATTATAGTTAGACGAAAATCCTCTCGAAAACACGATAAAATAAGTACAACCATGATTGGTGTTATTGCGCCGAACCGTGATCGGAATTTCCTGCGCGGAGCCTGACGAAAAATTCACGCTTGTCGTCGTATCCATTCGCAAGTTATTGCATCCGATGTCAGCATGAGCCCGAAGCGAAACAAGAGAGACAAAGAAAACAATGACTGACGCGATTCTCCAGTTTTTCATGGCTGCCTCTCCAAAACGATCGGATCCAAACGAACGATCCCGACCTGGCCTTTTTTGATCTTGAAGCGAGCGGACTTCCATCGTGAATCGAAGAAATTCAATTCGTAACTCCCCGGCTCAAGACTCTCGATGAAATAATTCCCGCGTTGATTGGTGAAAAAACTTCCGACATAAGCGCCCGGGACATGCGCGGGAAAATCCGGATCAGCGACACGAACGACCTCGCCGGACTCAAGTGCCAGCGGCGCTCCTTCAGGCAGAAGAATGCGCCCTGTGGCCACGGCTGCCGATCGAACATTGAGACGGATATCGACTCCGCTCTTATACGTGGGTCTTGCGACCTGGAACTCGCGACCGACGCTATAGCCTTCGGGCAAATTGAGCACGCCCAACGAAACGGGCTGCTCGTAGTACGAGATCAGGCTTGGTAAAACACCTGGGCCGAACGAATTGACCGAGGCTTCCGCGTAATTTCCGTTATTGTTCACGGCGACATCGATTCCGGTGGAGGCCGGATCATGGATGATCACGAAGCTCTCCGTCACAGGGCGGCTGATCGCGATGCTTTGATCAGTCCAAACCAACGCGGTCCCCAAGCTCAAGTTCGTCTGATGGACGGCTGTCGAATAGTTCGGAATCACGGACCGATGATCCAAAGTGAGCTCGGCTCTTTGACTCATATAATCCGCGCGAGCGTCGAATTCCTTCTGATCCAGACTGCGCTCGGCTCCTGCGTTCAATCTCACATCATTGTACGGTTTCTCGGGTTGACGAAACCAATCCACGCGACTTGTAGATCGCGTGCTGTCGTAGGTTGTCTGGAAATTGTTTCGATGTACCGAATCTGACCAGCTTAGGCTCGCGAAAACTCTATTTTCCGTAACAACATCCGACGTCACGGCGTAATTAATCCCTGTCTGCAAAGTCGGCGACCAGTTCTTCGACAAATCGAGCTGCGCGATTCGCCGATTAGGAACTCCAGTCCGAGAAATATTGTATTGATAACCCAGCCCCGCGCGAAGCTCCCAAGGAAGCCTTTCCGAAAGATAAGAATCCATCTTCCATGCGTAAATGCTTGTCGGATTGGATGACCCGGGCGCGCCGAAGTTCTGCCCGTCGTACTCGGCGTTCGCTGTCAGAATCGTATACGCTTCGTGCGCTCCCCATCTCTCCAGAGATTGATATCGCAATCGCGCGCCATTACCGTGAATCGACGGAGAATCGCGACTGGTCGCGAGATCCGCAGTCAGCATCCCAACCCAAGTCGCCCAATAAGCTTCCAACCCGAGCAATGAGCGGAAGCGATCGCGCTGAGCATTTGCTCCGAGAGTGAATCGATCGCTCAGTCCGATTTTATGAAAAGCCGACGCGAGAAAGTTCGAGGTATCGTAATTTCGATCGACCTGAGTCGGGTTCGAGATAAATCCGAAATTATAAGAAAACTGCTGCAATCCCTTTTTCAGCAGCTGATTGTCGAAAAGCAATGCCAGATCGATCGTCTCGATCTGTCCGAGGTCGTCCGTCACGCGAAGCTGAATATCATTCCGCCCGACCGTCAACGGGTAATCCTGGAGATTAAACGGTCCAGCCGGAAGCTGCAATCTCTGGACAAAAAGACCATTGACGTAGATCTCGACCGTCGAGGGACGCTTCAAAAATACTTCTGTCCGATTCACGGGCCGCGTGGTTTCGTAAGGCTCGATCGAGAACTTTCGAGTCGCCGAAAAACCGCCCAGAGTCTGAACCGACTGAAAGCCGCTGGTATCCAGCTGAAGATCGCCCAGCGCGTAGCGCATCACATGTGACTCGTCGTCTTTGATCAACCGAGTGTCCGCGCGTCGCACGCTACGGCTCGCACTTTCCTGATAATCAGCTCCTGTCTCGCCCACCCACCCATGATAGTTATTGATGAGCTGCAAGTTTGCCGCGGTCGGAAGTTTTTGATTTCCTCCTTGAGTCTGATCCGCGAATTGAAACCCCTGCGACGCCCGCAAATTGAGATATCCGCTATAGGGCGAGGGTCCGATGGCGTTTTTCGTCCCTCCGAGCACAGGCCGCAAGTTGATCTCGTTGCTAACGCGCATGGATGGAGGAATCGTCAAATGCACATCCAAAGACGATTCATCAAAGCGAACTTTGATCCCAAGATCTTCGAGCGTTTTGACTGAGATCACTCGATCAGAAGTCACTGCCGCCTCAAGCGAAGCTTCCACAGTCGCGGGAAGATACTTGCGGGTGACATCCAAAAGCGTTTCCGCTTCGATATAGAACTTCGAACGATCCGCGTTCGGGAAAATCCACGCTGTGTCTTCCTTGGATTGGTCGACAAGCAAGGGCGCGACCAGAGAAGACCCTCGGACTCGAGGCTTGACCCCTTCCGCGCGAGCCTCGGGAATCTCGCTCCACGAGCAAGCAACCGTCAGCATGAAAATAAGAAGAAGCCGAACGCGAGCGCTCATTGAGAGTCGAACTCTGCCTCGATTCTCCGATCACCGCTCGGAGCGGCGAAGTCAGCTCCTTGAGCGATCTCGAGCTCAAAACGCCGGGAATGTCCGGGAAGAACGTTTTCCGCTTCGATATCCTTCAGCTTTAGCCCTTTCAGCTCCGAGCTCGTCTTCTCGGCTTTCGAATCCACTTTTGAATAAAGCCGCATTCCTTTCAAAACCCGATGAGCCGTTCCGCTATTCTTTAAAACCAGCTCCACTTTGGAATCCGAGAGCTTCTTGAACGAATCGACCAAGATTTTGGAAGCAGCGGAGCCCGGCGAAACATAGACAGAAGCTACGTACTGCAAAAGAAAAGTGATATTCGCGCCGGTTTTTCTTTGCTCGGGCTTTTTCAAATCGACCGGAAGCTGACTGACGACCAAGCGATACGGCAGCTCTTCTTTGAGCTGGCGATTGCCGGTCCAGGTCAAACGAATGTTTCTCTTTTCGCCTGGCTCAAGAACCATCTGCTGCGGAAACACGGAAAATTCGTCGGTCTCCTTGCGGGTCTCCTTACCGTTGATATCCATTTCGCGATGAAAGACCTCGATTTGAAGCGCGATCTTCTCGCCGCCATTATTCTCGACTTGAAAAGTCTGAGTCGACTCAGGTCCAGTCGCTGCAAGGGTAGAAACCATGGGCGTGAAACGAAATGCCCAGGACGACTCGGCCCAAAACAAAAAGGGACAGACCCACAACGAAGCCAGCAGAAACGAGACGGGAGTCTTCATTCCACTATTCTAGAAGGGACAAAGACTACGAATCAAATGTTTAAACCGTTAATATTTATGGAATTACGGCGAAGCGATCGTGACCTGGAACTGTTTTCCTTGCAAAGACGGATTACGTCCGACCCAACCCGCAAGATCAACCATGGCCGTCCGATCCAATCGGATCTTCTGATCGGTCCCGACGTTGATCCAATAAGTCTCGTTCTCGACATTCGAGGCATTATCCAACCGTAAAACCCAATGGGTCCAATCCAGTGTCGCCGTCACGTTCAATTGAGGATCAACCTGCCCCGAAAGACGAAGAGTGCCGCTACTTGCCGCAATGACAGGCGCGGAAAAAGAAAGCACCGATAATACCGAGAAAAAAAGAGCCGTCTTTGCCATCTTCATCATATCCGCTCTATCGGCATTTTTTGCCGCGGCCTTGACTCGCAAGCAGATGTCAATCTGTTGACACGTCCATAGGCAAGCGATCATGCGGATTTTCGAACCTCCTCACCTTCCGTGCGCTCTTCCGCTCGCGGACCTAGTTTTAACAATCGCAATCGGCCGCGATCGCGCAGATAGAGAAACGCGGGAAGACTCAGCAAAGCGGCCGCAAGAGTCATGATCTCTCCCAAGATCGCGATTCTCCCAAAGCTGAAGAAAGCTTGATTCCCCGCAAGCAACAACGATCCGTACCCAATGATCGTCGTTAAGCTTGCCAAGGCGACAGCCCCACCCGTGCCTCGGACGGCACGCAGGATATTTCCTCGCCCTTCAGTGCGATAGCGTTGCACGATATTGACTCCGTAATCGACGCCGATCCCGAACGTGATCGGAAGCGCGATGAAGTTCAAGAAATTGATCTTGATGTCGAATCCGAACAGGATTCCCATGAGCCAGGACACGCCCAAGATCAGAGAAAAAAGCGTGAACCAGACCGCGGCGGGTTGCCGGAACAAAACAACGATCAGGACGACGACAGACAAGAACGCAAGCAACGTCGCTCGCGGACCGTCTTTTCGAACGGATTGATACATATCGACCGTGACTGGCAAAGTTCCCACCACCGGCGTTCCCGGACGAACGGAATCCGCAATCGACCTCAGCTCACTGATCAATCGATTCTGATTCACGGCGCTGGAAAGAGCTTTTTTGTCGATCACCGGCTCGACGATCACCAGATTTCCGATTTGACCGTTTTTCAATCGAAAGCGATCCAAGATCAATGGAGGAAGATCTTTCAAGCCAAAC
>CAZCBS010000121.1:0-471 GCA_964496965.1 uncultured Bacteriovoracaceae bacterium
GAAGGCTTCAGCTGGCAGGCTGTAGGAATGGGGGCTCTAACGGGTGCTGTGAGTGGTGGCTTTAGCAGTGCCGCAAGCGCTCTTGGCTCTATAGGACGCATCGGTATCGGTGCGGTGTCTGGAGGAGCAACAAACTGGCTTACAAGCGCTGTGTCCGGGCATCCTACATTCAGAGCATTTGAGAATGGATTTTTGCTTGGTGCGGCTGTAAGTGCGGCTAGCGTTGGGCTAAGGTATTTAAGTGCACCGTCAGAGGATTCTATTACGGATGTTCCAGAGAATTCCGTTGAGCTTGGTAGAGGTCGGAGCCCGGCATCTGTGGGGCATGCTTGGATGGATCCCGGTACCGATAAATCATTTTTTGAACATGTCGTCAACTGTTCAAAATATATTGCTTCCGCCACTCATTTTATTTTTGCTGACGTAATACCACACGCTGGTCAACAGTTTAACTATTTAACATTGTCATTG
>CAZCBS010000121.1:481-11175 GCA_964496965.1 uncultured Bacteriovoracaceae bacterium
CTCCGGAGTCGTTAGTGGCTGTGTGGCTGCGGCCAGGGACTTATAAATCATGTTTTGACAATTTCGACAAATCTTCAAACTCTAGTGCTTTCGCCTCTCTTTTTATGGTGGTTAAAGGATTGCTGCAAGCAGGTAGTACGATTGACAATTTGACATGGTCAATGGGAACCGCGGGGGCCTATGACGACGCGCATGGTCTTTCAAAGGATTGGTGTACTGGCTTGAATTGGAATAAGTAGTAGAAAATAAGGAATTAACAGTGATGAGACGGGGAAGATGGGTCTTTTACGCGACAAGCGCTACAATTGTAGTGTTGGTGGCAACTCTTTATATAAGACCAATTCGCCGAGTAGTTGTTTTCCTATGCGCGGATGTGTATTTTAAATTAACCGAGAGTCGGTGGAGAAATTACCCTAAAAATAGCCCTGTTTCCGATATTATTTATAGAAATGATTTGCCTGACTTTCGGAGATGGATTGATAGCAAACCTAATTTGAACGAACTAGACAAGATTTCGCTAGTGCCCTTGATTGTCGCAGTGGAACAAGGACGTAACGAAATGGCTCAACTGTTAATTAAATCCGGTGCAAAGCTAAATGTCATCGAGTTTCTAGAGCTTCGTACACCTTTATATATTGCTATCGAGAAAAACAATTCTGAGATTTCTGAGCTACTTCTTCAAAATGGAGCAAATCCAAACTCAAGGACTTCGAAGAAGTATACGCCGCTCATGATTTCAGTAGAAAAAAAGAACTTTTCAATAATGAAGCGACTGTTGGAGCTCGGGGCCGATGTTAATGCTACCGACATTTATGGAGAGACAGCGCTAATGCGTGCAATTCGAATAAAAGACATGCATATTCTGTCACTTCTTTTAGAGCACGGGGCCGATACAAAGGGCATTAACTTTGAGAAAAGAAACGTTTTGCACATAGCGGCACTTAATGGCTGTGTCGAATGTGTAAAGATTTTTTTGAAAAAAGGAATTTCTGCGAATGCACAAGATAAATTCGGGGAAACACCTCTTATTTTAGCAACACAAGAGAGTGAAAAATATATTGTACGATTATTGATTTGTTCGGGTGCAGAAAAAAGCCTGACAAATAATAAAGGTAAATCTGCAATAGCTTACGCCAAAAGCGACGAGATACGTAAAGAGCTGCAATGATTATTTGCAGTGAAAAATTTCTTTTTTAGTAATGTCTCTAGATACTCACAAACTCGAATGAATCTCGAATTCAGACTGATATTTAGAATTTGCTCTTGAATTAATCGTGTCTAATGCCACTTTTTCCAGTTCAAGAGTTTTAGTCATATTTCGCTCTCTCGATGTTTGAAATGAAATAGGTAGACTCGAAACATCAGCTTTTGCAATGAGCTTAATACCCAGCCATTGACAGCGCTGACTGACGGTCGGTTCAGCAGCATGTCCTGTTACTAGCATGCTTGATTCACTGATTCCGACAGTCTCAATCAGGTCAATCCCGGTTTCTTCAGTGCCCTTGAATTTGTAGTCCACAATGTAAGTAATCGACCTGTCTTTGTATCGATTTTGGCTTTCCAAATACCAGGTCTTGAATGAAGCAGGTTCGTAGAAGTGAAGTAGTGAAGATTCATTGATCCCAAGGCTTTCAACTCTTGCACTCCAAGCAGTGTGTATTGAGGCATCGTCGTCGATCAGACAGACTAACCCATTCTTGGGAATTTCAACGTGTGACACAAACCATCTGGGCGGCTCAATCAGAGGCAGCTTGAGAATCAGTTCGGTACCCTGATTTTGAATCGAAGAGATCGCTAAGCTTCCATTCCAATGTTGAAATCTGGTTTTAGCGTGAAATAGCCCATATCCTGTGCCTTTTGGTTTACCAATTGACACGCCTGGGCTTCCAAGAGCCGAGACGTTTTCAGGTGCAATCCCTTTTCCGTTATCGATGATGCGTATAATTGCATGGTCATGCTCTTTTGAAAGAACGACGCGAATAGTCCCTTGTCGGTCCGATGGGATCGCCTCGACTGCATTGTTAATCAAGTTAGAAATCACGATCGAGAATTCGACTCTATTGATGTTTGAGAAAAGAGATCGGAACGATGAGTCTGATTCAAGGCGAATTTCGATATTCGCGCGTTCCTTGTACTCCAATTGCTTTTGAGCAATGTTTCCCTCGAGTAAAGTGACTATTGCTTCTGAAGCTACCGGAAGCTTTCGTTGAGAAGTGATGTCCGAGGTGACTGCAATGATTTCTCGTTTTGATTCGCTGTCCGAAAATCCGTGAACGATGCCTCGCATTTCATCCAGTGCCTGTTTGATGATACCTGCTGCTCGGTCGGGAATGCTTGGAATGAGCTTAATGCCCATTTCGAGTGATGACAGGGGCGACCCGATATTATGCGCAACTTCAGCGGCAGCAGAGCTTGCGGCGAGGGCTGATCGCATGTTTGAGTTTTCTTCTATCGACGCACTCAACTGGGTTTTCAACTGATTAAGCGATGAGATTACGGGATTGAGCTCAACGAGATTGCCGTTCATGTCGCCGATGTCGTTAAGGGTTTTTGCTGAGGTGATCTTTTCATTGAGCTGAGCGATGCGCTCTGAGAGTAAATGACTGAGGCAAATGCCAATACAGTTCGCGGTAATCCAGGTGAACGCGAAAATCAAAGCATGTCCGCTGATGGTATTGATGTTCGCGATCTGAAAGTATGGTGAAAGCAAAAGATTCAGCGAAATAAAGAGCGCGAGGACGCCCAAGGTGGAGAGCGGAATTAGAACGCGAATGCTTGCGAGCGGCGTTGGTTTGGCAAGGAGACTGGTATGATATTCTCTTGGATTAATAAGTTTTCGGTATAAAACCAACGCACTGAGTCCTGCAATCGCTAGTTCCCAACCATAAAAGTGGTCAACGGCCCGATAAAGACTCTTTTTTGAAGCCACTTCAGAGGGCAGCTCGACGAGCCAAGATCCAGAAGCGAATCGACGTTCATACTCTTCGCCACTCCTACGGGAGTAATAAGCTTCGGGGCGGCTGGGGCCTCAAGAAGGTATCGACGATGCTCGGGCACTCAGACATTCAAATCACCGCCGAAATTTATACACATCTGTTAGATGGTGACCTCAAGGTGAGAGACGAGTTTCGTTTTGACAATAAGGTCGATGTGGAAAATAGTGATGTTCAAGAGTTGAGCGAGGAAAGACTCGTTGAGACTTTAAAAGGATTTTTTACCGCTTTGCAAAAGACCCCGTGCAGCGAAACCCGGTTTGCGGAGATCGCGGCAATGGCGGCTGGTCTTGAAAGTGGATTCGACAACGAACAGTTAAATTCGACAACGACTGCGGAAAGCAGTACATTTGCTACACGGATGCTACACCCTAACGGCCGAGTGACAGACCAAGTTTCTTCCGAGAGTTTTCTCGGAGAGGAATTTTCACGGGTTATTCAGGACTTAGCTTCTGCTTCAAAATGGCGTACCCGAGAGGATTCGAACCTCCGACCTTCGGCTCCGGAGGCCGACGCTCTATCCAACTGAGCTACGGGTACCCATGAAGCGAAGCTTGGACAGATCCCTAGGAGTTAACACAAAGGTCTGACGAGCTCAACTACGCTCAGGCGCGTGAGCCGAAAAGCGCGGTTCCTACGCGAATATGGGTAGAGCCTTGAGCGATTGCCAGCTCGAAATCGCCGGACATTCCCATGGATAACTGGCGCCTGGACACATTGCGCAAGGATTCTTCGAGCGCCTTAAGTTCTGAAAATCGTTGCTTGAGTTGCGTATCGTCCTCGCTGGCCGCTGGGACACACATCAAGCCTTGAAGTTCCAGCTCGGGGATTTGTGAAACCGAGCGAGCAAGTGTTTCGGTATTTTCGGGAGCGATGCCCGATTTCGAGGACTCTCGGCTGATATTGACCTCGATAAAGACTGGAAGCTTTCCAGCGCGGCCGGACGTTGACCATGCCTTTGCGAGCGCAAGCGCGACTTTTTCAGAATCCACCGAATGCACCGATGCCACGTACGGAATCAAAAGCTTGGCTTTATTGGTTTGAAGATGGCCGATAAAATGCCATCGGATGTCCGTGCATCCTCTCCGTTCAAGCTCGGCAGCTTTGGAAACAAGCTCCTGCACGTAATTTTCCCCAAAATCGCGCTGCCCAAGGCGGTAAAGCTCCTCGATTTTATCTTCGGGTTGTCTCTTGCTGACTGCGATCAAGGTTACGGATGAAACATCGCGCCCCGACTCAGCGCAAGCGGTTTCGATCCTGACTTTGATCTGGGAATAATTCGAGTCAACGCTCATGAGAGATTTATTAATCCGATCTTTGCGCGAAGACTACGAGAATCGTATCCGCTAAGCGCTCTTCTTTTGCGTCGATTCCTTAGCTTTTGGAATCGTAACGGTGAAAATGGTTCCGCTTTCAGAATTACTTATGACTGAGACGCTTCCCTCATGGGCTTCGACCACGCCTTTGACAATGCTTAAGCCCAGTCCCCAGCCTCGCGACCCCTTGCTTACTGTGCGGGATCTAAGAAAGGAGTCGAAAATTATCGGAAGCTCTTCCATTGGAATAGGGTTTCCATAATTTTGCACCGAAAGCGTTATTCCTTGCTCCGCATCGCTCAACCGAATGAGAATAGGTTGGCTCGTGTCGCCGTACTTGGCTGCGTTCGATCCCAGATTTTCAATTACCCTGCGAAGCTGCTTGCATGAGAAGTTACCCTTGAGAATTTTTGGCGCCTCGAGCTGAAAGTCCACGCGGTAATTGGCGCTCAATTCGTCGCGTACCTCGCGTGCAAGTTCCGCAAGATCGCATTCGCTAGTTTCGATAGAAAGACCCATCCCCGCTTTGATTCGTGTTACGTCAAGAAGGTCTTGGATCATTTGATCGGTGCGGTTGAGCCCCGAAATCGCATGGGTTGAAATCGTGCGTACGCTTTTTGGATCTTGTGCGCGATTTAAGATCAGATCGAGGCTCATCTTGACCGTGGAAAGCGGAGAACGAAGATCGTGCGTGAGCGTCGAGACAAAGCGCTCGCGCGCCGCACGTTCTTCTTGTAGCCGAGTCAGCGCGCAGTTCAGTTTCTCTTCCGCTTTTTTTCGTTCGGTCACGTCGATGATCACGGCGAGGTTTCGCTGAGGACGATTATCTCGGTCCCTGACTTGAGTAATGCTGACATCGGCCCATAGAACTGATTTGTCCTTTCGAATGTAGCGCTTTTCGAGCCGAACTTCGCCGAGTTCGCCTCGCATTAACTTATTGGAATTGTCTTCGTCGATTTCCCGGTGACTGGGATGAGTGAAGTCGGCAATGGCTTTTCCGATAATTTGGTCCGCAGTGTACCCCAACATTTCGCAGAATCGCCGATTGACGTGAATATAGCGACGAGTGAGAGGATCGACCTCGATTATTCCTACCGGGGCTCGGTCGAACAAAGCTCGATATCTGTTTTCACTCTGCTTAAGCGCTTCCTCTGCTTCTTTGAATCGCGTGATGTCTGTACCGATCACTACTGCTGCGAGGATGTTTCCTTGTTGGTCACGAACGGGGACCGCGGAAATGCTTGCGTACCCGGGGGTATTGTCTTGACGAACGATTCGCATTTCCTCATTGATGACAACTTCTCCGTCTTTCATGGCGCGCGCGCCGGGATACTCGTGGGAAAGATAGGGCCGTCCATCCTGGTGAAACGCGATATAGCCCGAGTATTCGCTCAAGCTTCGGGCTGGCTTTTCGGGTTGTTTGATGAAGCTCGATCCTAAAGCGTTGTGCATGAGAACTCGTCCTGTCGGCGCCTCAATAATCCATACCGCGATCGGGATTTGCTCAAGTACTGCTTGAAACAGAAATCTTTCTTTTTCTAATTGGGCTCTCACGTTTTCTTGAGAGCGATCAGGCGAGAAGCGAGAGCGTTTCATTCCGAAAGACTATGATTGCAGAAATCGAACCAAAATGACTAAGCGGGTATAGAAACAGCCCTGAATGGGCGAGCATCTTTTGGAAGAATTACGGTGAATGTCGTCCCAATATCTGGTTCGCTTTGAACGGAGATCTGCCCGCCGTGCGCCTCGGTGACACCTTTGACAAGCGTCAGTCCTAAGCCCCATCCTTTCTTATTTTGCAAGTCGGCCGCTTTGCTTCGAGTAAAAGGATCAAATAGGCGCGATCGCTCCTCGGGCGGTATCGGTTCGCCAAAATTATGGACCGAGATTTCAACTGCTGAGCCCTTTTCAGAGAGGGTGACTGTCACGGGAGTATTGTTGAATCCATACTTGATGGCGTTCGCGACAAGGTTTTCGAACAGTCTGCGTATGTTCTTCGGGCTCCAGTACCCTTCGAGATTTCCGTAAAATCTAAGTTTTACACGGTTACTATGTATTAAGTTGATTTCAGAAAAAGTCTTTTCAGCGATTTCTGCGAGATTGGAGTTTTCTAGTTCAATGGGCAGGGACTTCCCGGCGCGAATGCGATTCGCGTCTAAAAGATCTTCGATCATTTTTTCTGATCGCTCGATACTTTCCAATATTTTCGCTGCGAAAGTCGCAGTAAGCTCGGCTTTGTTGCGTTTCTGAAGCAGTATCTGCGAATTGATCTTTGCGGCGGTTAATGGATTTCTTAGATCGTGGGAAAGCATGCTTACGAACTGCTCCCGAAGCTCGCGCTCGCGTTCTAGCGATCGTTGTACTTGTTTCAAAGGCGTTATATCTCTAAAAGACAAGATGCCGACACGAGGACGGCCGTAGGCGGCAGGGAGAAGTTTTCCGTCCACAAGAAGCGGAATTTCGCCTTTTGGAGTGTGAAAAGTCAACTCGAGATCTCGAATCTCCTCGCCGCGGATAACTCGATGCCGTGGAAGATCTTCCAAGGAGATCCGATTTCCTTGGGTGTCGGTCGCATAGTATGGGAACGACTCGTTAGGAGTGAACACTTTAGGAATTGGGACCTTGAAATTTTTTGATGCGTCGTTTTCGAAAAATACGCTTCGACTCTCTGTATCAAGCAGGATGATTGGATTGGGTATCCAGTTCAAAACCATTTCATACCAAGCACGCTCGTTTTGAAGTAACGCTTCGTTATGCTTTCGATCCGTGATTTCGATGATCGTCCCAAGCAATCTAAGAGCCTTTCCATTGAGATCAAAATATGTGCTTCCCTTGCTTGCTATCCAATGGATGCTTTGATCTGGCCAGACGACTCGAAATTCGGCAAAGTATTGTTGTTTTCGGTCAAACGACAGTTGAATGGCGTCTCGTACTGATTGAACGTCGCCAGGATATATATGTTGCCAAAAGTTCTCGATTCGCCCGTGAACCTGACTTTGCGAAACTCCAAAGAGTCTCATCGCGGTCTGCGACCAAGTCAGAGTTCCGCTTTGAACATCCCAATCGAAAGTTCCCATGTGCGCGGATTCAAGGGCCAGAGCAAGGCGATCCTCGCTCAGTCTGGTCTGCTCATGTGCGATCCGCAAGTATTCGTCCGATGCAGCCGTTCGTGCTTCAACAACCAGATCGAGAATAATGTTTCTTTCTTCGAGATCGATGTGAGCGTGCTCCTCGAGAACTTCGAAAAGTACTTTTCTTAAAATTGTGTACTCTATCTGCACCTGGTCCCGCGTGTATCCGCTTAAGGCGGCCCGTTGCCGTGCGTGATAAAGCGCCGATTTATTTGTCACATGAGGCTTGGTCGAGCGTTGGTCGAGAGCATCATGAAGGTTGTCCAAGAACTGCGGAAGAGAGTTGATCAGAGCATAGGCCGATTTACCTGCAGCGGCAGGGATCTCTTGTCGAACTCGTTGCGCCCAGCGCCTTAGTATCTCGGTTTTTTTCTCGTGAACACATTGCGATACACTGCTGAGTGCAGGTGACGAGCGCCGTTTGCTTTCCATGATATGTAATAGTAAACGAAGCATTTCTAGGGCCAATGCAGGCGCTTTCAGAGCGATCGTCAATAAGTACATATTTTGCTGGTCTTATTTCTCTGACTAGCGACACAAGGGAAGATGCTCCTAGAGTCAAGCTAGCGGGATAGATGAAATGGAAACGGCCAGGCTCAAATTCTCTCGCTACTTCTACTCTCAACTCATTGAGTTTGCGATTGAGTCCACGATTGTCTATTTTTTTGCGGGTCGATTCTTGAAGGTCAAGCGGCGCGCGGAGATCAACGAACGAGCCGCAAGAAAAGCGCTCGAGGATCGGCAACTCTTTGCAGCTTTGATTGAGAATTCGTCAGATTTTATCAGCATCACGAACAAGGACGGCAAATTAGTGTATATCAATCCGGCGGGTCGACGCATGGTCGGCTTGTCCATGGACTGTACGTTGAAAGACACGCGATTACTGGATTATTATCCTGAATCAGAGCGCGCAACGGTTTTCGAGATTATTTTGAACGCGCTGGTGAAAGACGGTCAGTGGAGGGGAGAGACGTTTTTAAGAAACGTGACAACCCAACAGGTTGTCCCCGTCTCTGACACTCATTTCAAGATTTACGATTTTAAGACAGGCGAGATCTTGGGAGTGGGAACGGTTTCCCGAGATATCTCCGAAGTGAAGCGCGTGTCGGGAGCTCTTCGCAGGAGCGAAGCGGAGTTAAGGGAAGCCCAGCGTGTGGCGCAGGTGGGAAGCTGGAGCTGGAACGCGAAAACCGATACGGTGGAGTGGTCTGAAGAGCTTTTTCGAATTTATGATCAAAATCTCGATCTTCCCGCTCTTGCTTACGATGATTTTCTGAAGTTGCATACTCCCGGAAGTCGTAAGGAGCTCGATTGTGCCGTAAAAAAGACGTTACTTGACGGTACGAGTTACGAGCTTGAACTGGAATCGATCCGACCGGACGGATCTGTTCGCTGGGTCTGTACTCGTGGAGAGCCAGTGCGGGCTTCTGACGGTACGATCATGGGGCTTCGTGGAACGGCTCAGGACGTTACGAGCCTCAAAGAGCTCCAAAGACTGAGGGAGGAGTGGACCTCGATTATCGCTCACGATCTTAGGCAGCCGATTGGAGTGATCTCGTCGTCCGCCGAGCTTTTGCCGAAGCTCCATATTGGTGCCATGAATGAGATGGAAAAGACAACGGGGGATCGAATTCAAAACGCTGCAGGTAGCTTGGCGCGAATGGTGGACGACATGCTTGATTTCTCGCGGCTTGAGGCGGCTCATTTTGTCCTTGTAAGACATTGGTCGGATCCGAGATCTTTGGTGAAAGAGGCGCTTGAGCGATTTTCGCGAGTTATTCCTGAATTTCGATATCGTCTTGAGGAAATCGGCGAAATTTCCTTGGTCTACGTCGATCGAATGCGCGTAGAGCAGGTTCTTGGAAACCTGATCTCTAACGCCGTGAAGTATGGCAAGAAGGGAAGCGAGATTCGAGTTCGATTAAAGCAAGTTCAGGACGAAGTAGAAGTCTCCGTAACAAACGAGGGACGGGGCATTTCGGCGGACGATATTCCCAAAATGTTCAATCGTTTTTGGCGATCGCAAAAATCTCGTAGTTCAGGCATTGCCGGTCTCGGTCTCGGTCTTTATATTTCTAAGGGCATTGTCGAAGCGCACGGCGGAAAAATCTGGGTCACTAGCATACCTGAAAGAACGACCGCCTTTTATTTTACGTTACCTACCCGAGCTGCTTCGGAAAAGGGCGCCGCTTAGTTTTCAAGAAACTTTGATGTCTTGGCCTTCGTAGTCATTGATATGCATATTGACAAAAAGAAAGTTTTTGCGGCCTGTTTGATGGGATCGATCCTTGTTGGAACGCAAGGATGCAATAGCGCGGAAGGAGGCGCATCGGCGCCCGCTGAGGCTCAGGCTCAGGCTATCGATTCTCAATCGACTCAGTCCGATGCATCGGCGCAGAAACGGGTCTTCGTGATTGTGTTGGAGAACACGGATGCCTCAAGCGCAATCCAACAGCCGTTCCTTTCACAGCTTGCTTCCAGGGGCGCATTGCTCACAAATTACACCGCGATTACAAATCCTTCTCAGCCTAATTATATCGGCCTGACTTCCGGCGGAACCTGGGGAATCGCCGATGACAGCAATCACACGGTCGATGTTCGCCACATCGGAAATCTTGTCGAGGAAAAAGGGCTGACTTGGAAATCCTACGCCGAGGGATATCCGGGCGGCTGTGATCTCAGCGCTTCCATCGGAACTTATTATCGGAAACACGAGCCGTTTCTCAGTTACAAAAACGTTCAAACCGACGCCACTCGCTGCTCAAAGATCGTGAACTCGTCTCAGTTCACGACCGATCTTGCAGCTGGAGCTTTGCCTAATTTTTCCTTTTACGTTCCTGACATCAACAATGATGGCCATGATACCGGTGTCGCATATGCAGATGCTTGGTTATCCAAGACCTTTTCGTCACTGATTGACGACCCAAGTTTCATTAAAAACACTTTGTTTATTGTGACTTTCGATGAAGGAAGTCAGGCAAACCAGGTCTATACCGTCCTCTATGGCGACTCAGTCAAAGCGGGTTCTACTTCATCACAGGCAACTGGACACTATGGCTTGCTTGCGACGATCGAGCAGTATCTAGGATTGGGTTCGCTGGGCCAAGCGGATGCTACTGCGCAGCCCATTACCGGAATTTGGAAATAGCGCAATAGATCAGTGCGGGATAGGCCGCGGCCCAGGAAAGCACAAATCGATTGAGACCAAAGAAATAGAAGTTAGCGATGTGAAAGACGAGCGCCAGGCCCATCAT
>CAZCBS010000122.1:0-11067 GCA_964496965.1 uncultured Bacteriovoracaceae bacterium
AAAATAATTGAAAACCACACCGATCAAAAGAAGTGTTAAAACCCGTGAATAAAACAGACCTGAAAAAATTGCATGAACTTGCTTCGCTTCGTTGGCGAGCCATCCCATGTCCATAAGTTAAAACCTCGGTACCGCAAAATCGGCTTTCATCGATAACATTTGTTTTTTTAAAGCATCTCCTTCTTTGAGATATTGCTCAGTTTGATCCTTCTCCTTCTTGTTCTGAACGGCGAGCGCTTGTGCCTGAAGTTTCAAGCCGTATCCCGTCGCTCGCATTTGTTGATTCATGGCATGGATGACGACGCCAAGTGATTCGGCCGTCAGTTTCGCCGCGCCACCGGGTGAGACAACATGAGAATACGATTTGATCGATTCTCCGACTTGATCCAGTTGCGCCGTGTACGTCTGAAGGTCGTTATTAAAGGTAATCGCTTCAGCAACGCTCTGATCCGTGCTTCTCTGTACCGGCGCAAGCGGAGAGTTCACCACCTTTCCGAATAGCTCATCGATCATCGTAGCGGCTTGACTGACCGTTTTCATCTTTCCATAAAGCCCTGGGTCCAAGTGAATACCCAGGGTCTCGGCCATCGCAAGCGAGTCATTGATTCCTCGGTTGATTTCCCGAACCAGTCCCAGCTCATCACCCTCGCTTTTCAAAATAGATCGAAGCGTAGAGAGCTGTGAAATGGCATTCGCCAAGATCTGGGTCAATACAACGACATCGCCTCCAAAGAGATCCGCCTTCGCATACGGAGCGGGCATTAAAACTCCCAATGCCGCAATCAGCGCTGCAACAACACGTGTTCGTCTCATAGTCCTCCTTATCGTTTTTCGCCTGCCGCGCCGTGTGGATACCGACTGGCAAGGCGCTCTAAAATCTCACCATCGGAGAGATCAGAATGCTGCGCTTGCTCCTCGAAGTAGAGCTTGAGATCCTGTGAGTCCGTGGTCGCAAGCCAGTATTCGAGAGGTGTGCTTTCGATCAGAACAACTTGTCGATGGTCACCTGCTATCAAAAAGGCTTCCGAATATTGTCCTTTTTTCGAAGTGACGCTTTCAACAAGCCGCATTTCGCGCTCATTGAGAACAAGCATCTCTCGAAGCGAAGGCAGGTTTCCTCCGGTTTGTCTCAAAATCCATTTGATTGCGGCATTCGGTAAAATCGCCTGAGCCACCTTTGATTTTCCGAAGTCATCCATGGTTTGCGAAATCGCAATGGCGGACGCCAGATATTTTCGAAAAGTGCGAAACACCTCTCCGATAAACCGAGCGCCTGCTTCGTTTTCGATAATTTTCCAGCACTCATCAAAAACGACGATCTTTTGGTTTGTTCGATCGCGCTGCACTTCACGCCAGATCAGATCCGTAATCAAAAACAGGCATACGGCCTGAAGGTCGGGCTTGCTTTCAAGGCCCTTCAGGTCGAAACACACGATCCTTTTCGTGAGTTCCAGGTTGGTCGGACGATCCATGAACTTACCGAAAGGCGCGTCACCGCACCACGGACCTAAAATCTTTCCCATTCGACTCAGGGACTGTTCCTGACTCGAAAGAAGCCGCGACTGAAGATGGGAGAGACTGGGTTGGGTCTCATCTCGCAAGACTGCTTGGATCATGCGCTCGATTTCAGAGCGTTCCAGCTTTCCGATACCCGTTGCGCCTTCTTCTTTCGTCATCAGCTCGACTAGAGATGTAACGAACTTGATTTTTTGGTCGATCGCCTCATCTCTGTTTTGAATATCGGTCGCGGCCAGATCGAACGGATTAATCGAAATCCGGCTGTCGGCACCGAGCGCGATATACTGGCCGCCCAGATTTTCGGTTATCTTTTTGTAGCTTCCTCCAATATCGAGAATAAAGATCTGCGGATTTTCCTTCATCAAATGAGAAATCAGGATATTCGTCATGAACGATTTTCCAGCCCCGCTTCCGCCGCTGACCACCTGATTGTAGTTGGTGAGTTCTGGTGAGAACGGATCGAAACCGATCAGTCCGCTACTCCGAGTTCGGAGTAGCACGCGAGGATTGTCATGCCCCTGCCATTCTCCAAGGATCGGAAGAAAGTCGGCCAGCACACTGGTATTCATCCGGCGAGCCCGCTCGCGAGATCTGGCATTAGGAAGGGATAGCTCCAAGAACACAGGAGCTGATGCCAGGGATTCAGTCATTCCCTCAGCCCCCGAGAGCTCACGGATGGCTTGAAGCACTTTTGCCACCTGTTCGTCTAGGGTTTCCTCGTGTTCATGCCGCAATACGATGGTGAGCGAGGCAGAGAAGATTTTTTCTTCACCGGCAACACGCTTCGCAAGGAGAGCCTCGATGTCTTGAAGCTTCGCCTGATTGTTGAGATCCGATACGCCTTTTTTTCCTGCATAAAGCGCATAAGCGATCCGTCGCTGGGTTTCGAGTGCAAAGGTTTCCTTGCTTTGATTCAACGTCTCGATCGAAAGAAAGAGGCGCGAGTCAAAGGGCAGAGCGCGAAGCTTCTCGCTCATCGAAGCAAAGGTCTGGTCCGGCATGATTTTGAGCGAAACCACCCGGTGATGAACGGCTCCCAGCGAAAATCCTTTCACCGACATCACAAGATCACTCAAAATCAAATCATCGCGGATGTCCTCCTCGTTAAAATGACCGGGGCCGATCTCGCGCCCCGGATTCCACTGATCGTAAAGAAGCGGATAGATTTCTCCGGGCGGAAGTTTGTGGGATGCAATTCCTAAGGACTCTAGACCTGACTGAACCTCGCGCAAGAGCTTCGAAAACAGTTGAAGCTCAGGCAGAAGGATATCGCGGCTCCAGTCTTCAGGCTGAACTCGTCTTAAAGAAAAGAACGAACCTTTCTTCTTTTTCTGTGGCTTTGTTCGAAAAAACGGACGGCGGATCACCAGATAAAGCTTTTGTTTTGGCAGATCACCACTCTCATCTAAATTCCTAAGCCGCTTGACTCGGCTTAGAGTGAGTCGGTTAGCAAGTTCGCATGGTTCACTCGTACCTTCGTTCGCAGCTCCGTGCTGACTCAGCTTTGGCTCTCCACCGCGTCCCACGATCTGGACAAACTGAAGCGATATTCCCGCAGGAAGACCATTTAAAAAGTCACAGCTTGCCGAATGAAGGAGGTTCAACTCCTGATCCGTCGCACATGTAACATCGCGTGGAGTCACATCAAGAATGGCTCCTAATGAGCAATCCTTGAAGATGAGCGTTTCTTCCTCAAATCCCCAGAGGTCCAGTTTTTCAGCAAGGGATGCCGACATTTTTTATATCCGTCCTTTCTTTCCTGTGATGAACCGGCGGCGCTTTGGAGCGAGC
This sequence comes from uncultured Bacteriovoracaceae bacterium, assembly GCA_964496965.1. Lineage (GTDB taxonomy): Bacteria > Bdellovibrionota > UBA1018 > UBA1018 > UBA1018 > CAZCBS01. Next base: position 3,310 of record CAZCBS010000122.1, read on the forward strand.
GGGAATGCGCTGAGAACACCTTCTGAGAGATGAAATCTCACCAGATGCAAAAGGTAGTTCTCAGGCTTTCCCGCTTTTCCGATCCGCAAAAAGAGAGCAAGAGCCAACGCCGGGCCAAAGGTCCACACGAACTTGAACCGAACGCTTGCCAAGAGAAAGTTGAGCGTCGCAAGCAGTAGGAACACCGCGAACAGATCCACCATCTCAAAGCCGAAGATCAGCGTCTTTTTCTCCAAACATCGATAAACGGCTGACGTTTTTAATGCCATTTCGGTTTGCTTCCGCTTAGTTCTTAACTAAACTGCAAACGATATATTGCTGTGCGAAGTAGTCAGGGTCAGCAATCGCTTGGGCAAATACCGCTTTCTCGGGTGCATTTTCCCCAGCATACGGCTCGCTGGGAATCAACATGCTTTCGATAACGATTCGTCCATCTTGTGATACGCGAAGAGCGCTTTTATGTTGGTACTTTCCGCAGGTCTTGCCCTCTGGGGTAGGCGCCTCAAACTCAGACACAACCTGCGTCCAGAGTATTTTTGGGGTATCATTGATCAAAGCAACGTATCCAGTTCCAAGCGCCACGAATTGAAATCCATAAGAAACACGAAAATATCCGTAAAATCCGACTACGGAAAATTCGCATTTCCAACGATTTCTAATCGAGAAGAGGTTCGAGTTATTCGGCGCCGAAGCTGACCTAAACAGATTTCTCGCATCCTCAAACGCTCCGGGTGATACTCCGACTTCAAGTGCCTTGCTAGACTGGGAAAAAAAACTCAAATTGAGGGCCAATAAACATAGAAACACCGACAGATTCTTTTTACTCATTTTCATCTACTCCTTTTTTACTGAATGAGACTGCGGATCAACGCCACGATCGACTCCGCTCCAAATCCAACGATCGCGCCCATGATGGCTAACGAGAGATGCGCGCGAGCGTTGGGATGTCCTAAAACGAAACTAAACCCTGCGTAGACAAGCCCACAGACTGCGGCAAGAGGAAGAATCGTTCCGACGAGCTTCGTCTGAACCGCAATGAGTGAGCTTTCAACGCTCCCGAATGCAACCGCCGGGACGGCGACCGTGAGTGCCACGGTCGCTCCGGCAATCGCTAGCCTGCAAAGTTTAGAAGTACTCGCGATGTAGGTAGTGCTGTCGGTACTTTTTTCTTTCGAGCGCAGAAAATTCGTCATAAGTCATGTCCCTCGTTTTTGGTGTCAGGAAATTGAAAATTGCTTTGAGGAGTCGGATCAGCATACGTCCTCCTCGAACTCGTCCGAGTCTTCGTCGTAAAAATCGTCGTCCTCGTTGTCGAAGAGGTATTCGTCCTTCCACGACAGGTCCTCGTCCACTGGGCAGCTCTCTTCGAGCAGGTAGTCCATATGCTCCTGGAGTTCGCTGAAACGGGTCGAAAGGGATGGGTTCTTGCATTTTTCACCTCGGCTGATGAGGCTCCAGATTTTCCGGAGCCGGGATTGGGTTTCTGCGATGACTTCGGCTTCGTCCTCATCACCGCCATTCTCTGCTTGCTCAGAAAGGAACTCACAGAGATCCGTCGCTTCCTGCGTAAGGACGGCGTTCTTTGCCATTTCGTCCGGGGTCACTTCTTCGAACAGTTCTTCACAAAGCTTAAGCAGCTGATTACTTACGCACATGACGGCACCTCCATTTTCGTGTTCATTTCGGACGCAACACGGCTTTTGATTTTAAAGACGGCCACATCGCCGATTTCTTGGGCGACATTGATTCCGATCGCGAGCTGACGAGCGATACGAGAGAACGACTGATCGCAGAAGTATCGCAGGTAAACGATTTGCCTTTGGGTCTCAGAAAGCCCTTCAAGCGCTCTCTGAATTACCGCGTTGAGATCTCCGAGAATCGGATCGTGTTTGCTATCCCAAGGCGAAGGGTTTTCGACCTCGTTTTTAGAAACAAGACCCCTCATAATATGGAGGGCTGCCATTTTTTTGCCCCGATTTTGCTTCTGGAGGCGGGCAAGTCCTCTACATTTAATGAGATTTACTCCGGAGCGTGATTTTTTGAGCAGTTTTGCGACTTCCACTTCCGTGAGGCCTTCATAGAAATGAAGTTGGAGTACTTTTCTTTCGCATTTTGGTACCGTTTTGAGCAGGTCGTCGCAGTAACTCCGGAGGGCTTCGTCAAGGCTGTAGCCATATTCCTCATAGACAGTGTCTGAGCGATGTTCGCAGAGGATATCGTAGGACGCAGAGTCGATCAGAGTTTCACTGCACGGTGATTGATACCAATCGAGGTACTGCTCCCAGGTCTCCAAATCCCAGGTCTTTGAGACTCGTTTCAGTTCTGAATCAGACAGAGGTACTCCCGTCGGATTCGTCCAAGGTTTCTTCATTTTCGTTTTCATCGTTATTTCCTTCCGCACGCGGTTGGTTCATTGCGTGCGGCATCCCCTTGTGCGAGTTCGCGTCCAATGCGTGCCAAGGGTCCAAGTCGTGAAAATCGATAGAGAAAATGGCGTTTTTAGGTGCTTGCTCGAAAATGAGCACGAGAGCGCGTTATGCTCGTTTGTGAGCAAGCAAAACAGAATTCGTTACATTTCAGCTGTTTATAAATGTTCGAACTCGAGCAGACAAGGAACATGCGAGCACGCCTTATTGATATGTGAATGTTTCAGCGATCTTCAGCTCACATGCGATCGGAATTGCTCGCTATTCCGTTTATTGGTACCATAAGTGCAGCGTGCACAATATGCGTAAGCACTTGGTGCGGAAGACGTAATTCACGAAAGGCTTGTGGCAGGAAATGAAGCACCTCTCTCGAATCCGAAGCTATATTCGGACGCTCTGTCGAAGTGATCGGGTTCATTCGCTCGTCCTGCTCTCTAATCCTGGATGGGCTAAGAGTACGACGATTACGCAAGCGCTCGATGATCTTGGGCTTGAATATGTTCAGGGGGGCTCATACGCGACGCCACTTCACATTTATAATCAGCTTTGCAGGCATCCTGATTCGATTATCGTTCTGGATGACGTCAGCGGAATTTTCGAGGACACAAAGGCGATGTCCGTTCTCAAAGCTGCGGCGTGGTCGGCAAGCGGAGATCGGCGGGTTGCTTGGGGAAGCACATCTGATAAGGTCGATCAGCCCTCCGTCATTTTTCGCGGCAAGTTGATCTTGATCGCTAACTCGATCGCGAACACGAGAGAAACTCGCGCGTTCCTTTCGCGCGCAATTTTTTACCGCATGGAGTTTGGTCGAAGCGACGTGATTGAGATGCTCAAGACCGCCGCCTCGTCAAAAGCGCATTTTGCGAACACCGAGCTTGCGACTGAGGTTTCAAACTTTCTGATCGAGCAAGTTCAGCATCGTGACTATTCCGGGATCAGTCTTCGAACTTTGCATATCGGTTGCGAGCTTGCCTCAACGCATCCCGATGAATGGAAGGAGCTTCTTGAGCCTCTTCTTCCTTCGCCCAATCCCGAAAACCTCATAGAGAGCTTGGTTACTTCGGATCTTGCCGCAAAAGAACAAGAGCAGCGATTTATCGCGGAAACAGGGCTCAGTCGCAGGACGTTTTATAAAGAGAAGAAGCGTCTTGGCCTGTCGCGCACTTATCAGCGCTCATCTCGTCGTAAGAAGACCAAGACAAAAATTTAGAGGCTCAGATCATGTCAGATCAATCTACCGTTACGATTATAGAGAAGATTGGCAGAGATGTAGTTCTCTCTATTCATCAGGGTTTCATCGATCGACCAATGGAAAACGAGGATTATATTTCTGTGCTCAAGAGCGCAATCGACGGTTTCGTTAGATCTGCTCGCGAACTCGTTGATGAAAAAACAGGATGTGATTTGAGGCATAAATTGCGGGGCTATGCTCGCGAGCTCTTTGTCGAGCTATGGATAGCTCAAGCCGCAGAGGACGGATCGGTCTCCAAATCAGAAAAGACAGAAGCACAGCAGGCGTTTGACGAATTTTTTGATGGCGCCGATGAGTGAAAATTAAGACGAGAGTTTACGACGGCCTAAATCTTTCTCGCCTAAAATGTCCCCATGAGGCCCGGTCATTGAATCCGAGCGATCACGGGGATTTTATTCACGACAAGCAAGTGGTAAATGCCCTGCTCGGTATGTCAACGAAGTTAGCCCGTATTAGTTTGAATTCGACACGTCGGAGGTGTTTCGAATCGATTCCTTCATCTTGTTAAAATTTGATTCACCTAAACTTTTATTGATGTGACTTTGCAACAAGTTGCGAAAATGGGGGACCGAATCAAGGTTCGTGTATCATTTCCTGTCGACCACCTAGAAACTCAACCTGATAAGTATGTCCATTTACGGTCGCAGCGCCGTCTAAAATTCTAACTCCGGGTAGCTGTGCGGAGATTGCACTCATGGTTTGAAAGTCAGACTTATCATAGAAGGCTAAATGCGATTGTTGCTTCTCGATCTCATAAAATTCGGGTGACGGGTGTAAGTGCCTAACCACCACATTTTGTATTTTTCTTCCATGTGAAACGGCATAGGAGATCAAATATTTGATTTCGGCCTCAACGGTTCCATAGCTCATATGGTGCGGGCCCCCGCTAATGACTTGAGAGTCAATGGGACCTAAATTCGTATTAATTCGAATCGCCCTGGTTTCGACCGCGATTTCAAAACCCGCCGAAGCATCGATAAGCTTTTGCTCCAGGTCTCCGCTTGGGATAATTTCTAAGTCATAGTCCCCAGTTAGCGATCGCAACACAAAAGTACGGCCCTGTTTTTTCTTGATATGACTTTTCCACGAATTCAGAATAGTAGCCCGGTCTAAGAGAGCGAGCTTATCTCCAGGTTGCGGTACTTTCGCGCCTTTATGTAATGCACGAGACAAGTAATTTGCGAAAAACGGTTGTTTGGGCGTCGCATTTCCATGCCATTCGTATTCATTCACATGGAACTTTGAACCATTGTTGAAACCTATGGCCTCAAGACCACGAAGGAGATCGGTGATACAAATTTGTACGTCGATAGGAACAGGAACCGTGATTGAAGCCTGAGCTAGCGCTCGTTCAGTGGATTGTGCGACAGAAAAAAGAATAGCGATTGCGACTAATCCTGTGATTCGCGCGTGTGTAGCTTTCAATCGATACATAATCTCCATGCTATATATAATATCGGCAATATTACCGACTTCCTATAGCACGTATCAACTTGAAGCCGTATTGCCTCAACATATCCGATCTGAGCTGAAGAGGGCGACTAATGTATTCAACAATGTTCGGAAAATAAATCCATAAAGGCCACCGAGGACTGCGATATCCGGGAGAATTGCTGAAATGCGCTTAAAAATGTCCCCGTGAGTTTAGCAGGCCCTGCACTCGTATGAGCGAACTTAACTGAACAAATTTATAGCCGTCACTGACATGACGACCTATTCCCCCCGCGCCTCAGCCAAATAACAAAGAGGCTTAGGGATGATCCGAACCCCGATCTGGCGAGCCCGCTTGATCACGTCGAGATTCTCAAAATCGTTCGTACAAAGATACATCTGCTGAAGCGCCTTATGGCCCGCGATCAAATCCGTTCCGAACTGCTCGTCATCCAACCGATAGTCCACGAGGACCGTGACATTCTCCGGGATAGGACTTTTCAGCAACGCAGCCCCTTCCGCAAACGTCAGAGCAGAACCTACCACCTCATAGCCGGACTGATCCAAGACCTCAGCCACGGTACGATCATCATCAATCACCCAAAGCCGCTTAGCTGACGGCAAGCCAACAAATGCAACCCCGGCCTGAAGTTTTGGAAGAGTGATGACGAATCGAGTTCCTTGCGGAAGCGGCTGCATTTCAACCGTACCCTTCCACAACTCGACCGAAGCCTTGCACTGATAAAGTCCGTACCCAGTACCGTTGACCTTTCCAAACGTCGCGCCTTTCTCGAAAAGCCTCGGTACGACTTCAGGCGATACTCCGCAGCCGTTGTCTTCCACGCTAATTCTGCACGCCTTTTCGTCCGACTCGATCAGAACCCGAATCGCACCGCCTGCCGATGAAGCGTCAAAAGCGTTTTCGAGTAAATTATTGAGAATCCGCATCAGTCCTTCTGACGTTGCGTTGACGGGAGAAAGAGTCTTCGCATCGTACTTCAACGAAAGATCGATTTTCTTGGCCGACCAAAACTTCGCTGACAAGAGCGCCACAGCTTCTTCGACGACCGCTTCCACAATCGTCAATCGAGGAGCATCCACCTCGGACTCGGATTGGCCGAGGCGATCCAGCATTTTATGGATCTTATCAATCCCCGAAGCAAGCGCTTGCCGCGAAAGATCGTCGCCGACAAATTGCTCTTGCACCGAAAGAAGCGATGACAACGGTGAACCCAAATCATGGCGAATATTTTTAATCTCTTCGAGACGCTCTTTGGACTTTTGAGCCTCGACCTCCTTTTGAGCGCGAAGCACGGCCTCGGTTCGAATGCGACCTTCGTACTCACGGATTTGAGATTCGAACTTCTGTGTCTGAGCGTGAACTCCGCGCAGAATGCCGCTTTGAATGACGAACCAGTTCGTCAAACGGGCAAGAGTACCGCGCTTTTCTTCTTCGGACGTTTCACTAAAAAGTCGGGCGCGTAACTCTTCGGTGATTCGCTTTGCAAAATACGAGGCGCTCGCGCGAACCCCGAATAAAAGGCCAAGCAAGATCGCCCAGACTCCTAGCCATATTCCCAACACAGTCAAACCAATAAACGGAGCGACAGGATAATGAATCTCCGCGTGGATTCCCCGATTCCCCTCGGCCTTACATAAAGTCAGCTGGTAGTGAACGCCGGGCTCGACACAATCCGGCCCATAGTGTCGACCGGCTTCGATAATGCTGATGCAAGCGCCGCTATAGGAACTCCGGTCAATCCCTTGTTGCATCCCTTCGAATGCACTTCGCACCGAGCTTGTTTCGAGATAATTCCCGACCAGATGACAAACTTCATCCGTGAGATGCTCGCGCCCCAAAGCCCCGGCTTGGAATAAAGCGGCGCGTCCCCCCATCGTTAGGATTAGCGAGACGACACCGATGCGGAGAATCGATGTGAGCCTCATAGAATGGGGTGTCTTTCAATGATGCTCGTGGGAAGATCGTTCTCCCACAAAGCGACGCGAAAATACTCGCGAGCCGTCTCGTCTAAAATCGTGGGATCACAAAGAGGGATCAAGTTTCCGCCCCAGCAATAGGCCGCGAAAAGCGGAAAATCCAGGCCGCGCTCTTTAGCCAAATCAAAAACCTTCACGAAACCTTTTTTGTCTCCGTCTTCTTGCGTTTCCGTGCCGGCGCCTTGGCGAAAAAGATCGGCATCCACGGGGGTTTCCAGATAATGCTTGATAGCCGCAGAAATCCAAGCGTTGGGTCCTTCTCTCACTTCGAGCGCGCGTCCCCCGAGCGAGAGGATTTTACTGATCGCTTCGAACAAAGCGGATTGCCAGAAAGAGGACGTTCCGACCTGATTGATCTTCCCAATGCAATATCCAAACGATGCACCTGGATAGAGCGGAGACTTCGCGGCGACGATTCCAGCCACATAGCCCGATTGAGTCAATCGCGAGGTCATGAAAAACACCTGCATATCATCGCTCTGCGACTCTTGAATCAGGCGAAATCCCTTCCAACCCCATTTGTAGTACGACTTAATCAGCAAGTGCCGCTCCATGGCTTCAAGACAAGCGGAGGACACCGCGCGGTCAGAGTCGCTATGAACAGCCCAGCCGTTGCTAGTTTTCCTCCCTTTGGGTGGAAGAACCTCTTGG
>CAZCBS010000123.1:0-11048 GCA_964496965.1 uncultured Bacteriovoracaceae bacterium
CTTCCGCTCCAAGTTCGAAATTTGTCAATGGAGTGGAACAAAGGACGAGAGTCGCTAGGAAGGCTTTAGATTTCATACTCAAATGGTATAGAAGAAGAGAAAAACTGGCAACTATTCGAACAAAGTCCAGGTACATGCGCGAATCGTTAAGCAATTTAAAGAATCGCCCTAAGATGCCGATAACGCTCATAAGATGCGATCGACATTCTTGTTTCTTATCACTTTGAGCTTTTCATGGATTCAGCTCGGTTGGGCTGGCGACGTAGTCCGCACGCCTGAAGAAGAGAAAGAGCTTAAATATTGGAATGATAAGATCACCGAGTGCAGGAAGTATGACTACCTTTGCGGAGGGGTTGCGGACCGTATGGAGACTCTCAGCGATGGAACTAGCGTACTGATTTACAAGAAGCCAAAACCCGAAATCATGCAGATTTTTACGGCGCTCAAGAAATACGTATGGAAATACGCCGATCAAATGGGAGTCGATCCGAGAGCGATCGTTGCCGGAATCCTGGCGGAAAATTCGATCAACACCGACTTCACAAATAACGCGAAAAACTTCCTGACCCGGCATTCTATTTTTTCTGCGATTGCTGGGAACGGAAAAATTTTAGGCAGTTATCGATCCGTGGGCTGGGGGCTCATTCATTGTGATACGGCTTATAGTGCTGAGGAATACGTGGCAAGAGCGCAAAATCGCCAGCCGATAAATATGGCCGACCTCTGTAAGTTACTGACTTCCGAAGATCATCCGGAAGGAGCGATTTACGCGGCTGCAGTCATTGCTCGACAAGCCCAGGATGCTTACAAGAATGAGGGATTCGATATCGGAAACAAACCCGATCTTATGGCGACGCTTTACAACCTTGGACAACCGGCTCGACGAGCGGCGGACGCCAAGGCTACTAATCGGGCTCCGAGGCCGAACTGGTTCGGAGTTTTTATTCAGCGCTATATTCCGCAAATCGAGCAAGCGATTGGCTACAGCGATTATCTTGCGTCAAAAAATCCCGCCTCAGGAAATCCAGCATCGGCAAATAAGCCGAGCGAAAACGCGCCTCGCGTGGCTACGTCGAATCAGAAGACTCTGACGGCTGATCTGAAGCTTTGGGATTCGCCTGGAAGCTGTGTCCAAAGATCCGCACAGAACGCGATTGTGCAGGCTAACAAGGGAGCTCAATTCGACACCGTCGCCAGCAGCATCGATTGTGACGGGAGTCCTTGGGATCTGCTCGAGACTCGTGATGGCATCCGAGGCTGGATCAAGCGTAAGATTTGGAGCCAGAGTTACGAGATGAAACCTGCTGGCACGCCATGCGCGCCGGACTTCAAGGGTTCGCAATGCATTGCGGATCTCAAGGACAAAACCAAAGATCGCGACGCTGATCTTAAAGGTTTCAATTATCAACTCAATTTCTACGAGTCTGGAGTTAGTTGTAAAACTCCAAACCGCTCCGTTTCTTCTTCTCAGGCTCAAATGGAGACGATGTCTCCGCAAGATGCCGCAAGACTTGCCGCTCTGATGGAGCCCTATAAGAGTCAATATGGTGGGAATCCCGCCGTGCAAGCCATCTTGACACCCGAGCGCGCCAGCGACATCTATAAAATGCTTCGGGTTTGTTCAAAAGCTCCATGCAAAGGACCTTCAACTCTGCTGACTAAAATTCTCTCCACGCCTGCAGACAAAGGCGTCTCATCAAAGGACGTGGTCGCCATCAATGAAATGCCGGACATTCAGCTTCAAGATGAAAAAGGGATTCGGCAACGATTACTCAAAGCAATCAGCCCCTGCCAGACTTTGAGTGGCCGTCTTAGCGATGGAAAAAACAGCGCGGAATTTATCCAGGCGATAGTGAAAGACATCTCGACCCAGCCGATTTGGTCTAGCTTGTTTTCCACCTGCACGGAGTTTTACGATTTACTGGGAGAACGCTGCAGCAAGCTGATCCCCTTGAGCGGCGCTCCGGGAGTGTCTAACGGCAAAAACCTCCCAAGCAAAAGCTCCAAGGCTTGCGATCCCTCTCAGTCCATTACACCGCTCACCGAGAAGGACATTTCAAACTTAGAAAGTCTTCTCTCACAGGTGAAACAGCGCGATTTGGATTCGACCTATGGTGCTGTTTACTCAGACTTGAATCAATCCACTCCTCGGGGATACCTCTTAAGTCTCAACTTAAAGAGCCCTCCTGCTGCTTGCATTTCGAGCGGCACTCTCGCGACTTTCGATGCGCGTCCTCCTCAGGAGGGTAAAAAAGGCCAAGACAAAGAAATCAAGGCGGAGCATTCGAGATTCACGGCGGACGCGCTCGCTCAATTCAAAAAAAGTAATACAAAAGATGCAGACTTATCGAATCTTCTGATGGGTTCCTTTCGAGCTCTGCCCTATGCGCCAAGCAAATATGTCGGTGCGTTCAAAGCAAAGCAAAATTCAGGCAATTCATCGAGCTCAAGTCAATCCGCCTCAAATCAATCCAATTCAAATCAATCCAATTCAAATCAATCGAGCGCAAGTGCCTCCGGCAACCCGCTCGACGCGATCGGTGCGGGCGCTGACTCCAAACAAGCCGAAAACAGTTGCGCGGAAAATAGTCAAGACACGCTGGACTTGATCACTGAGGTGCTTCAGCTGCCTTGCGTAAATCAAGTTTATATATCAAACTTTTATCTTTACGATCTTGCCAAGAGCAACGGAATCAATGCGGTCTATCGTCCGATGAAAGAAACGGACAAGATGCCTAAACTGATGTTCGACCTGAAAATGTCGGAGGGAAAATGCGGCCCATAATTTGGATCTTCAGCATATTGGCGTTCGCAGGGGTGATGAGTGGCTCCCTTGTTGCAGCGGAAAAGGATCAAAAGTGCGAGGCTCGTCCTTGGCCATTCGCGCGAGGGGAGTCTCGTCACGACCGGATGCAGATTTTCTCCCGCGTTTCGAGATCCAAGCTCATTCAATACTTTTACGGTGAGGTCGGTACAATGAAAGACCTGCCATTGGTGCAGGATCTTTCCGGCTATCTCATCGAAACCGAGACGGATCCCGAACGGAAAGACTTCTATCAATCGATCGTTTGGGCTACGGACCCCTTTCAACGAGACGGGGGTGCGAAAGCAATGCCTCTTGAAATGCTTTGCAAAATCGAGAATGACTTCCGGGCTAAGTGATTGAGTCATCGAGCTGTTCAGATATCGCTTCTGTGTGTTTTGTTGCTGTCCTGGGGTTCTCGAGCAGAATCGACCGCGCATCCTTGCGTTGAGAAGACCACGGATCTCCCGCCATTTTATATTTCGACTTCCAGTTCCTCGCGCGAGGAAAGCTTTCAGCTCAATACTCAAAGTTTAACGACCGAAGGCGAGGGGAAAATCTCGGGGCAGCGCTTTGAAGACGACGCTACCGGCGCTTCGAGCCGAGTTCGTTTCATCGAGCGTGGGAGCTTGGTGCAAGTGATGAGCGATATCGGCGCGTCGACGGCTGCCGACGGAACGGTGCTGGTTCCCGTCAAGGTTCTCTCGGTATCGCAACCGCGTTTGAAGGCATGGCGCAAAACCGCGCCTGTGGAGAAGGGGGACACTGGCTTTTTGGATCGCTCGACGATCGCGAGCGCGGGTACTGATCGGGTGTTTCTCGTAAAGAAAGACGCTTATCTTGCGACATTTCCGGGAATGAAAGACTCGATATTGAGGGCAGGTTCCGCCATCAGGCCGTTGATGAAGGACGGCAAATATCGAATTCTCGAATGTTCTGATGATGCAGGGGCTTCGACCAGTTATCTTTTTGAGTCGATCTCTTCGAAATCTTCGGCGCAACGTCCTCCTCAGTCTTCGGTCGTGGCATTGCCATCGGATTTCGGTTGTATCGAGTTGGTCTCGCTGCTCAGTCAGCATTTCGACAGCTTGGTTAAAGTCGTCGAGTCCATGGCGAGCCTTTATCAGCAGAAAGAGCCCACGCCTTTGACTCAGCTTGAGATGAATGATTGGGGACTTGTCAGGCTTCCGACTCAACCGACCCTAGATGGGAGCGACATTACGGAGGTCTCGGAGGATGGAAGTTTCGTGCATTATCAGGGATCGGATCCGATCGGCTCGGATACTTGGGTCAGTCCGCATACCGCATGCGCGTTGATGAAGATTTCCGCGGAATGGAAGAAGAAAGTCTGTCCGCTTCAGAAGAAAGACGAGTGTGCCCTTCAGATCGGGGACATCGCGTTTGCGACGCCCGCCAAAGTGAAGGGCTCAAAGCAGGATCCGCTCGGGCACCTGTTTCATTCGTCCGGAGAGTGCATCGATATGCGCGCCTTTCGAAAAGATCGAAAAAGAGTGCCACTCAATCTCCGTGAAGATCCCGCTTCCTACGATCAGGACCTCACCAAGAGCCTTGTGAGCTTTCTGATCGCGAAAAAAGCGACGCCCATCTACTTCAATGATGCCTCGATTTATTCCGACTCCAAGCTAGGAAATGGAACTCAGGCGTGCGACCTCAGCGATTCGATGAAAGATCGGGGAAACAAGGTCCAGCCTTGCCCCGGTCATGATAATCATATTCACTTCTGTCTCCTTCCTGGAGACGCGGACGGTTGTTAGGTCAATTTCCGGGAGTCGGCTGCAAGACCGCGGTTGCATCGGCGTTGCTTGGGTCAATTCCGAGCAGATACGTCGCGATCTTGGTTTTCTGATCTTTACCTTGGGCTGCTTTGAGCTCCTTGGCCAGGAGCGCTTGCGCGTTGACGCATCGAAGGCTTGCAAGCTTGTTTGCGTCCGCAAAGATCTCGGGCGCGATATCCGAAAGAGTGAGATTCGTCGAATCGGCATCTTCCCACGAGAGATCGCATAAGAGGTTGTCGTCAGCACCAGCCGTCGTGGAGGCCAAAGTCCGAAGCGAGCGCTTGAGGATTTCGTAGCGTCGATTCGCGCGATCTTTTGAGTCGAACCAGCCGATCTTCGCGCCCAGCTCGATCAGATTGAGTCGGAGTTGATTGCCGAGTGTTGAATCGATTGAGCTTTCGAGCGATTGTTTTCCGAGAGCGACTCCTTGCAAAAGCTTGAGCTCGGCGAGCTCGGGGGCCCCGTAAGTCGAAGGCGGGTTCTCGTCGAAAAAGTGCTCGATGTTGGGCAGGAATTTCTGGAAAGACTGAGTAGCGGCCATTCCGCGGATCATTTTCAATTTATCGAGGGTGGCGACATTTTCATCTAAGAGGGTACAGAGCCTCTGGCGGTCGCTGTATTCGGGGTCTTTTGGATTCATGCCGGAGCATTGGAGAAAGTTGAGATTCGACCAAGCATTCGCGAGGGTGCCGTTCTGATCGGCAACCTTCTGAAGTTTGGCTTTCGTGATCCAATCGGTGTAATTGCCCTTGTTTTTGAAGTATTCCTCAAGAAATGGAGCCATCTGCGCGCCGGTCGGATCCACTGACCAAAATCCGTAAACGCGGGGAGATCCAGAGAAAGCAAAACGCGTGCGCTGGCGGAAGTTCTCGCCATAGTCACCGTAGCGGGCTTCGACCGTGCGCTCTCGAGTGATTCTTCGAAGCTTGGTGTGCTCGCGAAGGACATCGAGATAAACTTCCTTGGTTCGATGATCGAGGTCCTTGGTGGAAAGCGTGTTGCATCCGAAGAGGAACGTTTCGACTGGGTTTTTAAGGATTCCGTCGCAGGTGTGTTTGCATTGGTGGCGCTCCATCTGCTCGAGCGGGAGCGATTTTTTTCCGCCTCCGGTGAATTGTCCCGTGAAGTGGCCCGAGATCAGGAAGATGTCACATTGGATTCCGCTTTCGCAGGCGGCGTCGAACCAGTGCTTGTTGTAGTCTCCCATCGAGGTGAGCTCGACGAACTCGAAGTCCTGCGCGTTGAGGTACTTCTGAAAGAGAATGCTCTCTTCATCGGAGTTCAGATTGGCCATGCAGACTTTGAACTTATCTCCTGCCCCCGCGAAGGCGACGTTCGAGAGTGTGAGTGACAAAATCCAACCCAATGTAACGATACTTCGAAACGACATAATGCTGCTTGAATTGCACGCTTTATGCCGGTGGATTTTGACTGTCAAAGGTTTTGACAATCCCTTGTTTGAGGGCGTTTTTTAAGCGCAATTTTCGCGAAAGCGATCGAGGATTGCCTTCGGTTCTGTCAAAGGCTTGAACGGGTGTTGAGTCTGTGGCTGGCTCTTTAAGTCTCTTTAAATCAAAGAAAGATATTTCCGCTTAGCTGGGGCAGCCTGCCCTGGCATCTGAGGCGGAAAATTACCCCCGCCGCCGGGACTCGGTGTGTTGGTGTTGGCTGGCTTATGATTAAATTTCACGCTGATTTTCGGCTAATTTCAAAAGTATTTCTTGACAGGGTAGCGAAGTAAAAACGGATTTTGAAAACGAGTTTTCGAGTTACGTTTTAATCCAAGCGGATGTGGGCCTCATTGGCTTTTAGTCGGCTCGATTGTGTGTTGCTGGGCTCGGATGCATGCAAGTCGAGTAAAACGCGCTCGCAAGCTTGCTAGAGGCCTCGAATTCGACTCAGAAAAGCGTGGTACATCAACATACACCTGGCTTTCCAAAGAAGAGGTTTTCTATGAGTTTTAATTCCGTATCTTTCAAATCCGAATCCTTCGAGTCGATCTCTAACGGCGAATTGCTGAACAGACTGAAAGTAAAAGTCGAAAACGAGCGAAAGCTTTTGATGGAGATCTTGTATGCGCTCAAGGAAGTCGAGACGAGAAAGCTGCACTTAGAAATCGGGTATTCAGACCTGTATACATTTGCCATGAAAGAGCTCGGCTACAGCGCTGGCGCGGCACATCGCCGTATCAGCGCTATGCGATTGATTAAAACATTGCCCGACGTTGCGCCGAAACTGGAAAGCGGCGAACTGGGGCTCGAAAACGCGAGCCAGGCTCAAGTCTTTTTCCGAAAAGAAGATCAGCGACGAAAAGCTGAAGGCGAACAAAAGCTTTCACTCGAAGAAAAATGCGAAGTCGTCACCGAGCTTTTCGGCAAGTCGACTCGCGAAGGCCAACGCGTACTCATGGAGAGATCTCCGGATGTCATGATTCCCACTGAAAAGACTCGCCCGCTTCCGGAGCAAAAGACATTGATTCAGTTTGTCGCAAGTCAAGAATTGATGGCGAAGCTTGAAGAACTAAAAAATTTCATGGCTCATAAAAACTTCGAAGGGCGTATGGATGTTCTGGTTGAACAAATGGCGGACATCGCACTCAATGAGTTGCGGTCAAAGCCACAGTCAAAAACGGAAGCTCGATCCGCACGCAAAACGGAAAGAGGTCAATCCGGCTTGAAAGAACAAGCTGACACGAAAGAACAAGCAGACAAGGCGAAGCATCGGCAAAATTTAGCACTCGATGTGCGTGAGCCAAGTGGACTCCCTGCGCCGGGAGTAGAGAAGCGCTCACGTTACATTCCGGCTTCAGAAAAAAGAAAAGTGCTACTGCGAGAACAAAACGGCTGCACGTTTCGCGATTCAAAGAGCGGACGAATTTGTGGGAGTCGGCACGGGCTTCAGTTTGAACATATCGTTCCATTTAGTCAGGGTGGAAGTAATCAGGCAGAAAACCTTACGCTTTTTTGTGGTGCACACAATCGTTATCAAGCGGAGCGGATGGGACTCGGGCGTGTTTGAAAATGACGCACCTGCGCTACCAAAAGGTGTCGGATACCTTTTATTCGGCGCCCGAATGTGTCAGAAAGAATGCCTATGGCACAAAAGTTCGCGTTTTCGATGCAGGGTGTGGGGAAGATGTATCCCCCCAACAAGCAGGTCCTTCGGGATATTTATCTTTCCTTCTATTATGGCGCTAAGATCGGTGTTTTGGGTCTGAACGGAGCGGGTAAATCCACGCTTCTGAAGATCATGGCCGGCGTCGAAAAGAACTTCAACGGCGACGCTCGTCCGGGGGATGGAATCTCGGTCGGCTACTTGTCCCAAGAGCCGCAGCTCGATGCGAAGCTCAATGTTCGCGACAACGTTGCCTCAGGAATGGGCGATTTGGTGAAGTGGCTCAAGCGCTACGAAGAGATCACGAACTCGTTTGCTGATCCGGAGCTTGATCCAGACAAAATGGAAAAGCTTCTCGGCGAGCAAGGCGAGCTTCAGGAAAAAATCGAGCATGCGAACGGCTGGGAGCTCGATCGCACTCTCGATATCGCGATGGAAGCGCTTCGCTGCCCGGCTCCCGAAGCCGATGTGACCAAGCTTTCTGGAGGCGAGCGCCGTCGCGTGGCGCTTTGCCGCCTCCTTCTTCAAAAGCCAGATATCCTGCTTTTGGACGAGCCGACCAACCATCTGGACGCTGAATCCGTTTGGTGGCTTGAGCAGTTTTTGAAAAATTACCAAGGAACCGTTGTGGCCGTAACCCACGATCGCTACTTCCTCGACAATATCGCGGGATGGATCTTGGAGCTCGATCGCGGTCATGGAATTCCTTGGGAAGGAAACTACTCGTCTTGGCTCGATCAAAAACAGAATCGACTGGCGCAGGAAGAGAAAACCGAAACCAAGCGCCAGAAAACCTTGGAGCGCGAGCTGGAGTGGATTCGAATGAGCCCACGCGCTCGTCAAGCCAAGAGCAAGGCGCGCGTCTCGGCTTACGAAAAACTTTTGGCCGAGGATCGTCCAGATAAAGTCGAAGAAATGGAAATCTATATTCCATCCGGCCCTCGTCTTGGAAATCTGGTCATCGAAGGAAAGGGCGTCAAAAAGTCCTTCGGCGACAAACTCCTTCTCGATGATTTCTCGTTTAACGTTCCCGCAGGCTCCATCGTCGGAATCATCGGCGGAAACGGCGCCGGCAAAACGACGCTCTTCCGCATGATCACCGGCCAAGAGAAACCGGATTCGGGAACCGTTCGTGTGGGCGATACGGTGAAGCTGGCTTACGTGGACCAAAACCGCGACGCGCTCGATCCTGAAAAAACCGTCTGGGAAGAAATCTCCGACGGCAAGAACGAGACGATCCTTCTCGGAAACCGCGAAGTCCAATCGCGTGCCTATTGCGCGCGCTTTAACTTCACCGGCGGCGATCAGCAGAAGAAAGTCGGAGTGCTCTCGGGCGGCGAAAGAAACCGCGTGCATCTTGCGAAGATGCTCAAATCCGGCGGCAACGTTCTTCTTCTCGACGAACCGACGAACGATCTGGACGTCAACACGCTTCGTGCGCTCGAAGACGCGCTCACCAGCTTTGCAGGTTGCGCACTCATCATCAGCCATGATCGCTGGTTTCTGGACCGAATCTGCACGCACATCATGGCATTCGAAGGCGAATCGCGCGTCGTGATGTTCGAAGGCAACTTCCAAGACTACGAGGAAGACAAGAAGAAACGTCTAGGCGCGGAAGCGATGAAGCCGACGCGAGTGAAGTATAAGAAGCTGACTCACGAATAAAGGCCAAGCTCGGGTCGAAAGGTCAAAAAATAAAAGTCGGGTTTCATCTCATCTCAGCGAAGCGAAGGTGAGCCTGACTTTTATTTTTTCGCTTTGCTCGCGAACTTCGCCATCTGAGTGAATGTCTCGCGAAGCGATTCGATTTGCCCTTCTTCGCGCAAGTCGCCCAAGCCCAGCTCATGAAGGGCAAGGCCTGAGATCGGCGCGCCGTAGCGGCGCAAGAAATAGTGAGCAGCAAGAGCGGCGGTCCGGCGATTAGCGTCCAAGAAAACGTGAGAAAGAACAAGCGCCGCGTAGATGTCGACGGCTGCGTCGATGACGGCGCCTGCTTCAGCAAGCTCAGTGGCGCGATGAAGCTTTTCGCGAGCCGTGACTTTTGGGTCAGCGATCAGCGCCAGCGTCTCCGTGCGGCCCGAGGGCAAGGTGATGGTGACAGGTTTTTCTCGCCACGGCTCCTCGCTCTTGCCTGTTAAGATCATATTGATGCGACCCAGCTCAGCGGTCGTCAACAAGGCACGATGATCAGCCAGGCTTTCCGAGACTTCCATGGCTCGATCGAAGCGAGCCATTTCTAATTGTCGTTTAAGAGATGTGGGTCCCTGTGGATTCGAATCGCTCATAGTATCAGTTGTCCCACATCATTGAAATCGCTGCAAGCGGCTGACGAAAAACGTGGTCTTCGTGAGCTATTCATCTAATATGAATTTATGGTATACAGGCCTTCTCAAGGGAGCGGAGATTCCGATGTCGCACTCGAAGATGATATTCGAGAAGATGTTCGAGACAAGTTGCGGCAACCTCCACAGTTCGCGGTCGTGTTACTGAACGATGACTATACGACGATGGAATTCGTAGTCGAAGTTTTAAAGCGCTTTTTTCGCAAAACAGAAGAAGAGGCTTTACAGATAATGCTTCGCGTTCATCAGGAGGGTCGGGGATTAGCAGGCGTATACAGCCATGATATTGCAGAAACCAAGGTTTTTCAGGTCCAACAGCATGCAAAGTCCCGCGGCTATCCGCTTCACTGCGTGATCGAGCCTCTCAAGTGATTTGAGTAGGACTTGGGACTGACTTAGGGGTATCTAAAGTGGCACTTCTGGTGCAGCTTTTCATCAACTGAGAGCATCTGGATCGCAAACTGATTTGGGGAGGCCAACATGATCGGTCGCAAAGCGGAAGCGGTGCTTAATCGGGCAGTTCGCTTCGCCGTCGAGTACGAACCCGAATATTGCACCCTGGAACACGTTCTCTGGAGCCTTCACTCGGAAAAAAGCATGGTGGAAACCGTGAAAGCATGCGGGGGCGATGCGGAAAAACTTAGAAACGAACTCGAACTTTATCTCAGGACCGAAATTCCAAAGGCAGCGCCTGCGTCAGATCGTCTTTCTTCGGAGGGGGCGGGGGAGGGGTCAGGCGACGCAGCGGGGGATTCCTCAGGCGATCCGACTCAGAATGGAGCAGAAGACGAAGGACGGCTCGAGCATCCAGTGGCCACTCTCAGTATTCAGCGACTGATTCAGCGAGCACTGTTTCAAGTTCAATCGGCGGGTAAGGACGAAATTCAGCCGACTGATCTTTTTATCGCGATGTTTCAGGCCAAAGACTCGCATGCGCTCTACACTTTGACCAAACAAGGAATTGAAAGACTGGATGTCCTGAATTTCGTCAGC
>CAZCBS010000124.1:0-10988 GCA_964496965.1 uncultured Bacteriovoracaceae bacterium
AGATGAAGGCTTAAACAAAAATGGAAGCAGATAAAAATAAAAAACAAGAAAAGCTGCTCAATACGCTCAAACTGGATCCACGAATTAAGTTAAAATCACTGGGTTTCATTTCAAATCAAGAAGTTCTTAATTATATAAAATCCTCGGATATTTATATCACTAAGAGCGGCGGTGCTGCGCCAGCGGAAGGTTTTGCAATTCAGAAGCCGATGGTTGTCTTAGATGTGCTTAAGGGACATGAGCATGAACATGCTCTGTTCTTCAAGAAAAATGGCCTCGCTCTCATTAATGCTGATCTAAGTCAGATCGGAAAAGATTTGAATCAGCTTTTTAATGATGAACAGTTAGTCAGCGCGATGCTGGAAAAGCAGCGAGAGTTTCGAAACGCAATTAATATCGGCGCAATCTCTGACTATGTCTTGGCTGCGCAGCCCAAGAGCCGGGATCTGTTTGCATCGTTGGGTGTCGAAAATGGAGTGGAAATCCAGGGCGGTCATGAAGCTCTAGATGCTTTGAATCGAGCTTCGCCTGCGGACGTGGAAATCTTGCTCTCGTATCCGATGTCTAAATCCAGCAACGATATTAAAGGGTATGGCGAAGGAAACCCGTTTGGACATATCGATGTGAAAATAGGTGATCGTGTCTTTACGGTGAATCACCTGGCAAAAGATCGGGCAAAGGATCCATTGTTATCGGAAGTGTCTCTTAGAGATTATCTATATGGCACTCGCGGAGTATGTGAGAACGCCGATTTGTGCGCGAATTTTGGTCTTTCCTATGGCCGTGAAGTCGACTCGATACGTCTTCGCAATATTCCAAAAGAAAGCATTCAAGGCATGCTTAAGGAAGTAGGCCAAATCAATATCGACTGGAAAACCGGGGCCGCTGAATGGGATGTCAAAAAAAACAATTGTGCGGATTTTGTCCGACGAATTTTGACCGCTGGGGGATACTCGGTCCCAAGGGAGAGTATAGCCTCAACGCCCCTGGATGTATTTGAGTCCTACATGAAGAAATTTGCAGGGGAAAAGGATGTGGACTTAGATTTCATTCGATATGCAAAGATACTGGAATCAGAAAATCCGTATTTATTTTCTAGATTTCCGCTCTCCCTCAAGGTGGCAAAGTTAGCTCAAAATTTAAAAAACCTGGGATTTCTAAAAATTGGAAGAGATCTCGCAAGTCCCTTCGATCAATTAGTCACTAAGCGCATTACTTCATATCCCAATAGTCCTACCGTTTATTTTGAGCAAGTCAGGTCATCTGACTGTGTGAATGAGATTCGAAGAATTTTAAGTGAATTGCGCTAATTGATATGGGTCGATTTCAATGGACCAACTTTCGACGCACTTTCATCGCCGTAATGGCCTTGGTGGTGTCTGCGCATTCGTGCGCTGAAGCGAGAGCGGAGTCAGAGCTTTACATGTTGGCTGATACTCTTTCGCAAACGGTGCCTTTATCCAAGCCCTTCGCGGTTGCAAATCTAGGCGCGAGCATGTTTTACGCGACAGGGCTTACGCTTGGTGCTTATCACGCGTCAGGTGGAGATGTTGCGGTCACGACGCTTGTTGGCCTGTACCAATACTTGGGAGAGGTTCCAGGGTTAGTGGTGAAGTCGCGTGCTATCATGGAAGTGAGTGGCCGTTGGGAAAATCAAAAAAGTCTGCAGAAAGTCGCCAATCTTGACGGAGTCGAACGGATCCACGTATTTACTGCAGGCTATGCGAAATATTGGACCGTTATTCCGAATCAATTGCATACCAATTCACTAGTTTTGATCGAGGCCGATAATGATCATCTACCAGCGGTGCTTGGAAGCCATTGGATCCATGTTAAAAAAGACGGAGATGCCAAGGTACGGCTTGAATTACGTATCCAAGGAGCTGCGACAGCAGGTTATCTCGAGATTCCGATACACGAGTTTATTCAAGGCACTACACTCAGTGAACCGATAAAGAAAGAATGGAAAGCTGAGATCTCGAAATGGAAGAAACAGCTTCCTTTTTGGAAGCGTCACGTTTCCACGAAAAAGTTTTCTCAAGAGGTCTCTATCGTCGGAACACTAATCTATGACGGGAAGGAAAAACCGTTAGGTGAAATGGCGGCCGGAGGCGCGACAAAGAAGATACTCAATGAGGGTATGATTCGCAGCGCTTTGGGCTGGATCAAATCTCATGTCGCGAATTTCGAAGAGGACAAAAGTCAAAAATTCACTCGAAAAATAGACGTCCTTGATCTCGAAGAGGCACCGAGTGCTTGTGCTGCCCGGATCAGAAAGCTGCTAGGCACTGCAATCATTAGAAAAGTTGACTAATATAATCAAACTAAGGGCAACGAATTAGAATCCCGTTCGGCCGCTACTGTATGACTAAGATTGACTTGCCCCTCTGGATTTGTTAGCAGCAGACTTTACAGTTTTAGAGTTTTTACTCTGAATTAAAGCGCTATGGGTGCCTGCCAGCCATTAACGGCCAATGCCCCAAGCGTGCGATTTAAGGAGTTATTCATGAAAGACGCGATTCACCCAGTTTATAAGGAAACGACCATTTCTTGCGCATGCGGACACGTGATTGAAACCCGTGCGACCAAGGAAGACATCAAGGTCGAAATTTGCTCGAACTGCCATCCATTCTTCACCGGCAAGCACAAGCTTCTCGACACTGAAGGACGCGTTGAGCGCTTCCTCAATAAGTACAAGAAGAAGTAAGTTCGAGTTTCAAAGACTTGGAATTTTCACTGGGGATGCTTTGTCATCCCCAGTGTTGTTTTTAGGGAGACATTCTCTTGTTCGATAAACTCGACGAGGTCGAACGCCGATTCTTAGAACTTGAAAGCCGGTTGGCGGATCCGGAGCTCGCCAATCGCCCGGCTGATTTTCGTAAGCTTTCCCAAGAACATGCCGGTCTCCAAGAGCTGGTTGCCGAGTACCAGCATTATAAAAGGCTTACTTCCGAGCTCGCATCGAACAAAGAGCTGTTGCGAGAAAAAGACGACGAGATCGTCGCGATGGCTCGCGATGAGATCAAGCGAATCGAGCCAGAGCTTGAGCTCTCCAAGCGCGCGCTTCAAGTTCATCTTCTTCCTAAAGATCCCAATGACGACAAGAACACGATGCTCGAAGTCCGCGCAGGCGCGGGTGGAGAAGAGGCGGCGCTTTTCGTCGGCGAGCTTTTCAGGCTTTATCAAAGATTTTCTGAGCGTCAGGGCTGGAGAGTCGAAGTTCTTTCCGCCAATCCGACAGGCATTGGTGGTTTCAAAGAAATCATCGCGGAAATCCAAGGCACTCGTGTCTACAGCCGCTTGAAATGGGAAGGCGGAGTTCATCGCGTTCAGCGCGTGCCTGCCACAGAGGCGCAAGGTCGCGTTCATACTTCGACGGTCACGGTTGCGATTTTGCCTGAAGCCGAAGAAGTCGATGTGAATATCAACCCAGTCGATCTCAGAATCGACGTGTTCCGTTCCGGTGGTGCCGGAGGTCAGGGCGTTAATACGACGGACTCCGCGGTTCGTATCACGCATATTCCGTCGGGCCTTGTTGTCGTTTGCCAGGACGAGCGTTCTCAGCACAAAAACAAAGATAAGGCGATGAAGATTTTGCGGTCGCGCTTGCTCGAGCAAGAAGTCGAAAAAGCCGCAAAAGAGCATTCCGATGCTCGCCGTAGCATGGTCGGAACCGGGGACCGTTCCGAGCGCATTCGGACTTATAATTTTCCGCAAGGGCGTCTCACCGATCATCGCATCGGGCTGACGCTGTATCAGCTCGACGAAGTGATGGAAGGAAAAATCGATGAGATCATCGATGGCCTTCAAGCGCATCATCAGATGGAGTCGCTCAAGGCTCAAGGCTTCGCGGAGGCGCAATAATGGGAGCCTTGTCGCGAGAGCTTCCTGAGAACTTCCAAGCGGCACTCAATCTTGCGCACCAGCTTTTGTCCCGAAATCATTCGCTCGTCGAGAAAAACCTGATCGACACGGAATCCGAGCAAATCGTCATCGCGGCTTATCGCAAGGCGACTGGCCAGCCGCTTTCGCGAATGGATCTTTTCACGCGCCTTCAGGATCGCTTTCCCGAAGCCGCAGGTGAAACAGTTATTATTTATGCATCCGCGCGAGCGGAGGGAAAACTTCTTCAGCACCTGATCGGCTATCAGGCATTCTTGGATCATGAATACGAAGTGGGTCCCGACGTTTTGATTCCAAGACCTGAGACGGAGTTTCTTGTCGCGATCGCGATGGATGAGATCGGACGACGATTTCCAGTCCGAGGGCAGCCATTTTTTGGGCTCGAGATCGGAGCGGGAAGCGGAGCAATCGCAATTGAGATCTTGGCCCGCTTTCCGGGGGCACGTATTTTTGCGTCTGAGCTCACGGCGGAGGCTGAGACTCGCGCTCGATCTAATGCAAAGCGAATTCTCAATCAATCGGCCATTGATTCGGCGAGACTGAAAATCCTTCGAGCACAAGATCCGCTTGAGGTCTGGCAGCCCTTTGAGCGCGCTCGCGCGGAAGGTGTTTTGACAGGACCCGCGCAATTTCTCATCAGCAACCCACCGTATCTCGCGGGCGATGAAGAGGCTGAGGCCGATGTACGCGAGCAAGAGCCAAAGACCGCTCTCTTTGGTCCCGCGCACGATCCAGCGCATTTTTATCGGGAGATCGCTAAGGGGGCGCGTGCTTATCTTGAGCCCGATGCCCCGATTTATCTCGAGATTCCTCACGAGCGGTCCGCTTTGATCGAGGGGATATTCACTTTAGAAGGCTGGAAAACGCGCATTGCGAAGGATCTCAATGGACGCGACCGCGTTCTCAGTGCGAGATTGAATTGATATGGATAAGATGCGCATTCGGGGCGGCAAGCCCCTTCATGGAAAAGTTCAAGTCGGCGGATCGAAAAACGCCGCCCTTCCGATTTTGATTTCCGCTCTTCTCACGGGAGAGCGCTGCACTTATCGTCGTGTGCCCTTGCTGCAGGATATTCGCACGACTTTGAAAGTCTTGAATCATCTCGGAGCTAAACAAGATGCCGAGCTTGAGAACAATCAAGTCACGCTTCATGCGGCAGGTCCTGCCACCGGAGATCTTTTTTACGAAGCGCCGTATGATCTTGTTCGCACGATGCGCGCGTCAGTTCTTGTTCTGGGACCTCTGGTTGCTCGCTTTGGCCGCGCGAAAGTCAGTCTTCCTGGAGGATGCGCCATTGGAGCACGTCCGATTAATTTTCATCTCACGGGCCTTGAAAAGTTAGGCGCTGAAATCGTTCTCGAAGGTGGATACGTGATTGCTCGGGCCAAGAAATTGAAAGGCGCGCGCGTGGCGTTTGAGTTCCCAAGCGTTGGGGCCACAGAAAACATTTTGATGGCCGCAGTCCTTGCTCAGGGCGAATCCATTCTCGAAAACTGCGCGCGCGAACCTGAGATCGTGGATCTTGCTCGCGCGCTTCGTGCGATGGGCGCGCAAATCGAAGGCGAGGGAAGCGAAACGATTCGCGTCCAGGGCAAGCCCGAGCTTCACGGATGCGACTATGAGATCATGGGCGATCGGATCGAAGCGGGGACTTTTCTTTCCGCGGGATTTGCCACTCAGGGCGCGGTCGAAGTCATCGGCCTTGCCCCCGAGTATCTCGAATCATGCCTAGTGAAGTTCGAAGATGCTGGCGCGAAAATCACTCGCGGCGATCGATCCATCAAAATCGAATCGCGTGGACGGCCGCGCGGAACGGATATTACGACCCAGCCTTATCCTGGGTTTCCTACCGATATGCAGGCTCAGTTCATGGCGGCGATGACCGTTTCCGAAGGGGCTTCGCTGATCACTGAGACGATTTTCGAGAATCGCTTCATGCATGTATCTGAGCTCATGCGTTTGGGAGCCGACATTAAGATCTCCGGCAATACGGCGCTCGTGCGCGGTCAACCCAAACTCACCGGCGCGCCCCTTATGGCCACCGACCTTCGCGCGAGCGCCAGCCTCATTATCGGGGGGCTTTGCGCAACCGGCGAGACGATCGTTAATCGTATTTATCACCTGGACCGTGGCTACGAGCGGATGGAAGTCAAACTTGCGCAGCTTGGCGCGGACATCGAACGGATTACTTGAGAATCTGACCCGCTGCTTCATTCATTAATTGAGATAGTTTATTTTGCTTTGTTTCGTCCAAAACAAAGCAAAATGAGGTGCGTAGTAGAATTCACGCGTCAATAACTAGTCGGAATTTTTTACTAAAAACCCGAAGCGGCTTATGTTTGACAAAAAATATCAGATAATCGGCTTTTTCTTTGACCATTTTAGGTGGTCGGTGCTAACACATGGTTTTACAAGGCGTTCATTTCTTTAATTGAGATTTTCTTAAAGAACTCTTTTTGTTTTGACGCGCCTGAACCAGATTGGAATTGAGGGTTGGCTAGATTGTTGCCTGCGTACTAAAGTACGCAGATCAATATTTGAGTCAGCTTATTGAGAAATAAAAGGATTAAAAAGCCATGCAAGACATTTTTGAGAAGTGCGCCAGCTATGAAGATGCAAAACGAGTTCAAGCCGCAGGCGTCTATCCTTACTTCCGTGCAATCGAAGCAACGATTGGCTCTTCTGTTGTAACGCATGGCAAACGACGCGTGATGATCGGTTCAAATAACTACCTCGGCCTAACGCACCATCCTCGAGTTCTCGCAGCGGCTAAAAAAGCGATTGATGAATTCGGAACCGGCTGCACCGGCTCTCGCTTTCTCAACGGAAACCTGATTCTCCATGAACAGCTCGAAGCCGAGCTTTGTAAATTTCTTGGAAAAGAAGCCTGCCTCGTTTTCGCAACGGGCTTTCTGTCCAATCAAGGCGCGCTTTCAAGCCTCGTCGGCCGAAGCGATGTGATCTATAGCGATCGCGAAAACCATGCTTCGATCATCGAAGGCCAGCGCTTGGCTGTGGGGGACACTATTAAGTTCCGTCACAACGACATGGCGGATCTTGAGCGCGTTCTTCAAATGACTCGCTCCAAGTACGAAGGCGCATTGATCGTTGCTGATGGCGTTTTCTCGATGTCGGGCGATGTCTTCAATCTTCCAGAAGCGTCGGCTTTGGCTAAGAAATACGGTTGCCGTCTTTATATCGACGATGCCCATGCGCTTGGCGTTTTGGGCTCCATGGGACAAGGTACCGCGCATCACTTCAACATGTCCGAAGCCGCGGATGTCGTGATGGGAACTTTCTCGAAGTCCTTTGCTTCGATCGGCGGCGTGATCGCAGGCTCGGCTGATGTCATTCACTACATCAAGCACAAGTCGCGTCCGTTTATTTTCAGCGCGGCGATGCCGCCAGCTGCGGCGGCAACGGTTCTTGAGTGCCTGCGCATCGTTCAAGAAGAGCCTCAGCATCTCGAAAATCTCTGGAAGAACGCTCGCAAAATGAACACCGAGCTTTCTCGAATGGGTTACAATACCCTGAACAGCCGCACTCCGATCGTGCCTGTTCTGATCGGCGATGACTTCAATGCTTTCGCGTTTGCTCAGCGTCTTTATGAGCGCGGCGTTTTCGCGACTCCAGTGGTTCGTCCAGCAGTTCCAGAAGGATGCGCGCTGATTCGCACGAGCTACATGGCTTCGCACACGGATCAAGAGCTCGATTACGCGCTTGAAGTGATGCACGATCTGGGACGTGAGTTCGGGATCCTTGGAAACTCGGGCCGCCAACAAGAGCTTGCGGCGCTTGCTCAGGCTCACTTCGGTGTTCAAGCTACTGCCTGATGTACGAGTTAAGAGAAGTCGTCAGTAAATCAGATTGGAACGATTTTATCGATTTGCCCTGGACTATCTATCAGGGGGATTCGATGTGGGTTCCACCGCTGAAGATCGCGGTTCGTGATCTTCTTGACGTGAACAAGAATCCATTCTTCAAGCACGCTTACATGCGCGCGTGGAACGCTTATCGCGACGGAAGATGCGTGGGTCGCGTTCTGGGCGTGATCGATGACCGTCACAACGAGTATCACGAGGAAAAGACCGCATTTTTTGGCTTTTTCGAAGCGATTGACGATCAAAAGCTCGCCAATGCGCTTTTGGATGTCGTTGCGAAGTGGGCTCGCTCCCAGAAGATGGCGACACTTCGCGGTCCGATGAATCCAAGCACCAATCACGAGTGCGGGCTTCTGGTGGAAGGCTTTGATGACGCGCCTTATGTCATGATGACGTACAATCCGCCTTATTATTCGAAGCTTTTTGAAGGCTGGGGACTGAGCAAGGCGAAAGATCTTTACGGCTATAGGCTTGATTCCAAGAACAAGTTTTCCGAGAGATTGGTCGCTCAAGCCGAGCGCCTGAAGCGTCGCGGCTCTGTTTCGTTTCGTCCGGTCAATATGAAGGATTTTGACGGCGAAATCGAAAGAATCCTAGAAATCTACAATGATGCTTGGGAAAAAAACTGGGGTTTTGTTCCCATGAATCGCGAAGAGTTTCACCACATGGCCAAGGACCTCAAGCTGATCTTGGATCCAGAGCTTCTTCTGATCGCTGAAGTCAAGGGCGAGATGGCTGGCTTTGCGCTGGCCCTTCCGGACGCAAATCTTGCGGTTGCTAAAGTACGCGATGGCGAGCTCTTGCCAACGGGGATCTTGAAGCTGCTTTGGCATCTCAAAGGTCCGGCGCGAAAGAAGACGATCAATCGCTGCCGCGTCATCACGTTGGGCATCAAGAAAGCTTATCAACAGTACGGAATCGGTCCGTTGTTCTACAACGAGTACGTCACGAAGTGCCCGAAACTGGGCTATAAGTTCGGCGAAGCTTCCTGGATCCTTGAGGATAATGCGCAGATGAACCGCGCTCTTGAGATGATGTGCGGCGAGCGAAACAAGGTTTATCGGATTTACGACCGCGCGCTGGCGTAACGCTTTCGGTTTCGTTACACTTAGCAAATGAGAATATTGGGAATCGATCCCGGCTCGAGACTGACTGGCTATGGATGTGTGGATTGGATCAATCGCGAGCTAAAAGTCGTCACTCACGGGACGCTCAAGCTTGCAAATACCAGCGGTAAAGCCACGATTCCTCTCGAAGTCAGGCTTCTCTCGATCTATCAGGGTCTCTCTGATGTGATTCAAGAAATTCGTCCCGACATCATGGTGGTAGAAAAAGTTTTCTTCGCCAAGAATGCTGTTTCAGCCCTGAAGCTGGGGCAAGCGCGGGGAGCGGCTATTCTAACCGGGATGATTCACTCTCTCGAAATCGTCGAGTACAGTCCGACCGAAGTGAAACAGGCGGTTGTAGGGCAAGGCCACGCCGACAAAGATCAAGTCGCCCGAATGGTTCAGCTTTTAGTCGGAAAACAAGAGTTTGATACGTCAGACGCATCAGACGGCCTTGCGCTTGCGATTTGTCATGCGCACTTTATTAGACAAGCAGCATCAACGGCTTCAGCTCATAAGACGCCCGCGGCTCGCGCGTATGCCGAGGCCTTGCAGTCGGCATCTGGAAAGCGTAAGAAAAAAGGAAATTCTCTGGCTGAGGCGTTAGGGCTCAGTGCTGAGTCTTTGGCGGGACGCCGACGAGTCAGTGTGGACAAGCTTCGCTGAGAAAATCGGTTGGGACACGTTGGGGGCGATTCAATGATCGGATATTTGCGTGGCGAAGTGATGGAGCACTCAGATGGCAAAGTGCTTTTGCTGGTTTCTGGGGTGGGTTACGCCGTGAATGTGCCCGCAAGCCCTTCTTATCTCTCGGTCCTGCCTGGACAGTCCGCTGAGCTTTACATTCATACTCACGTTCGCGAGGACGCTTTGGATCTTTTTGGTTTTACGACTCGCGTGGAGAAAGAAATCTTTCTCACTCTTTTGACCGTGAACGGCGTTGGCCCCAAATCCGCGATGGGTATTTTGACCCGCGTGCATCCGGACGACTTGATTCGCGCGGTGGTGGAAGGTGATACGGATTCGCTGACGAAAATTCCAGGTATCGGAAAAAAGACTGCTGAGCGAGTAGTACTCGAGCTTGGCGACAAACTGAGAAAGAAGCTTGAAGCAGGAGACTTCGCGGGCAGCAAGGCGAAGCTTGCTTCGCCGTCGATGAAGGGCTCTTCTGGCGCATTGTTCGCGGGTTTGGAGAACTCGAAAAACGCCGCATTACGTGATGCGAAAGAAGCGCTTGTCGGGCTCGGGTACCGCGAGCAGGATGTTGCGGCACTTCTTCAGCGCGTGATTTCCGAGTCGGAGAC
Organism: uncultured Bacteriovoracaceae bacterium; assembly: GCA_964496965.1. Lineage (GTDB taxonomy): Bacteria > Bdellovibrionota > UBA1018 > UBA1018 > UBA1018 > CAZCBS01. The sequence continues at coordinate 10,195 of CAZCBS010000124.1, forward strand.
CCCGCCGAAGCATGCGGAAGAGCTTGTGAAGACCGCGCTTCGTCAGTTGATTTAAATTTTTGAGGAGCTTTCGTGGAAGAACATCCAGAAGAACGTCTTGTCAGTCCAAAGCTCGTGGAAGTGGATGGGCACACCAGCGAAGCGAGCGCTGAAAAGTCGCTCAGGCCTTCTTTTCTGGGCGAGTACATCGGCCAGCAGCGCGTAAAAGAAAATCTCTCGCTCTTCATGGAGGCCGCGCGCCAGCGAGGCGATTCGCTCGATCACGTGCTTTTGTCGGGTCCTCCAGGCCTTGGAAAGACCACGCTCGCTCACATCGTCGCCCATGAAATGGGAAGCAACGTTCACACGGTGACCGGCCCAAACGTGGAAAAAAAGGGCGATCTTGCCGCTATTTTGACCAACCTGCAGCCGCGCGACGTGCTGTTCATCGACGAAATCCATCGCCTGCAAAAAACGATCGAAGAAGTGCTTTACGGCGCGATGGAGGATTTCAAGCTCGATCTCATTATCGGGCAAGGTCCGGCCGCAAGAACACTGAGAATCGACCTTCCGAAGTTCACTCTCGTCGGCGCGACGACTCGCTCTGGGCTTTTGTCGAGCCCTCTTCGAGATCGTTTTGGAGTCCAGCTTCGATTGGATTTCTATCCAGTCGAGGAGCTCGAGAAAATCATTCGCAGATCCGCGAAGCTTCTCAACATTCCAATCGACGAGTCGGGTTGTAACGAGATTGCGAAACCCTCGCGCGGCACGCAGCGTACCGGTAACCGCCTTCTGAAGTGCGTTCGAGAATTCGT
>CAZCBS010000125.1:0-10902 GCA_964496965.1 uncultured Bacteriovoracaceae bacterium
AAAGAGCGGAATAAGGGATCCGCGACTGCCCATGACGTTTCCGTAACGAATCACCGAGAAACGCGTGTCGTGTTTGCCAGAGTAGCTATTGACCGCAACAAAAAGCTTATCGCTGCAAAGCTTCGTTGCGCCGTAAAGATTGATTGGATTTGCGGCTTTATCGGTCGAAAGCGCCATCACGCGGCTGACGCCGCGATCGATCGCAGCTTCAACGATATTTTGTGCACCCATCACGTTAGTTTTGATGAACTCGAACGGATTATATTCAGCCGCCGGTACTTGCTTCAAAGCCGCGGCGTGCACCACCATATCGACGCCATCCAAAGCGCGATAAAGACGAGAATACTCGCGAACGTCGCCCAGGAAGAATCGAAGCTCCGGACGATTCGCCAACTCCTGCTGCATGTCGTGCTGCTTGAGCTCATCTCGACTAAAGACGATCAGTTTCTTCACTTTGTAATTGTCAAGAATGGTGCGGCAGAACTTTCTTCCGAAAGATCCGGTCCCACCGGTAATCAAGATCGTTTTGCCTTCAAGAAAAGATGCAGCCGGCAGTTGAAAATTCATCAGTAACCTCTGGATATTGTCTTTTTTAAAGCTGTACTGCGTGTCTCGACTCAGCTCAACCGAAAACTGCGCTTTTCCTTGAAAACCAGTCCCCAGATCAGGCTGGCAAACGGCCCAAACGACTTGATTTTTACGTTCGGGTATGGGGAACTAGCGGTTCTTATGAGTTTCGCGAATTCCGCTCCCATTCTCGGCACCCGCCCCGCAGGCCTTCCCGAATCCGTCATGGTTCACCCGCTCGCTTGGGTCGAATCCCCGCAGGTGGGCGAAAAAACCCGAATCTGGGCCTTTGCTCATGTCATGAAAGGCGCTCAAGTCGGCTCTGAATGCAATCTGGGAGAGCAGGTTTTCATCGAAAACGGAGCCCAAATCGGCAACCGGGTGACCCTCAAGAACGGGATTTCCGTTTGGGACAAAGTCACCGTCGAAGACGATGTTTTTCTGGGCCCTCAGATGGTTTTTACCAATCACCGGACTCCCCGTGCGTTTATCAAAGAGGGCCGCGGCTCTTTCTCCCCTACTCGGGTCCGAAAAGGAGCGACGATTGGCGCGGGCGCGATCTTGGTTTGTGGAATCGAAATCGGCGAATATGCCTTTGTCGCGGCAGGCGCGGTCGTGACGAAGTCCGTCCCTGCCTACGGGTACGTCGCCGGAAATCCGGCTCGTTTGAAGGGGTTTGTCTGCCGATGCCTCAAAACGCGGAGCCGGGATACGAACGGCTCAGGGCCTCCTCACTGTTCTCACTGCACTCCCTCATAAGCCTCTATTCAAGCGAAGGCTTGGATGATAGGTTTTCGAGCACTCGGAAAAGATCTATGACCCAAAAAATCAAATTTCAGGACCTCAGCCGCCTGCATGGAACAATTCGTGCCGAATTGACCGCAGCCTTTGATCAGGCTTTATCGAGCTCTGCCTTTATTCAAGGCGCACCTGTCCAAAAGTTTGAAAAAGAGTTTGCAACCTACACGGGTAGCCTTCACTGCCTGGGCGTGGCCAACGGAACCGATGCGCTGGAACTAGCGCTCGAAGCTCTTGAGATTCGATCCGGAGACGGAGTGATTGTTCCTTCCATGACTTTCGCGGCAACAGCCGAGGCTGTCGTGCGCCAAGGCGGAAATCCGATTTTTGCCGAAATCGACGAGAGCACAGGCTGTGTCTCTGCAGCGACCCTTCGCGCAGCATACGAGCTCTCCCCTCACTCGATCAAAGCGGTCATCCTCGTCCATCTTTACGGCCGAGCCTGCGAGATGGGGCCGATTCTCGATTTTTGCCGCGAAAAAAATCTCCGAATCATCGAAGACTGCGCCCAAGCTCACGGCGCTCGTTATCAAGGCCGCCACGTCGGGACTTTGGGCGACATCGGAACTTTTAGTTTCTACCCTGGAAAAAATCTTGGCGCCCTGGGCGATGCTGGGGCCGCCACCACTCAATCCGATGCACTTCACCAAAAGCTGAAGCTGCTGCGCGACCATGGCCGCACTGATAAATATAGCCACCAAGTGGTTGGAAGAAACTCGCGACTCGATGCACTTCAAGCCGCGTTTTTGAGCGTTAAACTGAAGCACCTTCCCGACTGGACCGAGCGTCGCAAAAATCTTGCGCGGCTTTACAGCGAAAGTCTCGCGGGCATTTCAAGCGTTCAAACACTGCCTCTGCCCAAAGATCAAGACAGTCATGTCTATCATTTGTATGTGATCCGAGTGACTGCAGATCGGCATAATCGCGATGATCTTTCGCGCTTTCTCGCTTCCGAAGGCATCGAAGCCCTCGTTCATTATCCGATTCCACTTCATCAGCAAGGCGCTTTTTCGTCGTATACTTCGAGTTCCAGTCCGTTGAGCAAGACGGAAAAGTTTTCCAAGGAGATCCTGAGCCTACCGTTGGATCCACTCATGACTCCTGAAGAAGTGACTCGCGTGAGTCAGGCTATCCAGAGGTTTTTTCAATGAAGACTCCGATTCGTTTCGCCATCGTCGGTTGCGGCCGCATCGCTCCTCGCCATGCGGAGAGCTTGCAACGTCTGCCTGAAGCAAAACTGGTCGCCGTTGCCGACTGCGATGCCGGCAAGGCCCAAGCTTTTGGCTCAAAGCAGGGCGTAAAATCCTTTGGCAGCATTCAAGAGCTTCTTCAATGGGGCGAATTTGACGTCGCTTGCGTTTGTACTCCAAGTGGATCGCATGCTGAGAACGCGATCGAGCTCATGAACGGCGGAAAACACGTCGTCGTCGAAAAACCGATGGCGCTTCGCCTGGAAGATGCGGACGCGATGATCGCGACCGCTGAAAAGAACGGACTGAAACTTTTCGTTGTGAAGCAGAATCGATTCAATCTTCCGGTCGTGGCGCTCAGGCAAGCCTTGGAGCAAGGTCGCTTCGGAAAAATCAATATGGGCACCGTGCGCGTTCGCTGGTGCCGCAAGCAAGAGTATTACGACCAAGCGTCCTGGCGTGGAACCTGGGCATTGGATGGAGGCGTTTTCTCCAATCAAGCCAGCCATCACATCGATCTTCTCGAATGGTGCATGGGTGAAGTCGAAAGCGTTTTCGCGAAAACCCAAACTTATATGGTCGATATCGAATGCGAGGACACCGGCGTCGCCATCCTCAAATTCAAATCCGGAGCATTGGGCGTCATCGAAGCAACGACCGCGACTCGACCGAAAGATCTCGAAGGCAGCTTAAGCCTGATGGGTGAAAAAGGATCCGTTGAGATCAGCGGCTTTGCGGTCAATCAGCTTCGTCATTATCAATTTGCCGAGGCGCTTCCGACCGATGCCGAGATGTTCGCTCGCCATTCGGATAACCCACCGAATGTTTATGGCTTTGGACACCAAGCGTATCTACAAAATGTGGTGGACGTCCTATTGGAACGAGCCAAAGCAGCGGTCGATGGAGCCGAGGGTCGCAAGTCGCTCGAGCTGATTCATGCCCTCTATCTCTCCGCTCAAACGGGGAAAGAAGTCTGGGTCACAAAGAATATTCCGCCAAGCCATTTGGGGCAGCAGGGACCGGTACCGTCGGTCCTTACTTCCCCTCCTGCATATCGAAAAGCATCGCAAACAGAAAAAGCTGAAGACCGGTCAGAATAAAAAGTCCGGTCAACATGGCGCGCGCGCCAGTGACTGCTTCTCCTGAGAAGAAAAGCTTGTTTCCGACCATGTAGAGGCCGATCGTCATTCCGATGCCAAAGAGCACGAAGGACAGATAATAAAACAGGGCCAGCGGATGAAAATCCCGGTAAAGGTACTTGAATTTCAAGCGCCAGAAAAAGCCTCGAACCAACATCGGGCTGACACTCATGGCGTACTTAAAGCCTTTGATCTGAGATTGTCTCTCGCCCGCTAAGTAAATGGCCGTGCGTGGGACATCCATGATCCGAAAACCATAGGCATTAAGACGAATGAGGAAATCCATCGGATAGCCGTATTTTTTCCAAGCATTCGCCCAATTGACCGTATCAATCGCTTCTTTGGAAATCGCGGTGTACCCATCGACCACGTCCATCACTTTGTATTGGCCTGATGCGATTTTCGTGAGTCCTGTGATGAGCCAGTTTCCGAAAAGACGAATCTTCGGCATCTTAGCAAGCGTGTCTTCCAGATGAGACAGAATAAAGCGATTGCCTTTGACGTAATCTGCTTTACCGTCAATCACTGGATCTAAAAATCGAGGCGCCTCCGCCAAAACCATCTGATTGTCGCCACCGACAACAATCGTGACGTCACAGTTCTCTCGAGCGGCTTGCAAATAGCCCGTGATAATTCCCCCGCCCGGACCTTGATTGGTCTCATGACGAATCAAAGTGATCCGTGAATCCTTCGAAGCGCAAGCCTGCACCGCTTTAGCCAGCTTATCGTCCGGACTGGCGTCATCGACCACGAAAACTCGATCAAAATATGCCGGAACCGATTCCAAGGTCGGAACGATGAGTTTTTCTTCTCGATAAGCCGGGATTACCAGCCCAATACGCTTCTCTCTATACATGGGGCGATTCGACCACCTTTTGTCGATTTAATCAAGCCATGTCGCTCTCAGAAGCCAGTGGGTTTGCCGCCATTCGCGCCTCATGCTCTCTCAACGATCGTGGCCCGAACCAACGAACCGCGACAAACGCGAAAAGCAGAACAAGAAGCATGAGGCCTCGCTCGAGCAGCGAAACTTGGAGGATCTGAGTGACACTCATTCCAAGCACCTTCGAAAAAGCGATCTGCACCGCTTCTCGAACGCCCAATGCACCCGGAGTCAGTCCAATCACCAAGCTTGCGCTAGTTAAACAAGAATAGAGCAAGATTTGACTCGATGAAGCGTTCACTCCCAGAGCCTGAAACTCCAAATAGGTCTCCAAAAAGAGCAACAGAAACCCGATCACCGTCAGAACCAAAAGCTCGCGCAATAAATGCCGATTTCGTGACAGCAAGGTCCAGCCGTTCATGACTTCTTTTATGATTCGCGCAAATCGGCTGATCACGGGATTCTTGCTATCGATTGGCAAAACTCGATCCGGCAGTCGGATAAACATCAGCCCTACGGAAACGGCAAAGAGCGATACAAAGAAAAGCGCCAGAAGAATCGAGATTTCGCCGCCATGCAGACGGATCCAGAAAAGAGCGCTGAGAGCAAGGAGCGAGTTCACGATATAAATCAAGATCTGGCTTCCCGATAAGACTGCCAAAAAGTTAGCATACGAGAACTGATAATAAGTCCTCATATACACGGCCCGTATGAGAGTTCCGGCCCTCAATGGAATCAGGCTATTTCCTGCCGTTGCTACTACGGATAAATAGAAGCCCTCGCCCGTCGTCATTCTTTTTCCGAAGCCATGCAGGATGCGCTGCATTTGAAGACCGGCGAAATAGAGCACCACCAAATTCACCACACAGATCAGAGCCAAATAAATTGCCTGAATGCGCAGCAAAGCCTCAACCCCTTCCTGATTTCGCGCGAAATAGAGCGCAAACAGGCCCAGGCAGATCAGCGTGATGAGAGAGCTGATCCTCTTTTTCATCGCGCCACTTCCATGGTTCGAAGATAAGAAAGATGCTTCTCAAGCACGCTTTCAGGGGTGAACCCCTGCTCGTTGAGGCTGATCAATGCATTCTGGGTCATCTGAGAGACATCATAGCTTCCGCCCAAAAACCGTTCAATCTTTCGAACGCAATCCTCAACACTCAGATGTTCGTAGAGCACGCAGTTGGCCTCATCTTGGAAAACCGAGCGAGTCATCCCGACATCGTTCATCACACACACACAGCGGCTAAAGATCGCCTCCAGAATCACGGTACTCCAGAGATTTTCGACCGTGTCCGAAAAGAAAACCATCTGCGAATCCAGCATCAGCTCGATCACATCCGTGCGAGGCCCGAGATAGGTTGTGTTTCGAAGCTTCTTTTCAGAAAGAAAGCGCTCGACTTCACCCCGAAGCTCTCCGTCTCCCAGCATCAGGCATTCGACATCTACGCCCTTCTTTTCAAGCGCTTCGGCAACCCTGAGAAAAAAAAGCGGGTCTTTCATCGGGTAAAGACGAGACGGGAAAAGAATCCTGCGTTTCTTTGGGCGATATGGATCCCGAAAGCGTTCGAGCGAAATAAAGTTTCGGATCAAAAGGCACGGAGTCGAAACACGAGCCTGCTTTGCTTTATCGAGGATTTCCTCGTGGCCAGTCACCGCCACATCCGCACGATTCAAAAGAAAGCGAACCAGAAAATCAGGAAAGCCTCTCACATCGGATCCATGAAGCACGACGACCAGCTTGGTTCCAAAGAAGAGCTTGAGTCCATAGCCGGCCAGCATTGTCGGAAGCCAGTGACAAAACACCACATCGACTTTGCGTCGATAGCGCAGGACTCCCCAGGTCAACGTGATGAAAAAAAACGGCACCTGGATCTTAGCTAAGATCGAGGCCTTAAGATTGCTCGGACCGCCCGCTCGATAACAGAGCCATTGCCAGCGATTGCGAAAGAAGTAAGTAAAGCGACGGATCGAGATATTCCCATGCTCTTCAGCCGCCGTCTCTTGGTCATCTTCGGAGTGCGGAACATGAACGTAAAATCGCTCAAAACACGGGGCCAGCCCACGCGTAAAATCCCAGACGAACTGCGCGTACAGATCCGGAAACTTCCTCGGAAAAGACGTGGAGATCAGAAGCGCTCGTGGGAAGCGCGGATTCTGGGCAGAGCTCATTTCAAAGCGATCCGCAAAGCCTCAAGCGCGAAGGTCGAATCGACTTTTGTCCCATTGCGAATACACGAAATCATGTAACTCAGCTCTTCCTTCAACGGTTCCTTTTTGGCGACTTCGATGATGGTCTTATCCGGCTCGGAGAAGCGCAAAATATAATCCGAGAAACTCCCGATCTCTTCACGGAACTTTTCGTAGTTGCTCTGGTAAAGCTCGATTCGCTGGTTGATGTAATCGAGCTCAAGATACCCTTCCGTGCAAGTGATGTTGAGCTTGCGAATCTTGACTGGCGTGATCCAATTGGCCTGTACATAGGCTGAGCAATCCTTGTACTTCAAGAAAAACTCGACCGAGTCCTCGCGTCCTTCGATGTGATAACGCCGCTTGCTCGAAGAAACTTCCAATGGAAGCTCCTCAAGAATGAAATTAACGATATCGATGTCATGGATCGCAAGATCGACTGCGATATTGGCATCTTTGATCTGTGGAGGAAATCCACCCACCCGACGCGCCATGATATTGGTGATGCGTCCAAGGTCACCCTTTTTCAGCATCGTCTTGAGCTTTTGAATAGCCGGATTGAATCGCTCGATATGTCCGACAAGAAGCTGAACCTTGCAACGATCCGCAAGCTCGAGCAAAGCGCGAGCTTCTTCCTCGTTCATGGCGATCGGCTTTTCCAAAAGAACGTGAATTCCTCGTTCTAAGCATTCTTTCGCAACCGAGAAATGCGCACTGGTAGGCACACAGACGGAAACCAGCTCGGGCTTCTCTTTGTCCAACATCACCCGAAAATCTTCATAGGCGCGGCAGCCGAATTCTTCGGCCATCCCCTCGACTAAAGTTTTGCGAGTGTCGGAAATCGCGACCAGATCCGCTTTCTGAATCTGTGAATAGGTGCGGACATGGTTCTTGCCCATAACTCCGACACCGATGACCGCGCATTTGAGCTTACTGGAGTGCGTTTCTGATTTCATGGCAGATCCGTTCGATATCTTCTCGGCTAAGAGCCGGATGCACTGGCAAAGAGAGGACCTGGCGCGAGAGTTTCTCGGCCATCGGGAAATCTCCCGGCCTGTAGCCCATCTTTGCGAAATGCGGATGGAGATGAAGAGGTTTTGGGTAATAAACGCCGCTGATGATGCCTTTTTCTTTCAAAAGCGCCTGAAGCTGATCGCGACTGACCTTCGCCTCGTCCGTGATCCGAATCGTGAACTGATGATAGACGTGTTTGTTGCCTTTTTTCACCTGCGGCAAAATCAGACCTTTCAAACCTTCCAGGCCGATATAGAGCAAGGAGGCGTTTTCGATGCGCTTTGAGTTGAACTGATCGACTTTGCGCAATTGCTCGATACCAATCGCCGCATTGATGTCCGTCATTCGATAATTAAAACCCAGCTCGTGATACTCGTATCGAAGAAGCGGCGATTGCCCGTGATGACGGAAACGACGGCAGGCTTCCGCGAAGTCCTCGCGATTGGTCGTCAACATCCCGCCTTCACCGCACATGATGTTCTTGGTCACATAAAGAGAGAAAGCCGCCATATCGCCGCATTCGCCCGCCTTACGACCTTCCTGTTCGGCTCCGATGGACTGACAAGCGTCTTCCAGAATCACCAAACCATGTCGAGCCGCAAGCTCGGACATTTTTTGATACTCATGAATTTGCCCATAAAGATCGACTGGCAAAATCGCCTTGGTCTTAGAGGTGATCTTCGACTCAACCGATGCGGGACTGAGATTGAAGTCATCTTCGGAAATGTCCGCGAATACAACGTTCGCGTTTTGCATGAGACTCGAGTTTGCCCTGCCAACGAACGTAAAAGGAGTCGTAATCACGTCGTCGCCGCTTTCGATGCCCGCCGCGAATAAGCCAGCATGAAGCGCGGCCGTACCGCTGTTGAACGCAACCGCGTACTTGGTATTGCAGTAAGCTGCGAACTTTTGCTCCAGCTCGGCAGTCTTAGGCCCCTGAGCGAGCTGTCCCGATTTCAAGACCTCGACAACGGCATCAATCTCTTCCTGGCCCAGCAATGGCTTTGAAATCGAGATCACGCATTTCCCCTTTCATTACACGCGGCGCTTGCTTTCCAGCTGTAAGTCGGCCGCAGATAACCTTTTGCACCTGTGTGCTCTTTGAAAAAAATCAAATTCCATGAGGGTTCCATTGGATTTGAGCTGGTTGTATCGGCAGAAACGCCGATATCCACCCACTGATAACCCTTCGAGCAAGCCCAGCTCACGACCTCAAACATTCCGCGCTGCACAGGCCCGTACTTCTGAAACTCCGGAAGACTTGCGATGTAAAACACCAGCAGGACTTTTGGATTCACATGAAATGTGTAAATACCAGCGATCATCTTCTCGTCTTTGACGATCGAGAAAAGCTGAAAGTGATCGGGAAACATCCGCCGAAGCTTCTTGAGCTCTTCCAGCGTATGCGCCGGCTTGGAGTCATGCTTGGCTTTGTTCTGGCAAAGAATCTCATAATAGGAATCGAGATCATCGCTCATCTCGACCTGAACGCCCGCTTTTTGAGAAGCTCGGATGGAGTAACGCTGCTTGGACGAGACACTTTCCATCGGCTCTGCCAGGCTACGCACCCAATTGAGGTCAATCGCACTGGAAACCAAGGTGCTCGAAATCTTATAACCGTTATACATGAGCAGGAAATCAAGATCCTGCGACATATGGTCGAAATAGATCGACGGAGCGTGAGTCAAGGAAACCTCACGGAATCCATTCTCCGTCGCCCAGTTCATGAACGACGAGAGGACTTCCTGGATTTCGTGAAACTGTTTGCCCTTGCGAACCACCAAGCCGCCATAGCTTGCGCCCACGGGGCTGCGAAGAATCGTCTGATCCTTCACCATGTAAGGGAGAGCGGCGATCGGCTTTCTATGATGATTGTTTTCGCGAAAAAGTAGAAAACGAAATGGAAAACGATCCGTCGGATGATAACGCAGGAAGCTCAGCTTATGGAAAAGGGTCCCGTTATAGGAATGATCGACAAGGTCATCCCACTCCTTTTCCCTCTTGAGGGCGTCTTCAAAGGTCAGCGGCTCCACAATAACGCTCGACAAGTTTTCCGACTCCTTCGCTGAGAGCTGTGTTGGTTTGACTGAAACTTGCATAACACCGGAGAAAAACAAAGTAAAATCCAGGGCCGGACGCTACGAAAGGAACTGACTTCTCAGCTTTCTCAAAGCACGTCGAATAAAGGCCCCATCCGCGAACAATGAAAGACCAAAGGCCCTTCCCGTATTATTGAGGGTTGCGATCGAAAACGTCCGAACAACACTAGAATAAGCGGAAGCCGACGAGCGAAAGCGCCCATTAACCTGCAACGTGTCAAAACCCCATTCGAACTGAAGAAGATAGGCCAGACTATCGGAATGAAGCTCCAGCATGACTGGAACTTGGGCTTGTCCGCGAGCCACGGAATCCCTCACAAGTCCCCGCTTCAAATCAAATCTCAACCTCTCTCCGAGATCCGTAAGATATAAAGTCACGGGCTTAAAAAACCCGGCTCGGCTTCCCAGAAAAAGCAAAAGCCCGTTGTTCTTCTTCCGAATGCGTCGGAGATATTCCTCAGAAAGCGAAATCAGTCTTTCCAAGGAAATGCTTTCGGATCGAGCAGCTTTTCGTGCCTGAGCCGCGTCCCAATCTCTCTGATATCTTTCCAGCGCGCTCGAATTGTCATGCGAATCGCCAATTTCCCAGAAATCTCCCGGATATAAAACAACCGGAACCGATCGCAGCTCCTTCTCTTGAAATCGAACAGAATCATGAACGCGATTGGCCTCGGCGTTGAGGTAAAAGTTTTCCTCATGCGAAAAATAGACATAACTCGCAAAGGGTACGAGCCAGCGCGGTTGAAAAGCCGCATTCTGAAGCTTGAGGCGCGCAAGTTTTTCGCTAGCCGCCGCTCGGCGCTGCCCGCCCTCTTCTGGATTGCCCAGCCAGTTGGCGTAACTGAATTGACTGAGCAATACATCGACTTTCCCTGTTTCTCGAAAAATCACATCCACCACTGCCTGCGTGTTGACGACGCAGTCATTGAGGTTCAGGACTTTTTTTCCGTCCGCTTCGGCGAGAAGCCAAGAATCAAAGAACGGCACCGATCCACATTTGACACGAAAACCTGGCGCAAGCTCGA
>CAZCBS010000126.1:0-10867 GCA_964496965.1 uncultured Bacteriovoracaceae bacterium
AGAAATTTTGTAGCAGTTTTCAATTGGCCTCGACGTTCCTGTGCTTTGGACGAAACTCGCGCAAGCGTTTGATAGCCCGTTAGAGAAGGCGAAAAAGATTCCGTTTACCTTGTTGGTGACAGCACTTGAGGAGAACCGGCATACCTTTGCGAGTTTTTTTCTCAACAAGCATCCAGATCTGCATCAACCCGTAATCGTGCTCGATTGTTCTTCTCAGGGAATTCGTTATTGGCACGCATCATTGGCACATGAACTAGTGCATTTGTTTTTAGCGCGGAATGGACAAAGCGGTAAGCCAGCACGGCCCGCATGGATCGAAGAAATGATCGCCCAGCAAATGGAAGATGACGAAGGTGGCGAAATTCCTGACCTTAAAATCAAACAATGGGCGAACTCGCTCAATGATGAGGGACTCGACGAAAAAATTCCTAGCTTTATTTCGAATGAAAGCCCATTTACTCAGCCTTCGCAGTATCGAATGACCTATCTGATGGGGAGTTATCTTCGAGCAAAATTCGGCGGATGGGACTCGCTTCGCGCTCTTGTTGATGAGTGGGGATCGGCAGATCTTAAGACCTGCTTTTCTTGCCCGATCCAAAAAAGTCTCAAGGCTCGTGGTTTTAATGACGAGCTTGTCGCAAAAACAACCGATGCAGGCTTAATTCGAAGTTTTTCAATGGCACTTATTTTAAATCGATCGCCTTTTGAACTTTATAGCCTGACGAGGTGGCCTATTTCACTTCAAACGATCGTTCTGCCTCAGTGGAACGGAACTCAACTTGAAAGGCTTGAGCCAGGAGCTTTCTCGGTTTACCAGCTGGACGGAAAACCCTCGGCCGATATTCATCTGAGCCAGATCAACCCAATGTATGAAGCATACTTCGTTCGAACGAATGCAAACCATTTTCAAATTCGCAGTGTTTCGGAAGGTCCTTTCGCAACCGATTCGGACTCATTCGATACTCTGCTAGTCATCAACACAGGTAAACAAAAGCTGTCCCCTATAACCAATGCAAATAAAAAAGGAGAATCCAAATGAAAACCGTAATCATGTCAATTGTCAGCACTTTACTCTTCAGCGCGGCTTCTTACGCCGGAACATTAGATTGCAGTATGTGGAATCAATACCCTAGCATGTGCAACAACAGTTCACTCGGACAATGTTACTACACGTCCAGAGTCACTTGTGTGAAGACGGATCCAAACGACGATTATCCGATCGATTGCAGCTTCTACAACAACGATCGAAACATGTGCGCAAATGGCACATTGGGAAAATGCCAGCCAGTGAAGACTTCCCGATGCGTTCCTAATGAATAAATTCGAGATCGAGCAGTCCCCACATTGAGTAAGGAAGTAGAAGTATATGTTTAACCAAATAAGGTTGTCTTTAATTTCTGTAATAGTACTCACGGGCTTTTCTTCGATCGCTTCGGCGGATTCGATTGCCTACAAGGACTTGAAAGTCATTTCAGATCCCCTCCCTATAATGTCGGTTGACGTCGTGAAGGTTGGGCCTGACAAAGCAGAGCAGCTCAATCCAACGACGATTGAGCTCAAAGTCAGCACATCTGGAAGCTGTGGTGCAACGATAGGGATAGAGCGCCTGAGTAAAAACCGCTTCAAATTTTCTGAACTCGGTTCGACACGTATCGGTGCAGAAACGGGCTGTGACAATGATATTCAATATTTTTGGACGCCTTCAGACCTGAGTATCCCCATGGACTCCCCGACTCCTGTGACGCTGGAGATCGCCCGCGGCAGGCCGGATTACCCAAGTTCTGAGCCTAAAACTTACATCACCGTCCAAGCGATGGTGACCCATAAAAGGGGAAAGATGGGTCATTACTTTGAGTATTCCGACGTACACGTAGTTCTTCAAAACCAATAAACCCCCTTGGGAAACGATCTTATGAAATTACAATTCGTTATTTTGAGCGTCTCTTTGCTGACCTCCTTCTACGCCTCTGCTGATTCTTCGGTTCTTAGGTGTTCTTCGAGAGGGTATTCACTCGCCTCATTGGAAGTGATTCAAAGGAACAACGGTTCCGGAGTCATTCGCGTCGCAGTATCAGAAGATACCGATGTCCCGTCCAAAAAGTTTGTAATTCGATCCGGATTAAAGGTTTTAAAGGCTAACGACTCGGCCACATTGATTGCGCAAAAGGTCGGACTCGAGATAGACGGCGGCGCTTATCAAGAGGCAGTGCTCCTGCGTGTCTTGGCCGACCACAAATCGGCAAAGTTCGCCATGGATGGAGCAGTCCACGAACTCATTTGCAATTAATTGCCATGATCGAAAGCGAAACGTTCTTAGGATGCCGTTTGACCTGATTTAAGCGGAATTGAGATAACGAGAAAATCTAACTACCTTGTCCTGATTAGCGAGTCTAACCTGGCAAGTCCCAACAAAGCATTAGACTCCTATTAGCGGTCAGACTTCTATGATCACGTAACCCATCGATAGCGTTTTTGCTGAGATTAGTCGTGGTCGCGCTTCATTACTAAATTAATCGCTGCCAAAAACTCGGGACCATAAAAATTGGACAGTGCAGTAATAGTCCGATTCTGAATCTTAGGACCGTCGGCTCTCTCCTGCTTTGAGAGATGTCCTCTATGAAGCCCCGTCTCCTGCGCAAGCTTCTTCAAGCTCAATTTCCGACTCTCACGGAACGATCTAAGGACCTCTTGCACGGTTGCAAACTGCTTTGTCGTTTCCCCTTCCACGACATCGGATTCTGCAGACTCAGCTTCATTGGGCCAAATTTCATCACCTTGTATTGGTTCAGAAACTGACAGAAGTGGAACTATCTCGTAATTCTGGACAGCCTCTTCCCGAACAATGACGTATCGCCCCGGAACTTGGATTTCTAAAAGTCCGTATACTTTCAGCGGCATAGCACACAGATCGGCAAAAACTCAAAATAACTGTACATAGTGGACACTTATTTGCTAAATAAGTGTTCATGCACACTTTCATGTTGCGGTGAGTTAAGGCGCGCGATATGCTTAAAGAGTGCGTGTCAATATTCCGAGGCTGAAGTAGAAGCCTGGACATGCGCAAAACTGGATTTGAGGGGATTATGCCGAACATGCGACCCAAGCGGGACCTAAATTTGGTCGCAGATTATATCTGCTACTCCGCAATCAATGCGGACTCGGAAATCTCTGTCTTGAAACTTCATAAACTTCTCTATTATGTGCAGGCTTGGCACCTAGCCTTCTTTGGAAACAGGTACCTTGATGTCGATTTTCAGGCATGGGTTCACGGTCCGGCTTGCCGTGACCTTTACAACCGCTACAAAGACACCAAAACACTTTTTTCTTTGGTTACACTCGACGATCTCGAGTTCAAAACATTTAATTCCCTCAGCACGACTGATATTGATCACATCGACAACGTCTTGAACGCTTACATGCATCTTACGGGTGGCCAGCTAGAAGCTCTTTCTCACGCCGAAACTCCCTGGCAATCCGCTCGTGGCAATCTTCCTCCGTTCGCACGATCGGAAACGGTGATCGATGACGGATTAGTGGCTCAGTACTATCGCGCAAAAATCGGCTAGTAGTTCATCTTTAAAAAGAGAAGAAGATGGGCACGACGAATTTACAACTACGTCTTCCCAAGGCAGCGGCTCCAGTTGGTAAGATTCCAACTCAACGAGCTAGTGAGCCCCCAAAAAAATGGGAGTTTTCATTCCAATACTGGAAACAACGAGACAAGTTTGGTTTCAATTGTGCGGTTGTAGATAAATCATGGATCGCCTCTTTTTTTGAACGATTGAGCGAACTCTCAAAAGAAGCAGTAGAACAAACAAAACGCGATCCTCGTACAACAAAAGCACATCGCATGCACAAGGTCGACTTTTCTCGTCCTCAAGTACAAGTCACCCGAGAAGAGTTTTTCCATGGAATTCCCTCCCATTATAATAACCCCGAAGACTACGACGTAATTCAGTTTCAAGTCTCAAGGGGTTCTGGACGTGTGTTCGGTTTTTTAGATGAAGCAAAAGTTTTTCAAGTTGTTTACATCGACCCGAATCATGTTTTTGAATTATCTGGAGGAAAATTCGAATACAAAGAGCGCGGTGTGGCCGGGATTCAAGAAAATCAGATTAGCAAAATAGAGCACTCGCTCATGCACATTAAAAAAATGGTTTCAGATAAATGTCCTGGAACTTGTGCTGTGAAACAATCCTCGAATGAAGTCTTGCACCTCGAACATGAACTTCTCTTCGTTAAACTTGCTGATTATATTTCCAACGACGACATACAGAAACTGCAGTTGAAACATGGAACGATTGAAGACGCCTTGATGACTATTTTTTACAATGCACTTTCCGATTAAGATTTTTCTCTAGTAGCTCACCTCAGCCATAAAAAAACCGCCATCGCAGATGTAGCAAGCAAGTAGCAAACTCGTGAAATTTCACGACAGCTTTTGAAAGATTCCGTCGGAAGACTAGAAGTGCTCTTGAGTGATTTTAGGTACTTACGATTTCAGGGATTTTGCGAACTTCGCGGAAACGGTCGAAGATAAATGGTCGGGGCGACGCTACATTGGACGAACCAAAAGTCGTGGTGCAAGAGCATCCGATTCGGTGGAAAAGACAGCGTAATTTCGCAAGGATTTCTTGATTCGGCTGGCACTGAATCAAAGAGCCAAAAAGGAGTTGTTTCATGTCCCCGCCAGATATTAGCGGCCTCGTTAAGGGCTGCCTGACTGTCATCACTATTGTTGCGTCCATTCATAAACTCGACGCGCTTCACGATTGGGCGTTCCGAGAGGCCTTTCGACCTTGGACACCGCTCAATTCGTTTTCTGAGCCAATTCGCAGTGCGACGGCGCATAAACATCCGCATCATCATCGCCTGATTACAAAAACGAAGACTTCCTGAGCGGGTCTGACAGTCCGATTTGTATAGAAGGGCTCAGTCAGTACTGAGCCCACTATGAACAGTCACTAGACTTTCATTAACAGGTGTGGAAGCACCATTGGCGCGGACCCATGCGTCTTTAGTACGGATCGATCGCTAGATCAATCAGCCACAAAGAGCCAAAGTCTTCTCGCCTCATGACTTTTAGTTTTATGCCGCGAGGCAGGAGTATCTCGTGCTCATCCAAAAACTGGTCAAACCAGTTGATATTCATGGCGTCCATGGAAATCGCCTTTTGGCCGCGATTGAGACGTACCCGATAAACTACGAATTTCGCTGAAGGGTTTCTCTTGAGGTTTTGACTGGCAAATTTTTGAGCGATAGCTGGATTTAAGCTCGCGCTAAAATATTGAGGCACATCAATTCGGTCCCCCACTCGAGGCACCTTGCGGGAATTGCTAATCTGTTCGCCGCGGTAGACTTCGAGATCCGTTGTAAGATGGGATCTGCGTATCGCTAAATCGATCCACGCGACAGTCTTACGCATGTCGAAAGCCTGTAACGAGAGATCGCCAACATAATCCTGCGGACGACGCTTAAAAATTCGGGCTACAGTGCTGAATGTTCGATATCTTAGATATTCATTAATATCGAGCCCGTATCTTTGGTATAGATTAACCGCTCTCGACTGCTTCCAGGTCCACTTTCGGTCGGTGACACTCGCTTTGCTAGCAATATCGCGAAAGTGAGACTCCGCCTCTTTTGGGTGCGTAGCCCAGTAGTTTGATTTTTCCTGAAACTCTCGAATCACCTCGGTTGGTTCTTTTACAATACCTTTAGTGCTAAGTACGCTGAGTAAGCATTCGACACGCGTATTGGCAGTCGCAGGGAAAGACAGCAATGCAACGACTAAAAAAAGGGCTATGGCTCGAACGCCATACCGAACATTCGACGCTATTGAGATCACGTCCTCGGCGAAAAAACGAAAGCTATTAATAGTAAGAGATAGGCGCATTGCTAAAGCACGTATCGGATTTTTACGCCTATTCCGTGAACAGTAATCTCTCAGCCCATCTGCAGAGCGGCCACTCATGTGACATTTTACTGACAATGAAACTAATGCCTACAGAGGCATCCAGAGTCATTGAGGCGGGCGAGACCCGATCAACCTGTCTCCTTGCGGGCAAACTAGGATCGCAGGCAGTTCCTATATGATTAAAGTACCTGCAGCCGTTTATCGGGCTGATCATGAACCCAAGGTTCAATATACGCAGGAATCCCTGTGCTCAATGCTTCCTTGCGATCCTGGGCGACATCCCGACCTTGAGCATTACTTTTCCGAACATTTAAATGGATTCTCACGTAGATCATCGTAGATCAGTTTGATCTACAAGATATTGCGTGGCGCACTAAAGCAGGGTAGAACGCCGCCCATGTTAGTGAACGCAAATCGCGATTACCGCGAGATCTTGAAAGAGGAGTTCGAAGTCAGGGTGCAGAAAAACCCAAGATACTCTCTTCGTGCGTTTGCTAGAGATTTGGGGGTAGCGCCCTCACGGATCATTGAAACCCTCAGCTACAAACGAGGCCTATCAAGAACTGTCGCGTCTCGCATTGTAAAGAGCTTAGGGCTTACCAAACAAGAATCGGAGATTTTTCTAAATTTAGTCGATGCTGTTCATGGACGTAGTCAGGTAGTTCGCAGTCGAGCTCTTCAATCTCTGAACGTGGCGCGAACATCCGATTATACGACGCTTCAAGTCGACGCTTTCAAACTGATTTCAGATTGGTACCACTACGCAATCCTAGAGCTGACTAACGTTGAGGGATTTCAGAGCGACTCAGATTGGATTTCCCGACGATTAGGAGTGCCGAAGACGGTCATTGAGGCTGCCATTCAACGCCTCAAAAGGCTCGAGTTATTGACTGAGGAGGACTCCCAGTTTCGTGCGACTGAAGCAATGACTTTTACATCGTCAGGAATTCCATCTGATGGGCTCAAAAAGCATCATGAGCAGATCTTAGAAAAAGCCAAAAAGGCAGTGTTCTGCCAATCGGTCGAGCAACGCGACCTCTCCGCGGTGACTATCGCTATTCGCTCATCCGAGATCCCTCGCGCAAAGGAAATGATCAAAAAATTTCGACGTGAATTGACACGCGAGCTTGAAGCAGTGCCGAGCAAGGACTCAGTCTACTGCCTAGCTGTTCAATTTTTCCAACTGGATGACTCGCAAGCCAAATAAAAAGGAACCTTCTAAAGGAATGAAGATATGCACTTTCAAACGAAATTAAAAATTTGGATGCCTCTTGCAATAACATTCGCGATCGCTCTCATGCCGTCCGCATTTGCCGCACGCGAAGCAGGCAACGGTGGAGATACCTACTACTCGCAGATGCAGGAGTCTTTTTCAGTCGCAGCCGAATCGATGAAACAAGCGAGGAGTCTGTCGGGTTTGCCTGAAAATTTGAACCAAGTGTATTTAGCACATAGGGAAGGTTGGATTAAGAGACTGGAGTCTCATCCTCAAATTGTTGAATCCGACAAACCTCTGCTCGTCGATGGCTCCGAAAAAGCTGCAGTTGCGGATGTCAACGCGGGGAGCGTCGAGCTGAATATCCTTTATTGGGAGTCACGGCCTGTCTCGATGGTTCAATCGATTGTGCTCGCCATTCATGAGGCCGGACATTTGGAAAACATTCCTTTGACTCATCGTGAGCTTGATCAAATTGGGTTCGCGCTGGCTGAGCAAAACTTAAAGTCTTATTTCGGTGTCAGCGGACTTCGAGAAATTTCCGAACTGCATAAGGATCTGGCTCCTCGAGAAAAAGTTAAAATGCTGTTTGAAGACACCCGCAGTGCTGCGACATTAAGTGATTTCAGTTATAATAAAGATGCCCTGAGCTGCGTTGTTTACCCTCCCAAGCAAGACGAACTTTATTCTCATCCCGTATGGTTTCGTAAATGGGATTTGGAACTCGCTCCAGATAGCCCCCTTTTTCCAGGCGGACAAAAGATGACCACGCTCCAAATTACATTTAGAAGCGACAGAAGTTTCAGTCTCAATTTGAGTCCGAATCAACATCAGATTGAACAAACTCGCTCAAGTCTTAATGTTAGGCTCTACGCAGATGTTACCAGTGATCTAGATAGATATGTAGATTGGTCCTGGCTTCGTTATGAGTTTAGAAAGAGTGGCGATCTTATCGCTTTCAAGATGAATGTGAATGACTCTAGTCTAGATTCTTACGGATATTGCTGGAATAAGAAATAACGCTTTAATGCAGGAAAGGCCCCTCATGAAAGTTAGATATTCGATATTAGCAGCTGCTGTGCTTTTCTCCAGTTTTGGAATGGCTCAAGAAACAATCGAAAAAGTTTCTTGTATTGACGACAGCCTTGGGACAGTGATCTTTTCTTTGGAGACCAAAGGTGGCCTTACTTCCGTTTTCACTTATGACATTGAGGAAAAAAAGACACTTGTTGATCAAGGGCTCAAATGTCGTTTCTCTACTGACGATAAAAAACTCTTCCTCTGTTCAAAAAATAATCCAGAAGGAGTGTTGATCCAGTATTTCTCACAAGTAGAAATTACAGAGTCATTGTTCAATCCATCCGTTTTCACTGTGCTCTATAAAAAGACATGGGGAGGGGATGTAGGACCGTCTCCGAAAGTGATCAGCACTTTAGTTGGCCATGCTCGAAATCAATGTCAATAACGATAGATGTTTTATTGACCCGCAGGGACATCATGATCGGATAGATGCGGTTCTGTGAGTGGAGACATGTTCGGATTATATATTCCTAGACAACAATCCACTTGTCATCGAGCCTCCTGTCGAGCGATTTGAGCAAGCGGATCTCGAACAGCGGAAATTGCGCAACGATGCTCCAAATCCGGTCAGTTCGTCCATAGGGTTTCTGTCCAAGCGCTGTCGTCAGAGGCGGCGAAACTTGCCAACCAAGATCCCGGGGCGCCTGAGCCCTGGTTACTTCCCTGTACCATGACGGTCACGGGTTAGATCTCTTTGATCTCGACTCGCCGGCAATCGTGGTTGAGAAAATCCCTAAAATGAATTCCTTTTATTTTTGCCAAAGACAGGTGTGTCTCATCGGACCCAGTAAATCCACGATCAAGATAGTTTGAATATTTTCCGACTAGATTAGTATGGGCACAAAATCTCATATCGTCGGCAAAGCCATGTCACGATGGACCATTGGGGCTGCTTTATGGGCCATGCTAGGAATGACTCTATCAATCGGTCTCATCGCGGCCGATCAGCCGACCGCTTACGATCTCTTCCTGAAAGAAATGGGCGGAACCATCCCATTTCCGCCTCAAAAAATCGTTGAGATTCTAGCCAGCCGTAAAATTCCGGTTACTGCCGCAATATTCCCGAACGGAAGGTCATTAGAACGGGGGGTGACGAGTTATGAAAAACCCCGCTCACTCCTTGCGTTCGATCTTGCTCCGCCGTCGCAATCAGGCGATGAAACTCGACATCAGATGGTTTTTCTGGCTTATACGCCGGGAAATGAAGGACTTCAAATCATCTCGCAAAATCAGAATCATCCAAATGCGCCCTTTGATTTCAAGCTCGTTACTTCGTACGCGCGTGGGAAGACACCGGAGATGAATGAACCTAGCTCACGAGGTCTTTGTACTTCGTGTCATCAAAATGGTGGCCCGATCTTTACCGAATTTCCTTGGAACGAGACACAGAGTAACAGCGAGATCACCCATCGAATGTTGAACGAAAGCAATCTCGACCCATTCGCAAACTACCTACTGCAGCGAGGTACGCCTGTGCGTTTGAATTCTCAAGATTATGAGAAGTTGGTCAGAAATGCTGCGGATCGCCTTCCTCATGGCTCTTGTCGTGGGTTTTGTGGAGATAGCGAACTCTGTAAGCGTAAGATGACTATGGGCGCTCTTATCTCGAACGGAGTTCAATTTTCAAAGGAACCTCTTGAAGAGTACCAATTGAACGATGCGGATTTTAAGGCTGCGATGGAAAGAGATAAGGGAGACCCAAGGCAGATCGCAGGATCTTTAAGAGGTGGTCTACTTTTAGACCGCAACCCCATTGGGCAAGAGCAGAAGATTAGCTCAGGCCCTTTCAATGATCCATTAGTAAGAAGACCTCTATTATTAAGGCCACTTTCAGGCAACTACGACGCAGTTAACAAAAGGCTTTTACATTTGCGCATCTATGAAAGCTGCTTTCCTTTTTCAATGTCTGAGATTAACCTTCTCCAGTCGTTTTCTGCAAATGACTGGAAGACAACTTTTGCGTCTCCTGAGTTCGAATCATTGCTGAAAACAAACTTTCCACCCTCAAACAGTGAGTTGATTGCCGCCTTGCAAGCGGCCCGTCTGAAAACTTCGCACCAAAAGAAGGATGTCGCCGATTCATCCGACTGCAATAAAGACAAACAGATTAGCATCCTTGGACAAAATGATTCGAATATTAAAGACGCGAACCAAGCCGCGACACTTGTGAGCGAAAGCGATCCCCCTGTTCCACACAAGAGTACCTCCGAGCTTTTTATTCGGTATTGTGCTTCTTGTCACTACGGAGCCGAGTCCGCTGCTCCCACGCTTCCCCTTTTAGACATGAAGGCTATGAAAAATTATCAGGGCGCTATCCGGGGGCGGACGGTCGAAAAATTGCTTTCGGCCCCAGAGTTTCTTATGCCGCCGGAAAATGCTCCGCAGCCTTCAAAAACGGACCGTGACGAAATGATTCGCGAGATGCGAGAAATAACTCGCTAGGTATCGGACTCAACGGTTTCGAATATAGTCATTGAATAGGTTTTTCACAGTTAGCCCGAAGAGCACTTCATCTTTTAGCGATGAGAATGGATCATGACGTCTGCCTTCGTTTCAATGAGTGAAGGCCGGCGGTCGACAATGATATCTTTCACGGTCGCGCCCTTGAAGAAGAAATTTCATGCATGCTACCTTTGAACGAGGCTACCGGAACAAGG
>CAZCBS010000127.1:0-10827 GCA_964496965.1 uncultured Bacteriovoracaceae bacterium
ATTCCGGGCATATGTCCTGCGCCATATTCAGAGGCCTCGCGCACATCGATAAACTCGACGCCGGAAGGCTTCTCGTCGAGCTTCTTTTTGAACTTTTCGACATTGATCTTGGAAGCCCCAAATTCTAAATGGCGGCGCGATCCAAACGTACCGGGACGAACACTGGGAATCTCCCCATTACCGGTTTGCTCAAATTGATTAAAACGCATGCGTTCGATCGACTCTTGGTCGTATCGAGCAGGCCGATGCTCGGAAAGGCTTTCCACGAAAGCTTGAGAAGTCGGCGCCAAGAAAATCGGATTTCTCTTTTTTTCCACTTCAAGAGTTGAAAACAAAACCCCCAGCCGGTCGTGCCCGGGATAGATCAGTAGCCCCGCGAGGCTCTCGCTGATCAGCCGATGCGCGACTTCCCAAACCGCCTCGATACCGGCATTTGGAAGTTCTGCGTTCTCCGACGTCCCGATCCACAGTGAATCTCCGGTCAGCAGCCACCGGTCGGTTCTCAGAATCAATCCGTCATCCGTCGTCGCGGGAGCATGAAATACGTGCACAACATGCTTTCCGATCTGAAAGCGTTCACCATGAGCCAGCCTGCGCGAAGGTCTTTGGCTTTGGCTCTTTGCCGACATCAAATGCTCGCATCCTTGCTCGGCTCTGAAAAGATGGGCCGCAGAAAGATGGTCGGCATGGAGCCGAGTATCGATCGAAAAACTTACTCGGCAGCCGCTTTGACCTAAAAACTCGCGGTACTCATCCATCAGGTCCAGACGCGGATCGACCACCATCGCGTGAAGCGACGAGCGATCAAAAACAATATATGAAAGGCAATCATCCTGACGAAACTGTCGGATGGCCAAGGCGTCCTGAACCATTTCAAAAAGTTACCGAAAAAGCGCGATTATCGCAAGGATCGGCAGGCCGCCGCGCATTGGCCTGATGCCTGCAGTCATGCCTTTTATGACGATGTATAGAGACCGAGAAGAGGCCGGCAGAAGTTTGGCGAACTCATTGGAAAAGATCGCCTTGAAAAATCCCGTAGTTATCGCTCTTCCCCGGGGCGGCGTCCCCGTCGCCGCAGAAGTCGCAAATCGACTCAAAGCACCACTGGACGTCTTGATCACTCGTAAAATCGGAGCCCCCCACAACCCTGAATACGGCATCGGGGCCTTGAGCGAAAACGGGACCGTTTGGATCAACGAAAGCGCAGTCAACGAATTAGGCATTTCGGAATTTGAGATCAAGAGCATCATCAAGAAAGAGTCGCTCGAGATCCGGCGCCGCATTCAAGAGTATAGAGGAGGAGGCGCGATCATCCAGGTCCGTCATCGGACTGTCGTTTTAGTGGACGATGGTCTCGCCACGGGAGTGACCGCACGAGCATCGATTCGAGCTTTGCGCGAAATGGGAGCAGAGCGAGTCATCTTAGCCGTCCCGGTGGGAGCGCCAGATAGCGTAGATGCGCTTGATCACGAAGCAGATCAAGTCATCTGTCTTGAAACTCCCCAAGGATTCTATTCGGTGGGCACTTGGTACGAGAACTTTGAGCAAACCACGGATGACGAAGTGAGACGGATCCTCTCGGAAGCACGCCAAACCTCTTTTCACTCCACCCCTTCACGAAAAAAGCGCGAGGAAGTCATCACCAAGGAAATCGAGATCACGGATGGAATCGTGCGCCTTCCAGGAATTCTAAAAATTCCGCCCCGCGCGCTGGGAATCGTTCTTTTCGCTCATGGCAGCGGAAGCAGTCGTTTGAGCCCCAGAAATATTCAAGTCGCCGAAGAGCTCAATCGCGCGGGAGTCGCGACGCTGCTTTTTGATTTGCTCGATCCGGTCGAAGCTCTGGATCGAAGCAATGTCTTTGACATCCAACTTCTCGCAAGCAGGCTTGTGCTCGCTTTCACGGCGATCTGCCAAAGGCCGGAGACTTTCGAGCTACCGGTAGGATTCTTCGGCGCCAGCACCGGCGCAGCGGCGGCACTTTGGGCCGCAGCCTCTCTGGGAGACTCCGTCGCGGCAGTCGTGTCGCGAGGCGGTCGTCCCGATCTAGCCATGGAAAAACTCGAGAGAGTCAAGGCCCCCACTCTTTTGGTCGTGGGCGGTCTCGATACCGAAGTGATCGAGCTCAATCGATTGGCTCATGTCGCCCTTCCGCACTCGAAGATGCTGATCATCGAAGGGGCCACTCACCTTTTTGAAGAGCCAGGAACACTCGAATCAGTCGCGGTTTCCGCGCGAGACTGGTTTGCTCAAAGCTTTGAAAAAGGTGACGTTCGAAAGGCGGCATGAGCCGATCTTTCATTCTCAAAAAATCATCTTAGACTGCGATCTTGCCGAGACGGCCTGAAAAGCCGCGCTCGAGCAATCCCTTAACGCGCACCAATGCATCATCGATCCGGCTTTTTGGATCCGTGCCGAAGAGCTTAGCAAACGCATGTCCAAGCCTGCCGCCTGGAGGACGGTAGGAAAGATCCATTTCGATTCGCGTTCCGCCATCTTCTTCGGCGATAAAGCGGATGCATCCCGAATTCCTGACGATCGCACCCGGCTCACTCTTCCAAGCGATGGCATGTCCAGGCTCGTATCGGGTGGTGACCGCGTTCCA
Organism: uncultured Bacteriovoracaceae bacterium; assembly: GCA_964496965.1. Taxonomy (GTDB): domain Bacteria; phylum Bdellovibrionota; class UBA1018; order UBA1018; family UBA1018; genus CAZCBS01. The sequence continues at coordinate 2,606 of CAZCBS010000127.1, forward strand.
ATGAACTGGAACGCCAGCTGGGCCCGCGACCGACCAACGCGACCGACTTGGCCCCAGCCCTCGAACTTCAATCACTTCGGGCAAGAACTGCGGAAAGTTATCGAAGTCCGACCAAAAGTTGAAGACATCCTCAGGAAGCGCGTCGATCTGAATCGTCTTGTGGATCGTGATCGCGCTCAATGGACCAAATCCAAAAAACTGCTGAATCGTTTCGTTGCTAGCGGCTCGAATCAACAAACCCAAACCCATGCCGGCCATCATGTATCCACGAGCGTCCCGTCTGCGAAGTCCCGCCACGATCGGCAGTGTAGCAACGGTTCCGGTTGCCAGTCGGGTCGCAGGAGACCAGTTGTTCTGCCCAAATTCGAAACGGCTCGCGCGTCTTGTTTTTCCGCCTTGAAGCGAGGGAATATTCTCATCATGCTCGTAAGCCTTGAGCTGATTCTCCAAATCCCTGATTCCATGCACTCCTCTGAGCCCGTCGATCAGCGCATCGATCTCGCGCGCGAGAACAAGTCCCCGCAATTTGACGTTTTGCCCATGCGATGAAACTTCGATCGCATGCGGATGCGAGACAAGGCGGCCTAGTTTCGCGCGAACACGGGCGACTAAGATATCATCGTCCACCGCTCGCTCAAAAAGTCGTCCCCTGGCTCTTGCCGCAGCGCCTTGTGTTCGATGTGCAATATCGCGCGCCGCCACTTCCATGCCAATACCGGTCCGATGAAGCTGACGAACCATCTTATCTCTAGCCACCGCTCTTCTGCGACGCCCACGATCCGGGTCCATCAAATACATAAACCCAGCGCCTAAGCCCAATCCACTGATCCAAGTGATACGGTTAATCATGACTCTTGGGTGAGCAATCGATGTGCCTCTTTCAACCTGTGTCAGAAACGACACTTTTGCGGCCGTCCCTTTTTGCCGATAAACTAGATGAAGGGATTAGGGAATGAGAACGCATCCGGTGTACGTCATCACTTTACTCGGCCTCGTTTCGTCTTGCGAGCTTGGGAGCAAGGCGATTTCCGTTTCTTCGTTCCCTTCCACGACTTCAACCTCGACTTCGACTTCGACTTCAACGACACCCACGGTTTGTACTGGCGGTCCTTACAACATTCTGGTTTCGTGGACCGCAAATCGAGAAAAGGCAGTCAACACGACTGGAGGCGGTTATCTGGTCTACTACTCGACCTCTTCACCGGTCAATACATCGACCGCGCAAAACGTCACGGCTCCTTACGCAGCGGGCGCGACCGCTCCGACTTCGAAAACGATCACGGGCTTGAGCTGCGGCACTTGGCATTTTCGGATCGTCGCGTACTCGGCCCTTCACCCAAGCGGCAGCGCAAGCGGAAGTCGAAGCGCGGATTCCTCGGAGGTTAACGTCACGGTTCCCTGAAGCGGGAAGTGAGCAATAGATTTTCATGAGCAAGAAATCAGCGCCAAAATCAAAAAACGCTCCTCGTCTCGATGCCTTTCTCAAAAAGGCAATGGGACTTGCTTTGGCTTGTCTTACGGGAGCTCAGGCGGGAACTCAGGCCATCGTTCAGGCCGGCGAACTCCTTCGAGATCAAGAGCCACGACAAAGGCACTCCGTTCCGGGCAGGGACTTTCGAGAAGGCGAACTGATCATCAAGTATAAATCCCCATCCAATTCGTCCTCATCCTCAACCGTAAGCGCGCGCGCAGCCACCCTTTCTCGAGTCAACGGAACTAAACTGAGAGCACTCAATAGCTCCGAGAGCATCGTCCATGCGAAACTGTCCGCTGGACAATCCGTCGCAAGCGCGATTGCGGAGCTCGCAGGCGATCCCAACGTCGAATACGCGCAGCCCAACTTCATTTATCACACGACCTCGACGACGCCGAACGATACTTACTTCAGCTCTCTCTGGGGATTGAAAAACACAGGACAAACGATCAGCGCGCTCAGCGCCGAGAGCGCTGCGGACAGCACCCATAATCCCCCTTCGGGATCCACTACCGGAAAGGACATGGATTTGACGAGTGCCTGGGATACGATTACCGATTGCAGCTCGGTCATCGTCGCCGTCGTTGATACCGGAATCAAATACGATCATGCCGATCTGTCGTCCAATATGTGGAACTCCGGCAACGGAGGAATTCCAAATCATGGCTGGAACGTGATCACCGGCGCATCGAGCGCAAGCGACCCGATGGACGACAACGGTCACGGGACTCATGTGGCCGGAACCATCGGCGCAGTCGGAAACAACGGCATTGGAACGACCGGGATTTGCTGGAAAGTTCAGCTCATGGCTGTCAAAGCGCTGGACTCCGACGGCTCCGGAACAACGACGGATATCGTAACAGGTATCAACTGGGCAGTCAGTCACGGAGCCAAAGTCATCAACTTAAGCCTAGGTGGATCCAGTCTCGACGCAGCCATGAGCACCGCGATCGACAACGCGAAGAACAATGGCGTGGTCGTGGTGGTGGCTGCCGGCAATGACGGAACCAACAACGACACAACTCCTACCTATCCTTGCAACTTTTCAAAAGCCAATCTGATCTGCGTGGCGGCGCTCGATCAAGCGTATTCGCTTGCATCGTTTTCGAATTACGGCACAAGCTCCGTGGATGTCGCCGCTCCGGGCGTCAATATCGCCAGCGTCTGGCCTTATAGCGTAACGTCGACAACCGATGACTTCAGCGCGGGCTGGACCTATTCTCCAGTAGGAGGCTGGGGCATGGAAAACCTCATCGCAAGCGGAGTCACTTATCCCTCCTTGGTCGTACCCTCCAACTGGAATGGCACAAATACCTATTCGGCCAATGCCGATCACCATGTTTATAAGAGCTTCAATCTTGCAGGCGCATCGAAAGCCTCGATTGCTTATGAAGTCGATTACGATACCGAATCGAGCGTCGATCTTTTCAGGATTTATAACTATGGCAGCGGTGGAGATCCGGTCACGAGCGGCACCGTGATCAACACGGATAGCGGAACCAGCGCTTATTACGATAGCGCATTGCCGCTTTCATCATCCTGTTTGACCGCAACGTGCTCGATCGGTCTTCGATTTACGAGCAATGGCTCAACGCAAAAGACCGGTGTGGCGTTTCTTCGATTGGAGGTCAAGAAAAGCGTCTCTGACACAACTCATTATAACGTTCTCGAAGGAACTTCGATGGCCACGCCTCATGTAGCGGGCCTTGCAGCGATGATATTCGCTTATAACCCGAACTACACCTATGCCGATGTCATCGCGGCAATCAAAAATGGCGTCTCTGTCTCCGCTCTTTCCGGAAAAACCAAGACAGGTAAAGCAGTGAATGCCATGAACGCGCTTTCTTATATCCAGCCTCCCTCTGGCGTGAGCGCTGTCGCGCAATAGTGAATCTCAATTGAACAAATCAGCCGTTTGGCACTCCTTTTTCAGGGCAGCGCAAAGGAGATGCCGCGAATGGAAAATCAAAGAGCCCCCCACGTCCCGTACACTCTCGTGGTTTTAAGCCTGATCACTCTGACGCTTTGGGGCGCGCACGCAGCCGAAAATTTTCTCGTTCCTCTGAGTTTTGCGGCGCTCCTAGCCTTTATCATGACTCCGCTCGTCCAAGCGCTGCGGCACTTTCGAGCTCCGGAATGGGCGGCGATCACTCTTTCCGTTGTCGCGGTGATCACGCCCGTATTTACGCTCGGTTATTTCCTATCCGTCGAAATCGATCATTTTCTTCGAAACGCTCCAGCCATGATGGATACGCTCCAATCGCATTGGGATCAGATTTCTCAATCTGCTTACGGCAAGAGATTTCATCTCGAAAACCTGACGCATGGCTCGACTCTCAAGGAGCGTGCGGCCGCGGAAGCCAGTCAGGGCTTTCGATATCTATTGGAGGGACTGCACGCACTGCTCTCTTTGGGCTCAGAGGTTCTGCTCGTGATTCTGCTTGGGGTCGTGATGGTCATTTCGCGCCACTCGCTCCAACGCGGGCTGGATGCCGCTTTCGACGCTTGGGGGATGAGACAGTCCCACGCGATCTTGGATGAATCGACGATTTTGATCGAGAAATTTTTGATCGCAAAGCTTGCACTCGTGCTCTTTGTCGCACTTGCCGACTTGATCGTTCTGCGCGCTTTTAATGTCAGTTACTTCATTTTGCTCGCCGTTTTCTTAGGCGTCATGACGCTGATCCCGGCGGTGGGATTTATCATCGGCGCCATTCCCACCCTTTTGATCTCGTTGATTTCGGGAAACTCGCTTTTAAAGACACTCGGTTTATTCGCCGGATTGTCCGCCGTCTCCGCTATCGAGTCCCATGTGCTCACGCCGAAATGGATCGGCAAGCAGATTAATCTCAATCTCCTCGCTGTTTTTGTGGGATTGCTTGCCGGTGAGCGTCTCTGGGGAGTGCCTGGAATGTTCTTGAGCCTCCCCTTTTTATCGATTTTAAGAATCGTTTTCTCGGCTTCCTCGACTCTAAAACCTCTCGGCGATTTGCTTTCGGCGCGAGAAGACGAAGCACAGCGGCGCAGGCTTTATGAGCGCTCCTCGCGTCGCAAAAGCGCTTAAGCGTATCTTTTTTACATTCGATCTATTTTCTCCCGGTGTCCAAATGGACACATCCCTGAAACCAAAGAGAAATCCTCAGGCCTCGACTTTGCAATGACTAGTCGCATGACAACCCTGACCCCACGTCGCAAGAAAGCTCTCATCACCGTACTTTTCATCAAGCTCGCGCTCGGCGCGTTCTTGCTGGCCAGCCTTCCGGCAAAGGCCTCACAACACACGTCCCGCCTCAGTCACGCTCGCGAGCTGATGGGCTCTTATTACTCCCGCAGCGTGGTTCGCCAGGCCGAGAGTCTTGACGATCTCAGCGATCACATCACCGAATGGACTTCGGACGCGATGAAAGGCCGCCATCATCGCCATGCGCGCGCCGTCGCCTCGGCCATTCTTGCCGAAAGCCGCGTTCACGGGTTTGATCCGATTTTTTTAATGGCTGTCATTGAAAGCGAAAGCAGCTTCAACCCTCTGGCTCGTGGCACGTCGGGCGAAGTCGGCCTCATGCAACTCATGCCCGAGACCGCGCGCTGGATCGCGAAGCGAGAAGGCTGGAACCTTAAAATCACCTCAAAATGCCTGCGCGACCCGGTCATCAACATCAAGATCGGCGCCGCCTATCTGGCTTATCTTCGAAAGCAGTTCGACTCTCACGGAAGGCTCTATCTCTCGGCCTACAATATGGGAGCAACCAACGTCAATCGCGCGCTAGCCCGGCAAGTTTGGCCCAAGGAATATTCGGCTCGCGTGATGACCAAGTACATCGAGTACTATCGCGAGCTTCGTAAGGAGCGCGGTTAATCAAATACCGCTCTCCACGGGGCGCAACTCGACGTTCTCCACGAATATCCTTTGACCTAAAATCCGCTGACCATGCTCCCCAAACCAACCCGCATCGTCCGTCGTCGCGAACCGGCGCTGACCATGAGGCTTGCCGCGACTCAGCCGAGTGTCCATCTCGGGATGTCGCTTCAGCCAATCCTGCAAGCGCTCGGCGATGATTTCGCCCTGGGCGATCACTTCGATACCGGGAGGAGTGACTGCTCGGATCAGAGGAAAAAGAAGAGGGTAATGAGTGCACCCGAGAAGGATTCGCTTCGGAACGTCCGGCATCTTGAAAAGAGGATCAAGATACTGATGAACGAAATGCTCGGTACCAGGACCTGACAATTCTCCTGCTTCAATGAGCGGTACCCAAAGCGGGCAGGCTTGCTGAATGAGATTCAAGCCTGGAGCCAGCTTTGCCGTTTCGAGTGCATACGAGTTCGAAGCTACCGTTCCTCTCGTGGCCAGCACAGCCACCGAGCCTCCCGTGATGTCCGGACGCCGAAGCGCGGGTGGAGTCGCGGGCGGTATTCCAACCAACGCTTCAACGGACGGACGAATGACGCCTAAGACTCGACGATCAGGCCAACGGTTCGGAAGATCCAGCTGCTGGATGTTTCTGAGCGCCTGCGCTGAAGCAGTATTGCACGCGAAAATAACGAGGCTACAGCCTTCATCAAAGAGCCACTGCACGGCCTCGCGAGAAAACTTGTGCACGATCTCAAGGCTTCTTCCTCCGTACGGACTCCGCGCGCTATCTCCCAAATAGAGGTAGTCATACTCGGGTAAGCGCTCGAGAAGAGACTTAAGAATCGTCAGGCCCCCAAAGCCTGAGTCAAAAACACCGATCATCATGTTTGCGTCGAATTAAGACCCAGCATATCCTTCTCAATACTCAAGACCTGAGACAAAAGCGATCTCATACTGGTTTCGAGCTCTCGGGAAATCTCGGCGGACTTGTTGGCAGACTGGGAATTCTTTTGAGTCGACTGATCCAGCGAGCTCATCGCCGTCGTGATCTCGAGCACTCCTTTGGCCTGCTCGCCCGATGCCGAGCTGATCTCTCTCATCATTTCGTTCACGTTGGAAACAGTCACAACGACTTCCGAGAGCGAATCATGACAGGCTCTCGCGATGTTCGTTCCGCGCTCGACCTTCTGTCCGGCTTCGCCCACCAGCGCTTCAATCTGGCTCGAAGTCTGCTTCACGATGCTTCCAACTTTCTCGATGCTTTCGTGAAGCATCGTGGAGATCTCATGTGCGGACATCCCGCTCATTTTCGCAAGATTGCCGACTTCTTCCGCCACGACTGAAAATCCTTTGCCGTGCTCGCCCGCACGCGCCGCTTCGACGGACGCATTGAACGAGAGAAGCTTGGTCTGGAAAACGATGTCGTTGATGACTTTCGTCTTTTCCGAGATCTGCGAAATGATCTGAACGATCTCAGTCAGCTGCTTATTGCCTTCGGTGACTTGAGTGAAGATCGAGTTATTGCTTTCATGGATTTCCTGAATCGCGGTGGTCATTTTCTGAACGGATTCTTTTCCCTGCTCAGCGAGCTGCTTGCTCGACTGCGTGATTTCCGTCGATTTCTGGACATTCTCCGCGGTGTGCGACGCGATCGCATTGATTTCGTTGAGAGCCGCGACCGTTTCCTGAACGCCGGAAGCCTGCTCAGTCGAAACGTTCGAAACGACTTGCGACGTTTCAAGCATCACCCGTGACAGATCCACCGCTTTGTTCGCCGTTTTTTGCATCTGCTCAACGATATCGCGAAGAACCGTCTTGCTGCTTGCCACGATATAAAACAACGAAGCGGCGATGGACAAAGCCAGCGTAGCGATGAGTCCCAGCAAGATATTGCCTCGCAACACATACGAGGCCACTGCCGTTTCCGTGCGCTGATTCAAGAGAGTCTCAAACTCCCCGATCGGCTTCATGATATGTTCTTTGTCTTGATGGTATTTGTCATCATGCATGATTTTCCGAGCCATTTCGGGATTTGGCGCCGCATGCTTGGTATAATTCCCATTTCCATCGTCATAGAGGCCCTTGACGGCGTTCATCGCGATGGTTTCCGTGGTGACGAGACCGTTCGAATTATTCTCGGCTTCCTTCAGCTTCGCGAACTCTTCGTTCGTGAAACCCAGATCTTCCATCAACTTTCTGAGCGAAACCGTACGACCGTCGGCCCGAGGCTTCTTGCCGTTTCGCACATCGAGAATTTTCCAATACTCGTCCTCATACTTAGAATCGCCTGTCACAACGTAAGTTCTCGCCAAGCGAGTCAAGTCTTCCGAGCTCATTCGCAGCTCATTGGCCCGTTGATACGATTCGTAACGAACGGACTGTGCTCGATTCAGGGAATATTGATTGATCAAAGTAAATCCGATCACGACGGCCAAAGTAACGACGAGACCGAATGCGGCGACGCTGACGAAACGAAAACGTTTTCCAATTGTCATAGCAAATCCTTTGCAATGCCTATTGCTGGCTTAGAAAAGCACCTGAGTTTGAACTCGGAACTGTCTTTCAGACGAACCGAGGCCTGCGAACGACGTATTCTTGATCCAATCGAAGTCCGATTGAATTTTAAGATTATTTCCATGGATGTAATAATTCAAGCCGAGATCCGTGGAACGAGTCTGACCATTGCTTCCGACATTTTGATCCTGGCCAAATTTAACCCAGGAGTAACGACCAGCGACTTCCCACTTAGCAGGGACGAGATAGAAACCCGCTTGGCTGTAAAAACCGTTATCCCGGCTAGTGTTATAACCGGTACTGGGCATGGTTTTGCGGGTATAAAACAGGCTGTACAAGGTTATAGCGATCAGGCTGGAACCAGAATCAGCCTCACAGTTATTG
>CAZCBS010000128.1:0-10799 GCA_964496965.1 uncultured Bacteriovoracaceae bacterium
ACGGTTACGGCAAAGTTAGAGGCAAAAACGAATACTGCTCTTGCCGGCCAAATCCAAGAAAGCATCCTGATCCAATTTGATCGATCGGAAATACTGATCGACTTTTTCCTCTCCCGCAACAGAATGGAAATACTTCAAAAACGGAAGCATCGCGCGCATTTTCGAGCCGCGATAAGGACGATAAGCTTTAGGAATCTTGAATCCTACGTTCAAATCTCCGCTTTCGACCACTGCGGAGCCGAGTCGCTCCATATAGCCCGTCAGCAAACTATCCGCCGAAATATCGGTGAACTGACAAAACTCAAACCACTGAGGCGCCGAAGGAATGAGTAATCCGCTTTCGATCTTCGAAAGCGCGCTCTGAGAGATTTGAAGTCGCTTAGAGACCTCGACTTGCGTCAAATCGCGTTTCTTACGGGCGGCCCTCATCAGAGCTGCAATACGCATAGCTGCCTGGGATTCTTGGGGTGTCACTCAATTATACCTCTTTATAGGATGAGCATATCAAGATTTGAATAAAACTGCCAAGCGTGGAAACGCGATAAAACGCTCGAAATCTGAGCAAAGATCATGATGTTACAGACAGTTTTTTTAGATTTGAAGATTCTTTGAAATATAAAAAATGAAATATTTCAGAGATCAAACAAGCCGCCAAAAATGAACTGATAATCCCTCGATTTCCAGTTCGTATTTTCCAATTGCGATACGTTATTCAAGCCGATGGACGCACGAAACTCAAGAAATCCCGCCATTCGACGAGCAAAATGATACTCGCCCCCAAATCCGCTATCGATCGAGAAATCCACGGTGTTAAACAAGGCCACAAGCGAAGGTCCTGAAACATAGTTACCCCCGCTCGATACGTCCACATTGCTGCCGATTTTAAAGCCAATGTTAGGACCCGCGAAAACGAACGGCTGAATGATACTACTTGGCAGAAACTTGGCCTTCACCAAGAATGGCAGCTCGATATATTCGACACGCACGTCGAAGTTAATGATCGAAAGACCCGAAGCAAGATTATAGCTGAAACCCTTTTGCACAACCCGGACTTCCGGCTGGATAAACCAAACCGGCGAAAGCCGATACTCGAGCTCAACCCCCAAAATATATCCGACTCGCGAACTGGCATTGACATCAGGACTGGTCGAATAGAAGCTGCCGTTCAATCCGCCCTGAATTCCCGGGCGCAAACGCGAGATCTCTTGCTCTCGACCCGGCTTTTTTTCGGGAGTACTCGGCATGTCTAGGTCTGAAGCATACGTCGCCGCGGATACAAAAATGCTGCTCAGGATCACCCACCATGCCGCAGACGTTATCCTCATAGAAAATCCCCTGGACGCGATCATGCAATCAGTGGTCCGGCTCATAAGCCAACTGAGGGGCACATGGAAGAACTTTTGCAATAGAGCGCTGACGAGCTGCAGATGGAAAGCCCGACATTCGTTCTTCATCGGTTTCACAGTTTTCTTCCCCCGACGCAAAAGCCCCAGGATGAAGCCTTGGACTGGCTTGCCGCCGCGCACAGTCAGGCCGTAAGTCTAGCGAATCCGGCTTCTCCGCTTACTCATCGCGAGAAAATGAAAAAACTTTTCGTCCGATTTGGATGCAAGCCCGAGCAAGTCCGTCAGCGCTATTCGGTGCATCAGGATTTTACGCATCTTGATTTCGACCGAATGGAGATCTTTCATCTCCATCGCAACCCGCGGGGCGCGGGAAGCTCGACGCGGACCGGCATCTTTTCTCGCGTCGTCAACGAAGTCTTTGATCGTCTTTATTGCGAAGACATCGATCCTCCGGATGCGGTTTTTCATGTCACCTGCACTGGCTATGACTCGCCTAGCGGAGCGGAAAGACTGATTGCGCGCAAAGGTTGGGGAACCCAGTGCGAAATCTATCACCTCTACCACATGGGATGCTACGCGGCGATTCCAGCGGTCCGAATCGCTCAAGGACTGTGCAAGCCCCAGGTCGACATCGTCCATACCGAGCTTTGCTCGCTTCATCTCGATCCATCACAGCACTCGCCCGAGCAAATCGTGATCCAAAGCTTGTTCGCTGATGGGTTGATCCGCTATTCGATTGAAAAAAATTTTCCCTCCACGCGCGAAAAGAACACGCTTGCTCTACAGCTTCTTGGGTCCCGCAAAGATATCGTGCCTAACAGCGAAAGCGCGATGACTTGGAAGACAGGCGATCACGGGCTGGAAATGACTCTCAGCCGAGAAGTCCCGGATCTGATCTCGGATCATTTGGTACCTTTCTTGGATCGTCTCATCAACCATTACGATCGGGACACTCTGTTCGCGATTCATCCGGGAGGCCCGAGGATTGTCGATCAGATTCAAGAAATGCTCAAACTCCGAGACTCGCAAGTCGCCGCCAGCAGAAAAGTCCTGCTTGAGCGCGGCAATATGTCCTCGGCCACGCTTCCGCATATCTGGAAAGAGATTCTCGATGATCCCGACGTCCAAGAGGGAACCACCGTCGTATCGCTCGCTTTCGGCCCTGGGCTCACTCTGTGCGGAAACGTGTTGAGAAAGACCCGCGTATGATCGCCCTGGTTATTGCCCCTTTCTCGATCCAGGGACTCGCCATTCTTTTTGACGAGCTCTATTTCCATCGAAAGCGAGGACTCCCCCGATGGGAGCGCATCGGGCATCCGATCGATACTTTCTTTCAGACAGCTTGCATGGCGATCCCGTTGATTTTTAATTTAAATATCAAAACTATAATTTTATACGCCGGAATGGCGATTTTATCCTCCTCGCTGATTACTAAAGATGAGCGAGTGCATGCCCGTTTCTGCTGCTGGCAAGAGCATTGGCTTCACGCGATCCTTTTTATCGTCCACCCTGTCGTCTTAATCGCGACAGCTTATCTTTGGGCAAAGCCCGAAGAGCATGCGTGGTTCTTTCCTCTGCTCAAGCTTCAAATTCTCCTGATGGCCGGTTTTGGATTATTTCAAATCATTTACTGGGGATTCTATGCCGCAAGAGTTCGAGATCAATAACGAGATCTATCATGAGCTGGGCGATCAATGGTATACGGCCAACGACAACCCTGTCGCGCTTCTTCGTGCGGAAGGGCGACTCAAGAATCCCTGGATACTTCGAACGATATCGGAAAAGATCGGTCCTGGCCCTCAGTCCGTCCTCGATATCGGCTGTGGCGCAGGCTATCTGGTTCGCGATCTTGAGCAGGCCAGGCACCGAGTGACCGGAATCGATCTCTCGTCAGCCAGTCTCGACACCGCTCGCCGCTTCAATCCCGAAAGCTGCGCCAACTTGATCTGCATGAGCGCGTACGAACTCGATCGATTCGCGCCCGCATCGTTTGACGTGGTTTGCGCAATGGACTTTCTCGAACATGTCACGGAACCAGAAAAGGTCGTGGCAGGCGCTGCACGAGTCTTAAAGCCCGGAGGCCTTTTCTTTTTCCATACTTTCAACCGCAACTGGCTGAGCTGGCTCATCATCATCAAGGGCGTCGAGTGGTTTGTCCACAACACACCAGAAAGGCTTCATGTTTATCCGCTCTTTATCAAGCCCTCGGAGCTCAATCAATGGTGCTGCCAATCCGGCTTGGCTACTATCGAATGGACTGGCATCCAGCCGAAAATACTGAGCCGCAGTTTCTTTCGCTTATTACGGACAGGAAAAGTGGACTCAAGCTTTGAGTTCCAGTTCACAAAGTCTTGCGTGTTAGGTTACGCGGGCACGGCGCGAAAAGTGCGGTGATTTATTATACTAATTTTACTGATATTTAAGGAGCACTTGGGACAAACTGAAGATCGACCTGCTCCGGGGTTCTCAATGTCGCTCTCAATGCTTGCTTGAACTTGTTTTTGAAGCTTTCATCGATATCCTTGCCGGCGACGATTAGCTTGATGGTTTGGTTTTTCTCTTGGACTGCAAGAAGCGCGACTTTCGGGTATTGATCACGCCAGTTCGGCCCTAAGATTTTCGCACTGGCAAGTCTCTCTTCGATCGGTTTGAGAAACTGCTCAGCAGCTTCAGCACTTGATTTGTCATGCCCTAAAAAGGCTCTAAGAATACCCGGCCCAACGGCCGTGTCACTCACCACTCCTTTGAGGGAGACCTGAACCGTACGACTCAAGCCGCTGATGTTCCAAGTGAGTTGATGATAGAAAAAGCTGCGCTGCTGGCTCGGTCGCTCCATCAGACGATCGAACGGCACGATCGCATCATCTGCCGAGCTGAAGAACTGAGTCATTCCCGATTTTTTTAATTCGCTCGGCGAAAGCATTTCGACGGCGTTTTTCAATAGCATCGGCGCCGAACGAATGATCGCGCTCGCATTTGCGTCCGCCTCGACGAGTGCGTTGAAAACAAATTTGACTAGCTCATCTGACGAAACTTTGCTCAAAATCAAATCCCGATGCGCCAACAACGCTTGCATTTTAGTCCAAGCGTCAATCGCTCCTCCGGCGATTCCATCTCCCCCCAAAATTGCGCCCTTTTTGGGAATGTCCGGCATCTTATCGATGGTCACCAGCGGCAAGCTGAGCATGTCTTGTGAGTGCCATTGCTGTTCAAGAAGCTTTTCCTGGGCTTTTGTCGGTCTGACCTTAAACGTTTCAACGATCGCGCTCGAAAGGCTGGCTTCCGGTTTACGTTTTCTGATGATCTCAGCCGTTTTTTGAGTGAATGCGCCGTATTTATCAATCACCCCAGCCTTTAAGAGCTTTCCGTCACTTTGAGCGTCGAGTTTCTTCATTTCGTCAGCCATTGCGATCGCGTTTTTCGCAAGCGCGACAAATTGGTCGCGAGCTTCCACATCGCTCAGCGCAGAGACCTCGCGCATCTTTCTCGCCTTGAAAGACGCTAGCGCCTCATTCAGTCTCGGCGAGTAACCGGGACGAGAGAAGGTCGCGGTGTTGAACCAGCGGTTCGGCTCATACATATCCGTGATATACATGAGCTCCGGAAACCGTGTTTGAACGGCCAAAGTCATTTCAGCATTGGCTTCGGCAGCGGCGCGATTCACGGCCTGTTCAATTTTTCTCGGATGATCTTGATGCAATTTCAGCAACGGCTCGATGAGACGGTCCGTCTTGAAATCCACGCGCACGGCGTCTGGAAGCGTAATTCCCTCTTCCGCGAGCGCTTTTTCGAGATACCAGTGAAAGCTCCTCATCCGAGTCTCGCCCAGGGCATCCGAGAACCCCTTGTTCACGTCGTTGATTCGCTTTTTCATGGCCTGCTCGCTCACGATGCTGATCGAGTCCGCGCTCAGTCCGGGTGTTTGAAGCAGCTTCTGATAGGCTTCCGGATTTTGCCGAAATCCCGCGAGGCCTTTTCTTTCGTTCAGAAAATCTTCAAGGCCAGGAATTCTCGACATGAGATTGTCTTCGTTCCAGCGAGACAGATACTTTGCTTTTGCGATGGTCCCATGTCTCGCTACATAATCTTCGATAACGAGTTGCCACCGATCCGACGCGCATGTTTGATGGATCGGTGGATCGCAGAACTCAAGCCGCTTAGCCAAATAGCGATTCAGTTTTTCGAGATCGCTTTTATTACGAGGAGGGAACGACTGCAGAAACGCGTTTCTGATATTCTCTTTATCCAAATGAGAAGCTGCGCGAAGCAGGCTTTTTCTTTGCTCATCGGAAAGTGTCGCGTCTTTACATATATTGAAACGACGCTCGGAACATGCTTTTTGTAGCTGACGATAGCGCGAATCGACTTGCGCCGGACGAGTTTGGATCGTTTTGATTTGACCGAGAAGCCGATCCCGCAGGCAATGCGACGCCGTTGCGTCGTTCATCCCTGAAGCCATGACCAGCGACGGGGCAAATAGCGCAAGCGTGACAAAATGCATTATTTTAATGCAAATCAGGGTTTTCACTCTTCTTCTTATCGGCAAAACCCCGAATTTGATAAATTTAGATTATTTAATGGCTTGGAACCGATTCGCCTAAGCCGTATTTCTGCGGAGCTTGATTATACGCGACCTCAGCCTGCGGGAGCCACTTACTGAGGTTTCCTCGGCGAGTCTGGTCGGAGGGGTGTGTCGACATCCACTCAGGGGGTGCCTTGCCCCCCATCGCTGCCGTCATTCGCTCCCAGAGCTTGATGGACTCAGCCGGATCATAGCCAGCTTTGGCCATGTACATCTGGCCATATTGGTCGGCCTCAGTCTCATCGGTCCGAGAGAATTTGCGATCCAGGAACGTGATCAAAAGCCCTGCTCCGGCGCCTCCCGCGGCCGAGAGCGCTTTGCAGGCCGTCGATTTGCAAAAAAGCTGGCCTGCGACGATCGATCCAATACCCACTGCAGCGCCCGCGTATTGCGTCTTGATGGCGCGAGCGTAACCTTTTTTGCCATGACGGCGAGTCGCATGCGCGACTTCATGTCCAAGCACTGCCGCTAATGCAGCTTCGGTTTTGAGCACGGGCATAATTCCCGTGTAAACTGCGATTTTTCCACCTGGCATGCACCAAGCGTTCACTTCTGGGCTTTCGATGACGACAGCTTCCCATTGGAAGTTCTCTCCCGATGCGGTGGCGATTCGCTTGACCACTCGTTGGACCATGTCGTTCCAAGTCTTGTTGTTGGACATTTTGGACTTGGCCTTCACGTCGGAATAGGCCTTCGCGGCCTCGGCATTGATATCGTCATCCGTAGGTTCTTTGCCCCCCGGAAGCGACGCGCATCCGTTGAGCAAAAAAGTGATGAACAAAAGGCTGACGACAAACGGGGTTCGAGCAATCGTTTTCCTGAGCATAGAGCCAGGATAGCAATACTTTTACTGTTTCGACAACAGCTGGGAGAGATCGTTTTTCAATTCAGCGATCTGCTCAGGCCGGCTGTTCCAAGAGGTCATGAAGCGAATCGTCTCTTCCGCGAACGGATAGATATGCCATCCGCGCTGCTCAAATTTTTCATGAAGTCCCGCCGGCAAGCGATAGAAAGCCGCATTGGCCTGAACTTCCCAAACCGGTTTAAGTCCAAAGCCTCCTAGCATCTTAGAAAGATCGGCAGCCATTTGGTTTGCGTTTTTAGCGTAACGATCCCAAATGCCGTCGTTGAGAAACACGCTCCAAGGGGCCGAAAGAAAGCGCATCTTTGATGCCAGCTGGCCTCCCTGCTTTTGGCGATAAGCAAAATCCTTGGCAAGCTCGCGATCAAAAATCACGACGGCTTCAGAAAATCCTAATCCCTGCTTAGTGCCGCCAAAGCTCACGGCATCCACTCCCGCTTTCCAAGTCAGATCCGCCGGCGAGCATCCCGCCGCCACGATCGCATTGGTCAAGCGAGCGCCATCCACATGAAGCCAAACATCGTGGGTGCGACAGATCTCACCGAGTTCGCGCATTTCTTCAGCAGAATAGACACTCCCCAGCTCCGAAGGCTGGCTCACCGAAACCGCAGCCACTGGGGAGAAGTGAACTTCTCTAGGCATCTGAAGCCGTTGTTTGAGAAGTTTGAAATCCATTTTTCCGCCCGGACCGGAGATGCCTTTGACCTTAGTGCCTGCTCCGAAAAACTCGGGCGCCGAGCACTCATCCGTTTCGATATGAGCGTATTGATGCGAAAGCACGGTTTCAAATCTCTCGCACATCGCCGCAACCAGAAGGGCATTTGCCGCCGTTCCATTGAAGACAAAGAAGACTTCGCAATCGGTTCCAAAAAAATCACGAACCTTTTGTTTGGCATCGCGAGTGATCGCATCATTCCCGTAAGATCCGATCGCATCGACGTTGGCGCGGGTCAGAGCTTCCCAAGCTTCTGGACAAACAGGAGCGGAGTTATCGCTGGCAAAGTAGTATTTGTCGTTCATAGTTTTCTCTTTGTCTTAGCTCTTTCTAGGCAATTGAAACTCGTTCACTTCGCAGTGTTGGCTGGGGTTGGTCAGATCATAAAAGTAATCGACGGCATTCGCTCGATATTTGCCGAGCGGAAAAACATATCCGACGCTTTTGGCGTTGAATATGCCGTCTCCTGAACCATCTAACGAAAAATGGATCTCAGTCACTGCAAGCCTCAGCAAAACCTGGCGCACTTCATTTTCGTCATGCGACTCGATCACGAGTGTCGTCGACGCGGGCGCAGTTTGGCGAGCGAGTTCGAAATGCTTCCATGGAAGGTAGTATCGTCCTGTGCTCGTGTCGTAGGCGCTCCACCAAAGCGATGCGGGAAAGCGAGGCAGTCTTTGCGATGTTTTGATCAGCCAAAAAAAGGCG
The DNA here is from genome assembly GCA_964496965.1 of uncultured Bacteriovoracaceae bacterium. Lineage (GTDB taxonomy): Bacteria > Bdellovibrionota > UBA1018 > UBA1018 > UBA1018 > CAZCBS01. Next base: position 8,214 of record CAZCBS010000128.1, read on the forward strand.
AGTTTGTCGCGGCTATCGTACTGACATTGAAAGCCCATCTGCATCGTTCCGTTTGGAGAAATATCGGGGCGAAGCTCGATTCCCGCGGCCCGAACCGAAGTCGCGAAAATCATTCCGAGGGCTGCCGTGAAGAATTCCTTCATAGCTGTTTGCTCTATCATGTCTCAGCGTGAAGATCGTCGGCAAATATAAGTAGCTGGAATTATGGCTAAATCAAAAACGGCGCACTCAGCAATCGATCGGCCGATCGCAGCAAATTTTGGCTTACAAAACGCAAAGTTGTGATAAGTAGGTCAAACATCTTACCCTGTGTATGTCCCCAGGTGGTGGAATTGGTAGACACACTCGTTTCAGGGGCGAGCGCCAAAAGCATGCTGGTTCGAGTCCAGTCCTGGGGACCATTCCAAATCAAGGCGTTAGCTTCTCCGCCCTAGACTTTTGGTAGACGAAATTGAGATTCTTGGTAGACGCATCTACCAGCACCATCTAAATTCACTTTAGATGTCTGACCAAAATAAGAAACCTCATTCACCAAGAACTATTGAGATTGTCGCAGGACCTAACGGAAGCGGTAAAACCACTTTTGCCAGCGTCTACCTTCTTGGCAAACATGGTCGAACTGTCTACCTCAATCCGGACCGCATCGCCGCCGGTATTGCGCCCCTCGATTTTGAAAAAGCATCCTTTCATGCTGGTCGAGTTCTAATCGGCGAGATCAAATCCATGATTGCCCACGGTGAAAGCTTTGCATTTGAGTCCACTCTTTCTGGACGAACGTGGCTGGCCATTCTGCAAGACGCAATCGACCAAGGTTATCGAGTCACGATCTATTTTCTCTATCTCGACTCAGTGAAAAAGAATCTTCAGCGCATTAAGAAGCGCGTCCAGTTGGGCGGTCATCCGATTCCGACGGAGGCCGTGCATCGGCGTCACCCGCGTTGCTTCAGTAATTTCTGGCATCTCTATTGGCCGCTCTGTTCGGATTGGTACGTGTTCGACAATTCAGGAAAGAAACCTAAGTCGCTCCAAAGTAAAGGAGAGTTCGATAAACTTTCTGAGAAAAAGCAAAGTCAGTTCCAGAAAGCCTTCCTGAATGGGGAAATTCCATGACGGAAAAAGAAGCCAAAACAAAACTCAAGGAGATCAAGAAAGCGATGGAGTCCTTTCCCAAGGAAGTCCGTCGCCAGGAGCGGGCATATCGAGAGGAAACGAAGATCAGAAAAGCGTTTGGTAAATCACCGATCGATTTCCAACGTAAAATACCTGCAAAATCGAAAGCGGTATCAATCGCGCTTCTAGAAAACGAAGTCCCCACCGGCGAAAAGGTGCATCCTTGGAGACTTTGTCCTGGAGATCAGTTTTATAGAAGCAAGCACGCTCAAAAAGCCTATGTCAGGAAAAATGGTAAGCCAGTACAGGGAAGCCAACACCCGAACGAATGCGTCATCAATAAAACAGGGAAAGATCAGCTGTACGCGGCGGAAATCCAAAAGATCGCCGAATTGCACTTTAGCTCACTAACGAACTTACCAGCCGATCAGATTCTCTCAATGTACTCAAACGAAGCCGCATTTGACGTCTTTATCGCCGGATGGACGAAATACTGGAACGAAGTTCTAAGCGCTAAAGAGCCGCTTGAGAGCAATTTCGTAAAGGCCCTGATCGCCTCTGAATCTGGCTTCAATCCGAACGCTTGGAACGGCAAAAAGGGGAAAAAGCGAGCTCGTGGATTAATGCAAGTGACAGATGAAAGCGTCGGGTTCCTGGCATGGAGAGGCAAGGACCTTAAGGATCACTTCGTCAATCTCAAAACCGACGACATGCTCGACCCAAATTTGACGATTTGCGCGGGAATTCGTTGGTTGTTTCGAAAAAGGGAAATTGCCGAATCAAGATCCAAAGACGTAAATTGGCCTAAGACCGTCCTGCTCTATAAAAACTACAAGTCCATGAAGGATCCACAGATGCAGAAGTTCTTGGGCTTCTACGAAGCATTGAAAACGGGCGACAAATCTAAACTGAAAACGCGATGAAATTCGTTTTCTTATTGCTGACTATTTTTACGCCCCTTTCGGCTCTTCATGCTCAGGGTTTGCGCCCCAGCGGCCAAGAAAACGCCGTATGGGCCGGAAGCGTCTTTCTGCGCGGTTTCGACCCGACCACCCATGAGAAGCTGACAAACGAAAAGTTGATTAACCTCGCTGATCGACTCAAGCGCAACGGTATTCGATATGCTTACATCTTCGCCGGGCCTTACCAAAAAGACGGGCGTTTGCCGAAGTACGCGTTTTCCAAGAGGGCCCGCGCCACCGTGGCTCTTCTCAAGCAAACTTATCCTTCCTTGAAAATATTGCCCTGGATCGGGGGCATCGAAGATAAAACCGTCCATCTGGAAAGGGACGCCTGGATGGAGACCAGCGTGCGGGACACTGCAAGGCTCTTGGCGAGCGTTCCCTTTGATGGCGCTCACATCGACTTGGAATACGTCCTTTTTCCAAAAAAGAACGCGTCAACCACCCCGATCGCGGCCCCGAAGCCGGACCGGGGCGCCGGAGGCAGCGGGGGCGCCTCATCCCTCGAGCAGCT
>CAZCBS010000129.1:0-10757 GCA_964496965.1 uncultured Bacteriovoracaceae bacterium
TTTGAGATCGCGATTTTTCCGGTAAGTACGAATCCAAAAGACCGCAAGAATCAAAAGAATCGCGCCTAGAACACCACGGATTTCCTCAAGAGAGACCTGATCCGCAAGCGTTTCCGTCCAGTTTGAGGCAGATCATAATTTCCCCGTTCCCATTGTTTTTCAAGGCTCCGACCGGGTCAGCTTGGGTTTATGATAAAATTCGGGTTAATGGCGTTTCAACGGGTTGGCTTTCTCGAAATACCCGAGTGCCGCGCCCTTGCGTCCCATGCGATACGAAATCGTTCCTAAGTTATAAAAATAGACCGGATCGTTGCCGTTGGGTTGCGCAATCAAAGATTGAAAAGCATCGTCGTATTTTCCAGACTGATACAGTTGACGTGCTTCTTGCCAGCGCGACCAGCTGCCCTCTTCTGCGTGCGCCGGAGTGAAAGCGGAAAAGTCAGCTATTGCGCTGAAAAACAGGACAGCGAAAATCATATAAGCATCAAGTTAGCGAGGGGTCCGTTTCCTTGCAACAAAAATAAGCTCATGATATTCTTCGAAAAATTTTGGGGAACTCCTATGACACAAGCCCAGTCCTTGCTCGAATCCTCGAGTTATCGTTCAGCAAAAAACGAATTGCTAAAAGTGATCGCAGAATCTTCGCAAAAGATTCGCGGCGTTCGCCCGGCGAGCACATCGTCTGAAATCAAAGACGCGTATGCAAAGATGCTTCAGGATTTCACGCATGACAAAGGACGCGAGCCTTATTTCCCATATCTTTCATCCGGAATCGGCTCCGGTCCCTACGTTGAGCTGATGGATGGTAGCGTGAAGATGGATTTGATCACGGGAATTGGAATCAATTTCTTTGGTCACTCGCATCCCGAGCTGATGGCGGAAATGATCGATGCGGTTCCGGCGGATCTCATGCAGGGAAATTTGCAGCCAGGTCAAGAAGCGCAAAAGCTTTTGAGCGCGGTTCTTGCCGAAGTGAACGGCAATTCGAAACTCAAGCACGGTTGGATCACGACTTGCGGAACCATGGCCAATGAGCTTGCCCTGAAGATCCTTCGCCAAAAGAAAGTCCCTGCAACCAAGGTTCTCGCGTTCAAAGACTGCTTCTGTGGCCGCTCCACGGCGATGCAGGAGCTGACGGACAACGCGAGCTATCGGCAAGGCCAGCCTGTTTACGGCGAAGTCGAGTACATTTCTTTCTACAGCCCAGCACTCGGGCTCGAAGCCAGCTTAAAGAAAACTCTCGGCGAGATGCAGGAGCATTTCACGCGCTATCCCGGAAAATTCTGTGCGCTCATGATGGAGCCGATCCAAGGCGAAGGCGGATTCAATGCCGCTCCTCGCGAGTTCTACGTCCGCATTTTCGAAGAAGCGAAAAAATCCGGATTGATGATCTGGCTCGACGAGATCCAGACTTTTGGTCGCACGGGCGAATTTTTTGCATTCCAAAAGTTTAATCTTCAAGAATATGTCGACATCGTGACGGCCGCGAAAATGCTTCAGGCCTCCGTCGTCCTTTGGAGCGAAGAGCTCACGCCAAAGCCAGGCCTCGTGGCCGGAACCTTTGCCGGCAGCACGGCCGGTCTCCGCGTGGCTCGCAAGACGATCGAGATCCTCAAGCGCGACGGTTACCTTGGCGCTCACGGAAAAATCGAAAAGCTCTCGGCTCGTTTTCAATCCAACCTGATTCGGATGCGCGAGACCACTTGCCAAGGCCAGGGCAAGGATCAAATGATCGGCGAAGTGAAAGCTGTCGGAGGAATGATCGCGTTCCTGCCCTTCGAAGGAAAGCTCGACGATTGCAAGATCGTGCTGAAGAAGCTTTTTGATCTCGGCCTCGTGGCGTTCTACTGTGGCCATGGCCCTTATCTGATTCGAATGTTGCCACCCCTCGGCGCGATGACGGAAGCGGACATCGATGTCGCTTGTGGATTGATTGAAAAAGCTTTGCATGAAGTCAAAGCGGCTAAGGCGGGAAAATGAAAAGACTCCTGGAAGAAGCAAAGCGGATGATCCGAATCAACTCGGAAACATCCCGCGGCAACGAAGAGCTCGCCAATTATATCTTGGCGCTTTTGCAGGATCGGGGACTCAAGGCGTCGCTTCAGCAAGTGACGCATTCGCTGGACGATATTTCCAAGCGCCAGTTCAACGTTATTGGGATTTTGGGTGACCCACTGGTTGATCGCAAGATCCGAAAAGGACTTTTGCTCAACACGCATCTGGATACCGTCAGCCCGGGCCTTTCCGAGAACTGGACCGAGACGGCGGGAGATCCGTTTGCCGCGACGATCAAGGAAAACCGCATCTACGGTCTCGGCACTGCCGACGTGAAAATCGACTTTCTTTGCAAGCTCCATGCGGTCACTAAATTTCGCGAAAAGAAGCTCAAGATGCCGATCTATCTTGTCGGTACTTGCGGCGAAGAGCTTGGAATGTTCGGTGCGCGCTATTTGATCAAGTCGGGCGCGCTCAATCCTCGCTTCGTTGTGGTGGGCGAGCCGTCGGGGCTGAAGCTGGTTCATGCGCATAAATGCCTCAATATTTTCCGAGTCGCGATCGGCTTTCAACAAGTCGAGCGAGATGCGCGCGGATTCAACCGCCGAATCGATCTTCACTCTTTCGGAAAATCCGCTCACAGCTCATATCCACATCTGGGAACCAACGCGATCGTGGGCGCGATGGATTTCCTGCGCGCGGCGACTGACGCGGGCTTTGAATTCCGCTTCACTCAGTTTGACGGCGGTGACACGATCAACAAGGTTCCAGATCGCGCGCTGGCTCAGTTTTACGTGACGTCGCACCAGTTTGAAGACTTCAAGCGCTTCTTCCGTGATTTCGTTTCGTCCAAGGGCAAAGACAAGAATTTTCGCGTGGACCTTGGAGGCATTGGCGATACGGGCGTTCGTTTCCTGCCCGAAGCGCTTTATCCGTGTCTCAACGAGATCGTCGATTTCTTCCGCGGCATCTCGCGCGATTTCGAGAAAGTCAAAGACGAGACCTATAATCCGGCGTTCTCGACGATCAACTTTGGAAAGCTCAAGCAAACGCAAGGCGCGTTGACGCTTGGGTTTGATTTGCGATTGCTTCCGGATCTGGTTCCTGAGGCGATCGAAAAACATATTCAAGAAGGCATTCAAGCGATCGCTTCACGCTACCCGCATCTCAACATCACGGCAGTCCGCGAGCGCATGAATCCAGGTCTCAACATGACGCTGGAGCATGAGCTTGTGAAGGTCTGCAAAGACGCGATGACAGCTGCCGACATCGAGCCGGTCTTGGATAAGAAAGCGACTTCGACCGAAGCTGCGCAGTATTTCAGCGCAGGATACGAGGCGGTCGTATTTGGTCCGGGAATGTCTCAAGGCAATAGCCACAGCCCGAACGAGCACAATCTCCTTGAGCACATCGAAAAAGCGACTCTCTTTTACGAGAAGCTCATAGAAAAGGTGTGTTTATGATCTTATTGCGCGAAATCCAGGAACGGGACTTAGATGCGCTGGAGCGCTTTTCCCAGATTCCTGGTTTCATTAATCTGACGAACGACAAAGAGGCGCTTCGCGAAAAGATTCTTCGCTCTGTCGCTTCTTTCAAAGACGACGTCGAAGAGTTCAGCGAGCGAAAATATCTTTTTGTCGCCGAAGATCTCGAGTCTCATCGCGTGGTCGGAACGTCCATGGCGGCCGCGCAACACGGAACAGCGGACTCCCCGCATTTTTATTTTCAGATCGGAAGCGAAGAAAAGTATTCCGACACGATCAACACAGGCTTTATTCACGGAACGCTTGAGCTCAAGTTCGATATCGACGGTCCATCCGAGATCGGCGGATTGGTTTTGGATCCCGAGCTGAGAAACTCGGACGCTCGCGTCGGAAGGCAAATCTCTTTCGTTCGGTTTCTGTTCATGGGCCTCAATCGCCCTCGCTTCAAAGACAAAGTGATCGCGGAGCTTTTGCCTCCTCTCAATAAGCGCGGACAATCGCCGCTTTGGGAAGCGATTGGTCGCCGTTTTACCAATATGGATTATTGGGAAGCCGATCAGCTTTGCCAAAAAAACAAAGAATTCATTTTCTCTCTTTTTCCGTCCGGAAAAATCTATACGACGTTTTTTCCAGCTGAAGCTCGCAATGCTTTAGGAAAAGTCGGCAAAGACACCGAGCCGGTTGTTCACATGCTTAAAAAGATCGGCTTTAGATATAAGAATCAAGTCGATCCTTTCGACGGCGGTCCGCATCTTTGGGCGGATATCGGAGATTTGGCGCCGGTGAAAAAAATCGCTCGTTATCAATTCGCTCCTTCGGCAGAAGCCTCTTCCTCCGCGACGCGTGAGTCGGGTATTCTCTGCAAAGCTGATCAAGAGTTTGGTCAGTTCAGGGCGACCGCTATCCAAGCGGCAATCGAAAACGGAAAAATTTTCGTCCCCGAAGTCAAAGATACGCAAATGCAATCGGTTCTCGGCATCGGTGTCGGCGATCCGGTCGTGTTTATGCCTTATTACTAGGAGGCTTGAATGTCCCACACTCTCAAGAAGTTCGCGGTCCGCGGAAACTACATCAACGGAAAGTTCGCGCCTCCGGCCACCTCGAGCGATGTCAGCGGGGAGTGGGTAAGCAAGAGCCCGGCGGATTTTTCAGATGAGATTGGGCGCTTTCAATATAGCTACCAAGCCGTCGATACGGTTGTCGAAGCGGCTCGCAATGCGTTTCTCGCGTGGAGAAAGAGGCCGCTTTCCGAGCGCGCCGACTTTTTGAAAAAATATCAGGCAGCGGTCAAAAAGCGCGAAGAGGATTTTATCCACGTCATCGCTCGCGAAGTCGGGAAACCCGCCTGGGAAGCAAAAACTGAAGTCGCGGCGATGGTCAACAAAGTCGATGTCACGATCAACGAAAGCATGCGCTATGTGACGGGCTTTGAGATCCCAAAGATCATGGACAACACCAACGGTGTTTGCCGCTATCGTCCGCACGGCGTGATGGTGGTCGTCGGTCCGTTTAACTTTCCCGGGCATTTGCCAAACGGCCACATCGTCCCCGCTCTCTTGACCGGAAACACGGTGGTGTTCAAGCCATCCGAAAAATCTCCCATGGTCGCGCAACTCATGGCCGAATGTTTTGAAGAAGCAGGCCTTCCTGCCGGCGTTTTCAATCTCATTCAAGGCAACGGTGAGCTGGGTCGCAGGCTTTGCATTCACGAAGATGTTTCAGGGATTCTTTTCACGGGCTCCTATGAAGTCGGAACTCGCATCAAGCAAGACACGCTTCAGCAGCATTGGAAGCTTCTTGCTTTGGAGATGGGCGGAAAAAATCCGACGATCGTTTGGGGCGATGCCAATCTTGATGTCGCGATTCAAGAAACGATTTTTGCCGCTTATGTCACTGCAGGCCAGCGCTGCAGCGCCACGAGCCGCGTGATCGTTGATAACAAGATCCTCGATCAGTTTATCGAGCGTTTCCACGAAAGAGCGAAGGCGTTTACGATCGGTCACCCTCTCGACAATCCGTTCATGGGCCCGCTTGTGGAATCGGCTTCCGTCGATCGCTACATGAAATTTTTAGGAATCGCCTCACGTGAAGGCGCCGAGATTATCATGCGCGGAAAGGCTTTGGAGCTTCCGCAGCAAGGCAATTACGTCACGCCATCGATTTGCTGGGTGAAGGATTCCTCGATCGCGCATACGAGAAAGAGCGTTTATCAACAAACGGAGCTCTTTGCCCCGAACGTGGCGATCTTAGGTGTCGACACGCTGGAGCAAGCCATTGAGCAGGCCAACGAGACTCAATACGGATTGGCCGCGACGATCTTTACTTCGGATCGCGCTCAGTACGAAAAGGCAGTCGATGATCTTGAGATGGGTTTAGTGAACTGGAACAAATCCACCGCGGGCGCTTCTTCTCGCTTACCGTTTGGTGGGTTTAAGAAAAGCGGAAATCATTTTCCGACCGCGCTCACTTCGACCCTTTATTGCGCGGCACCGATCGCTTCGCTTGAGGTTGCTGAGCCGAAGCTCGCTGGGGCTAATGCTTTTCCTGGCCTGAATTGGACTTAATAAAAAACAAAAGGCGAGATGGATCGCTCCATTTCGCCTTTTTTAATTCTTCAGCGTGACTTACGTCTCGCTTGGAAATTTTTAGTTAGCTGCTGCTGCTTTAGCAACGTTTGCAGCTTGGGGGCCTTTCGGGCCTTCGATCAGCTCGAATTCGACCTTTTGGCCTTCAGCAAGGGTTTTGAAACCATCGCCGGTGATCGCAGTGTAGTGAACGAACACATCGCGGTCCGTGCCTTCTGCTTGAATGAATCCGTAGCCTTTGCTGTCATTGAACCATTTCACTAATCCTGTTGCCATTCGAACACCCCCTGTAAAGATTGGAAGAGCAACTTCTTTGTCACAGGCTGGCGCTTAACTGAAACAACCAAGCGGCCTGAGATGAAAGAACTAATCGTGGAAACGAACGATCGTCAAATGAAAAAAGAAAATGACCCTGCGGAGAGAGCTGAATTCTCGCAGGGTCATCTGTTTTTTTCGGACTTTTCTCAATTCTGCTTCAACTGGACCCGGTGTTTCACTGTGGCCGGGTGTGTCACTCTGCTTCTGCTCAACACTGATCATCTCGGGCCGGCTTTGCCTGCCCGGGTCACTTTTAAAACCGTTGCATTCCATTCATTGAGGACATGTTTGGCATTCCTGAGAAGCCGGTATTTACATTGAAGGCGGCGTTGCCATTAAATCCGGACGAGAACCCATTCGTTCCGCCGAATCCGAACTGCGTTCCGCCGAATCCAGGCGATGCGCTAAAGTTAGGTGTCGCGCCAAAGCTTGGCATTCCGCTGAAGCTCGGCATTCCACCAAAACTTGGCATTCCACCGAAGTTAGACATGGAGTTCATGCCTGGCATTTGTGCTCCTTGCGCTCCCATGTTCGCGAACTGCTGCTGTTGCTGAGTCATCGACTGGTAGTAAGCTTGTTGCTGTCGTCTCTCTTCTTGGATTTGCTGATTGTACGTTTGTTGCGCTGTCGCGTACGCGGCCTTATCCAGCTGCTGGACTGCCGTGTAGTTTTTCATCGCAGTGGAGCAGGCTTCAGAGAGTGCATTGGCTCTCGTGTTTGCGCAGCTCTTCACGTAGTCGTTATAGGCAGTCTTCGCAAGATCGTTGAAGGCGCCGTTTCTGAAAGAGTTGTATTCGTTCGGGCCAAAGCTTCCTGACTGAAGGGCCAGCGCTTGCTGAGCGATATTCAGGCCGTTCATCTTCACGCGAATCGCCTTTGCGTCGTTCGCGGACACGCCTGCCATGCCGATCAAGTTTTGATAGATCTGCTTGCGTGCGGTGAAGCTTTCAGGCGTGTTGCCCATGGCTTCTTCGACGCTGGAGATCAGTTTCATTTGAGCTTGGCGCGCTTCTTTGGCGTACTCAGAATGATCTGCCGCGAACTGGGCGATCTGCCCAGAAAGCTCTTCCACGTCGTCAGCTTCTTTCAAATTCTCAGCACGCTTCTTGAGCGTATTGAATTCATCGGCGACTTGTTTCTTGGCCAAAGCTTCTTTTGCTTTGCTCAACTCATCGCGCTTCGAGCGAACGTCTTCGGCTGCGACACTAGCGTCGCGAATCAGGGCGTTGAGTGCCTTGGTAGCGACTGCGAGTTCATCCAGATCATGGCGGCAGTTTTTGAAGAGCTCTTCGTTTTTCTCGTTTCGAGCGTGGCGTGCTTCTTCTTCTGCGGTTTGCGCGCGCTTGCGAAGGGTTTCGGCGCTTTCAAACTTCAGAGCGGAAGAACCGATGTTTTCAGGAACAATGCCAGGGTCTTGGTTTGGGTCTGAATGGATTAATTGGATGTTTGCGTCTCGGCCATAGTTGATCAGCTCCATCGTTGCGCCGTCAAAGCGCGAAGCGAGGCTGACGCAGGTCGATGCTGTGCATGGTTTATTGTTCTGCTCTTTCACGCAGGCCAAGCCACCGCCATCGTCTACGATCTTAAAACCGATCGACGTGTTTACTGAAACGGATGGATCGGCGATCGTGTTCGAAATCGTAAAATGGTCAGCGCAAGCCTTGTACATTTTGCCACGGAGGGAAACCGTGCGAACTGGGCTGCTTGAATCGTTCGCGTCTTCATGAACGATTTCAAGAGAGAGGCCCTTCGTTGCCAACCTGCTAGCTTGGTTGAAATCGAGTTCGAAGGGTTCGGTTGGGACAGCTGGAGCTGCTTGAGGTTGAGGCTGCGGCTGCGTCTGAGTCAACGAGGCTGAAGCTGGTGCTGGTGAAGGAGCCGTAGAAGGCGCCGCAGAAGGTTGAACCGATGGTGCGGTCGCAGGCTGCGCTGCGACGACTTGTACATCAGGTGCCTTTGGGGCGACTGTCGCTGCGGCGACTAGAGGTAACATCTCAAGTGCGGTCAGGGCTTTGATCCACGTTTTTCTGCTCATCATATAACCACTCGCTCCTAAAACTTTCTGGCTGCGTCCCTTGGGTGGACTGCGGCCTTTGATCCTGTGTAGAGCAAGACATGGGCCAGTGCGTCAAAAATGACTTAAAATAATATTTTGTTGTATATTCAATAAGTTAGATTAACCGCTGATCAGGTAAGTACAGGCCTTACATTATAATATGTGTTAGTTTTGATTTACGTCTGTTTAGAAGTTGAACAGCGCTTCAGAGGCATGTCGCCTCGCTTATTCCAGCGAGACTCAGAATTGCAGTTGCCCTCGTCATACCCGACCATACCTCAGATGAATGGAAAAGATTCGCTCTTGCACCTCCGGAGGTCGCTTGCTAGTGTATGGCCCTCTGCAAAAAAAGGGGAATTCAACATGGTTTTTGAAAAAATCCGCACCGTAGCTACAGGTACGACTCAAGGTTTTGGCGAGTTTGAGCAGATTGTTTTTTGCCATGACGCCAGCGTGGGTCTGAAGGCAATCATCGGAATGCACTCCACAGTGCTTGGCCCTGCTGTCGGCGGTTGCCGCATGTGGAACTATGCGAACGAAGGCGAAGCTCTCAATGATGTGCTCCGTCTTTCTCGCGGGATGACTTATAAGAACTCCATCTCTGGTTTGAACTGGGGCGGCGGCAAAGCTGTGATCATCGGCGATGCAAAAACCCAGAAGACTCCTGAAATGCTGAAGCGCTTCGGTGAATTCGTTGAGCGCTTGGGCGGTCATTATATTACGGCAAAAGACGTCGGCATCGGAAGCGATGACCTTCGCATGATCAAGACCAACACTCGCCACATTCTTGGAATCGACGGCGAGCCAGGCTCCAGCGGCGATCCATCGCCAGCGACGGCTTGGGGCGTTTATCACGGCATGAAGGCCGCTGCGAAACATGCTTTCGGAAGCGACAACCTCAAGGGCCTCAAGATCGCAGTTCAAGGCCTCGGAATCGTTGCCTACTACATGATCGAAAACTTGATCGCAGACGGCGCTGAAGTCATCGGCTGCGATATCGATCAAGCAACGATCGATCGCGCTGTGAAGAAATACGGCATCGAAGTCGTGAAGCCAGAATCGATCTATGATGTTCCATGCGACATCTTCTCGCCAAACGCACTCGGCGCGACCATCAATTCTGAGACCTTGCCTCGCATCAAGGCCAAGGTCATCGCAGGCGCAGCCAATAACCAGCTTGCAACTCCAGCGGACGGAACGGCGGTCCTTCGCCGCGGAATGGTCTACGCTCCTGACTACGCCATCAATGCGGGCGGCGTCATGAACATCTATCACGAGAAAATGGTCGAAGGCGGCTACAACAAGAACCGCGCATTTGATCATGTCGCGACGATCGGAAAGACCATCACTGAAATCTTGAACCGCTCGAAGGAAGAAAATCTGCCATCCTACCTGATCGCAGACAAGATCGCTGAAGAGCGCGTTGTTAAGAAGATGAAGGGCTGAAAGCCTAATGACCTCGACCTTTCGGCCTGCGGATCCGCTGGGAATTCAACGTGTCGTCACTCCAAAGGGAGTGCTGCCTCAACAGGCAGAAACCGTGGATCCAGCGCTTCCCATCGCTGAAGATGAGATTCTCATCGAGGTTGAAAGCTTAAACATCGACTCCGCAAGCTTCCATCAGATTTCGGAAGCTTGTGGAGGCGATTTGGCCAAGATCGAAAAACATATCCTCGATCTGGTCGCTCGTCGTGGAAAGCAGCACAATCCGGTCACTGGATCAGGTGGAATGCTCATCGGCCGAGTCGTCCAAGTCGGTCCGCGATACCCAGTCGAGCAAAAGCCTGTCAAGGTGGGCGACCGGGTTGCAACTCTGGTTTCGCTTTCGCTGACGCCGCTTCTGATTCGCAAAATCAAAAAGATCCATCCTGAGATCGACCGGGTCGATATCGAAGGACATGCCATCCTCTTCGCTTCAGGCATTTTTGCCCAGCTTCCATCGGACATGCCCGAAACGGTTGCCCTGGCCGTTTTGGATGTCGCCGGCGCTCCCGCTCAAACGCGAAAACTGGTTCAGCCAGGAAACGTGGTGGTTGTCATTGGCGGCGGTGGCAAGTCCGGAATTCTTTGCCTCTATGAGGCCAAGAAAAAACCCGGCGTAAAGACTGTCGCTATTGATTATTCCAAAGAAGCCGTCGAGCGACTGAGCGGACTTTCGTTTGTTGATGAAGTCATCCAAGCGGACGCCCGAAACGCCGTTCAAGTCATGGAAAAAGTTTGGAACGCCACCAAGGGCCAGATGGGCGATGTCGTGATTAATGTCGCCAATATCCCAGAAACCGAAATGGCTTCGATTCTTTCTGCCAAGGGCAAGGGATT
>CAZCBS010000130.1:0-10695 GCA_964496965.1 uncultured Bacteriovoracaceae bacterium
TTTGTCAGCGAAAAGGATTTTTTGGCCTAAAATGGGGGTTTCTAGGAGTCGCGCTTTAGCGGATTTTCGTGATCGTTTTGGGAACGAGGAAATTCAAGAGGGATGTCGAACCATGAACCGAAAGACGTTGACGGGATTTATCCGCAAGGAGCTGACTCAGACGCTGCGTGATTCGAGAATGCGAGTTCTTCTTTTTGTCATGCCAACCATTCAGCTCACGCTTTTTGGCGTGGCGATCTCCTCGGAGGTTAAAAATATCCGTCTTGCGGCGATCTTTGATTCGCGAGACACGGTGCTTCGCGATATTTATGAGCGCAGCATTGCAAGCGGCTGGTTTATTCCCGCCAACAGTTTTGGCGTAAGCGATCCTTATGAGCTCATACGGACCAATCGGGCAGATGCCGTATTAGTTGCGCCTTCTGGCGGCTTTACTCGTGAGCTGGGTCGTCGCAGGGCTCCTCTGCAGCTTTTGATCAATGCGACTAACGTAACAAAAGCGCAGTCGATCGAAAGCTATGTGAACTCGATCGCCAAAACGACGGTGGCGGACGACCTGAAGCCTAGCTCCACCAATCGAGATTCGCAGCAACCTCCGATCGTCATCGAGTCGCGCGTGCTTTTTAATCCGGATCTCAATACCGCTTGGTTCATGGTGCCCGGCACGATGTGCATGGTTATGATCATCACGACGATGGTGATGTCCAATCTCGCGATTGTGCGAGAGAAAGAGATGGGGACTTTCGAAATGCTCATCTCGGCACCCGTATCGACGTCTGAGGTGATCCTCGGAAAGACTATTCCTTATGTGGTACTTGGAATGTTCAATTTTCCGTTGCTTCTCGCGGTGGCAACACTTGTTTTTCACGTTCCATTGCGAGGTTCCGCGGTTTTGTTGTTTTTGGCCGCGATGGCGTTTGTTTTCACGGCAGTGGCCATGGGGACTTTGATTTCGACTTTTTGCCAAAACCAGCAGCAGGCGACGTTGGGAGGATTTCTCGTCATTTTTCCAATGCTTATGTTTTCAGGGTTAATGTTTCCGGTCTAGAATTTTCCTGCATTGGTGTCTTTCTGCGTTGGAAACTATGCCTTCTGGGGGGTGTGGCTTTCCCGGGATGGATCCGGTTGCTCACTTCATGGGGCTTTTACGCAACATCATGCTCAAAGGGGGCGGTATGGATTACGTGCTCTACCATGTCGGGGCCTTGGTGTTGATTGCCGTGGCGACGGTAGTTGTGAGTTTTAGGCGTTTCCATACAACGCTGCAGTAGTCGGGCAGCTCATGCGATGAAGGCAAAGCATGGTGTTTGCACTTTTGCGGATAGGCGATGGCCAATATCGATCCAATGCAATCTTACGACAGGAAGCAGTTCGATACCTTGGATCATGCGGCGAGGCGCCTATCATTTCTTTCGGAGGCCAGCCACCGACTGAGCTCGGCGCTGACCAATCAGGAATGTTTTCAGGAACTTTTGCAGCTCATGATTCCCGAGTTCTGCGACTGCGCTGTCATCACGCTTTTGACCGAACATGGAGAAACCAAGCGAGTGGCATTGACGCACATCGATCCGAAATCGGCGAGATCCTTCAGCGTGCTCCTGGATAAATATCCTCCGATGATTCAGGACGATTACGGTACGGGCAAGGTGATCCGTACTGGCAAGCCTGATTTCGAACCCTATCTGGATTTGAATATCGATGGTTTTCTAAAGGTGATTCGCTATCCGGAGCTCGCGGAGCTCCTGAGCTCACTGAATGTGCTCTCTGTAATCTGTGTGCCGCTGAAGGCGTACGGAAAAACTTTAGGCGCTCTGTGGATGGGCGTAACTTCTCATAGCAGTCGCCGATTCAATGAGGATGACTTGAAGCTCGCTGAAGAAGTGGCGAATCGTGCAGCTCTCAGCATCCACCAACTCTTTCGATACGAGAAAGCGTCTCAAAGAATGGAGCGCCTCGAAGTGGAGAGAGATTTAAGAGAAGAATTTATCAGCCAAGTTCGCCATGATGCCCTCTCCGCTCTGACTGCAGCCGTGCTCGCAGCGGATATCATCGCCAAAATCGATCCTGAACAATGCGGCACTCTCGCTCAAAAAGTGAAGGAAGCGATTGATCGCGCAAGCGATATTATTAGAAAGTCGCAGTCAGGTCCGAAGTAGTAGCAGCGGGCTGAACTTTGTTGATCGCGCAATACCAGACTTTTACATTTGTGCAATGAACGTAAACTGTTCCAACCATGACTGGTTCAGAGCTGCCGATTTGTCCAAAAACGTCTTCACGATAGACACTGTTGTGGCGACCATTCCCGAGGTATTCCTGCACGAGGGTTTCGCTCGTGGTGAAGTTTTCCCAATGAGCGCTGAGTGATTGAAAGCGTGTCATTCCTTCCGCGGTGCCAAACTCTTGAAGGGCTTCGCCTTCGAAATGAGATTGGAATGAACGCAAATCTCCCGACCTCGCGTCCTCCAGGGCGTGGATCAGAACGGATTGTCCGATAGTATTGCAACCGCTGAGCAAGGGAGTCGTCGCGGCGAGAAGGATCATCGACATTACTTTGGTTAGTTTCATGGGAACTCCTTTTACTTCTTCTGTTTTATTGTTTTTATTCTG
This sequence comes from uncultured Bacteriovoracaceae bacterium, assembly GCA_964496965.1. GTDB lineage: Bacteria > Bdellovibrionota > UBA1018 > UBA1018 > UBA1018 > CAZCBS01. The sequence goes on from CAZCBS010000130.1 coordinate 2,605, forward strand.
TCTTCATTTGTTGCTTTGGATTTTTTTACAATCGCAGAGATCGCCACGCTAGCGACCGAGAGATCGTCAAGATAACCCACGCCCGGAAGCGCGTCAGGAATCAGATCCATGGGATTCAGAAAATAAAGCAGGGCTCCAACCGCGATTGCGCGAGAGCTCATGGGGATCTTGGGCGCGCTCAGGGTTTTCAGGAGTACCTTGATGGAGCTCTTGAGCCCGTTTCCGATGGGCTCATCTTCCATTTTGGAGTGCACGTTTTCCTCAACCCGTTCGATGTCCTGCTCTTCCATGCCCGCTTTTTCCAGGTCCTGCGTCAGCGAATCGAAATCAGCGAACAGATTGGTCGGCGCTTGCCCGAGGTAGGAATCAGTGGCTTCTGGCTCGGAAGCCAGCAGTTGATCAAAGAGAGGCCAGTATTTTTCGGAAATTTCGGTCCCGGGCTTGCGTTCAAGCATCCGACGAATGGTCATGTTCGACAGGGAGATTTTACGTGCAAGCATCTCGGGTGAGAGCGCGTATGTTTCCATGTAATGCTTCAGGTCTCCGATGGTTCGGATCCGATGAGAATTGCGCGGTTTTGAGGTTTTAGAATTGACCATAGTATCCTTCCAGAGTTAGGCGCTCCAGTTGGGCTCTTGCCACGCGGTAGTTGGCTTGCGCGCTTTCGAGGGAAATCTGCGCGGCCAAATGGTCTTGAAAGATCGACACGAGTCCAAAAAAATCAACTCGCTTTCCGGTGTCCAGATCGCTCAAAGCTTGGTTCATTCGACGCTCCTGTATGGCAATGCCTTTCTTGGTTTCCGCAAAGGCGTTCACCGCCTGTTGATAATTGGTAACACTGTTGAAGACTTTTTGCGACAGGATGGATTTAAGCTGTTCTCGTTCGATCTCAAGCTCATGAATCTGGGAGCTTGAGACTTCAATCTGGCTGCCTAGGGCGAAGCCAAGTCCCAGGTTGGAATCTCCCGCTGGGTCGAGCCAAGTAAAATATTTGGATCCTTTGGATTTTTGTGCTGAATCGATCAGCCAATGGAGTTGATCTAACTCAAAGGACCGGTTCAGTGCCATGGCGTTCAGAGCTTCGTAATTGACGCTTGGGGCTGTTTGGATCGGAGCGGGCTCATGATCGATCACGGCATCAAGAACCTGTTTTGGACTGAAGTATCCCAGGGATTGGGAAATAGCTCCCAGATCCTCGGCGCGAACCATCTCAAGGGTGAGCAGACTCTGTTCGATTTGATTGATCGATGAGTTCATGCTGTCAGTAGCTCCTGCTGCAAGAAGTCCTAACTCTTCTCGCACCTGGACTTCGTTCCTGACGGAGATAGCTTTTTCGAGGGCTGCACGGGTCAGGTCGTGCGTCGCTTTGTCACGAGCATAGGCGTAAAACAGACCTTCGATGTTTACGCCCATATCGAGTTGCATGATTTTTTGCGTATCCTTTTCAGCCTCCGATTGATTGGATGCTTGCGACGCTGAAAGCCAGCGATTCGGCAATAGAAAGGGCGCCAGATCTCCGATCGCTCCCAGGATGGTCTGAAAGCTCGGAGTGATATTGTTCACTACGGTGCCCAGAGTGATCTGTGGCAGGAGATGCAGATAAGCGGCACGTGAAAGCGCTTTGGCCTGCAGGACATGCTCGAATTCAATCCTTGAATCGAAGCTCTGCTTGCGAGCTCGTTCGATCGCCTCACTGAGCGTGAAGCCGCGGGGAGATTCCTCCTGGGGCGAGGGTTTTGCGGCCGGAAATGGAAAGGCATGCAGGGATAATACGGAAGCCCCGGAGGCATCGCTGACCTCGAGGGAAAATTCTCGATTCATCGCGCAAAGGTTGATGCCTCGTCCAGTTCGGGACTTTCCGGTGTAGCAATCTTGCGTCAGCTGTAGCGAGACGATTTCGTTTTCGGTGGCAAGCTCGCTTTTCAGAGTGATGCTGTTGCTCCCGCCCTCGTGGATCTCGAGCTGAAGAGCGGGTTTTCCCGATTGCTCCTGAAAGGTCAGGCTGAGCGGAAAGGGGCTCTTCTGGATGTCCGCTGCGACCGGCAATTGATGGAATGCTGAATCCAGATGCGTTGTGAGCGTGCCTTCATAATGACCGGAGATTTGAGAGAGAGAGCCTCCTGTCTGATCACAACCCGTCATGGCAAGAAGTCCGAGGGCAGAGAAAATAGCTGCGATTCTGGTTCTGTTCATAATGCCAAACCCATTCCGGCACTCAACGCTTGTGAGCTTCCGATGATCTTGGATCCGTTGCCTGCGGTGGAATGTCGGTACTCAGTCATAAATGAGACCTTGCCATTTAAAAGGAGTGGAAGATGCGCGCCTACGACAGGACCGTAGGAGTAAGATGCGCCCTGTTGCTCGGCTCCCGTGATATCGGCAGACTGACGGAAAAAATAGGGCGAAAGCTCAATGCCCGCATAGGGCTTGACGAAATCCCAGCGGTCGAAGGAGAGGAGCGCGCCAATCTTTGCCGTGAGAATGAGAAGCGAGGATTTTTCGAGGTTTGGATCGAGCGAAACGCGGGAATTGCTCAGGCTTCCTTTTCGATCAGCGAATCCCAGCGAATAGCGACCCCACAGAGAGACGTCTCGGAATCTGGAACTCGATTCAGGATCGGCGAAGGAAACGATGTGATTGAATAGATCGAATGCGGGATAGTCGAAGCCTTTGTTACCGAAATTCGCTGAGTATTGATCGGTATTGAGCGTGGAGTCACGCAACTGCGCCGAGTTGTAGCTGAGATATACGAAACAGCTCGTGCGCTCGTATATCCATTGAGTCGAATACGGAAGTCCTGTCACGATTTCCGCTTCGTTCGCGTACGCAGGGGTCGCAAATACTGCGAGGTTTGCAATCATGCCGACCATTGGGAAAATATTTTGACGCAATTTGATTAACATTTGTGAATCCGATCTAACATATGTTATAGCGGGCGGCAACACCAAGATAAAGTACTTGGAGAAATACATAACAAAGGTGTATTTATGCGGTTTTTCAGGCTTTCGCGCTCGAGAATGAGCTTTTCCTCTATGTTATTGATGATGTTCTCTCTGTGGCTCTCTGGATGCTTGGAGCAGGAGACGACGGGCGATACCACTCAGCGCGAGCTGGATCGGCAGAAAGTGGCCGCGGCATCCGTTCAGCAGCAATATGAGCGGGTAGCCGGGAAATATCATGGTCAGTCGGAGTCGTCGCAGATCCTATTGGATCTTGATACCGCGATGATCAATGGAGGAGGCTTGGTGCCGCAGCCAACACTGATCGGGCAACTGAGTTATACCCCGAAAGTGGTGGTTGCCGGTAAAGGGGAGGGTCTGCAATTTCGCTATAAGGTTACGAGCGGAAGCTATGATGGAGATGGTACGGTTTCGCTTACCGTGGACCAGAGCGGCGTCTCAAGCAATGTGCAATGCCGCATCTCGAATGATGCCCCCGGATCGGAAAAGATGGACTGTACCTGGAACGCGGGATCAGGCGCCAGATTCACGGTATCCAGGATGAGCGGTAGCGCAACTTTGCTTAGCGGCTCACACGAGGCGTTCTTCGGGACATATGTGGGAGAAAACGCTGATTATGGCCGAATTGAAGCGTTATTCCGCCCGTTTGAAACGACTCAGAACGGATCCCTGGTGGTTCCCCAGCTCTCGATCGTCGGAAGATTTCTCTTCGTCAAGCGTTCAGCGGACACGCGGATGAACGGTGCGCCGGACGAGGCGCTGACCTCCGGAAGCATTCCTTTCAAGGACGGAGAGTTCGATCCAAGCACGAGCACGCTGGTCATTCAGATCGCCGGAGACAATCCGATCGTCGTGAATTGCAAAGTCGAGTCCACGGCCGACTTGCACTGCACTTGGGTCGGTAATCACGGCAAAAACGGATACGAGGAGTTTGACCTCAAGAAGGCGAACTGAGGACTTGGCCTATGAAGCAACTGAGATTCGGCATCGGGTGCGCGCTTCTCGCGAGCGTGAAGGCGTTTGCAGTGACGGCTGATCCACAGCACGTCAGCTATCAGGAAGCAGTTCAGATCGCGCTTCGCGACAATGTGGATTTGCTTGCCATTCGTGACCAGGAAGCCGCGCAGAAAGAGCGGGCAAAGCAAGCGCTTTCGCCCAATAATCCGGTCTTCAGTTATATAAAGACCGATGTTCCGGGATTTTCTTTCTCTCAGCAGGCCGCAGAGGATGTGTACGCCATCAACTTTATATTAGGATTTCCGGGTAAATCCTGGTCACAGGCCGCCGCGATTCGTCATCAGGCTGAGGCCACGAGTCAGCAGGCCACCGCGAAAGAGATCGATATCATGACGGCGATCTCCAATAACTTCATCGCTTTCGCGACAAACGATGCGCTCTACCAGTTCTTGTTGGATGAACAAAAGCGAAATGAGGAGCTCACTAGGCTCCTGGAGAAAAAGTTCGCGGCTTCACAGGCCGCAAAGGTGGATCTCCTGAATGCGGAAGTTACCACGCGAAACATCGCGCAAGCTATTCTCGAAAACAGGAACGACTACGAAGTTCTGGTCACGCAGTTCCGTCAGTTGATCCGAAGGCCTGAAGATCGATGGCTATTTCCGCAGGTTCCAGGTGAGATCGTGATTCCGTCGGTTAATCAGAGATTCGACGATCTGGCCGCAACGATGTTGAAAAATCGGCAACTTCTGCTTGCCTCCCAGAAACAAATAGAGTCTTCCGAATCGTCTCTGAAGAACGCGTATCTCGCTCCGTTTCCCGATTTCCAGCTGACGTTTGCCGTGAATAACTGGCACGAGCCTGGGTCCGCACCCAATCCTGGACTCACCAGGGATTATACGATCGGAATCGGTGTCTCGGTTCCGATATTTTTTCCGCTCAATGAGGCTCCCGGGATTCGCGCCGCTCAACATGATCTTTCGGCGACTGAGCGGCAGTTCGATTCGCAGAGAATCCAATCGGTCGCGGATTTACAAACAATCTATACCAGCCTGAATGCCGCCCAAAAAGCACTGGAATCGATGAAGAAGTTCGTAGTGCCCGCCGCTAAGGCCAGTTATGACCTGACTCTCTTGACCTACAGCTTGGGGAAGGCGGATTACTTCCGGCTCAACGAAGCTCGCAGAACTTGGCACGATGCGGAGCGCGATCTTCTGGCCAAGCGCCAGAGCGCGGCTCAGCTCTATAACCAACTCATCGCACAAGTGGGATGCGATATCGGAAAAAACGAGGGGCCTCATGCTTGTCATTAATTCTTTTTTTCAGCGATTCAGCTTTTTCGCCCTGATGCCATTTTTAATCCTGGTCGCGGGAACGCTGAGCTCTTGTACGAAGCATAGTTCAGTCGAAGAGGCCATGGTGCGGAAAGTCTCCCCCGACAGCCTCAAGCTGTCTGAAGATGCGATACAGAACTTGAAGCTGGGAAAAGTGAAGAAGGATGACTTTCCGGAGCAGCTGTCCTTGATGGGAAAAATCGGTGTTCCGGAGGATCGCACGGTTGTCGTTCCCGCGCGAGTCGGTGGTCGAATCGATGCCGTCTTTGTCAGTTCGGGGGAAATGCTGGGAAAAGACCAGCCGATTGCTAGCTTGTTCAGCGCGGATTTTGTCATTGCGCGAGAAGAGTATGTTCAGGCGCTCAAGCAGTCAGAGAGCTCTTCAGACAACTCCGAAGCGAAGCATCTTCTTGATCTATCGAGAAAGAAACTCAATGCCTTAGGCATGAGTGATGTCGATATCAAGAATCTCACGACGACTCGCGAGGTGAAAGGCGAGAACCTCATCGTTCGCGCGCCACGTGGCGGAGCGGTGCTCGACAAGAAAGCGGTGCTCGGCAATCTTGTGAATCAAGGGGATACGCTTTTTACATTGGGTGATCTGAGTAAAGTTTGGTTCGCTGGCGATATCTATGTCGAGGATCTGAGAAAAGTTCACAAGAACCAGGAAGTCGTGATCGATACTCTGGAAGGACAGCCGCCGATTCATGGCAAGGTTTCCTTTATCAGCCCCGTGGTCGATCCGAATACGCGCACGATCAAGATTCGCGCATTGATGGATAATCCAGGCAGTCAGCTTCGCGCTGATATGTACGTCAAAGGAAATTTGATCCTGAGCCGTCGCACGGCTCTTGTGGCGCCAAAGTCCGCGCTCGTACGCTTACGCGACTCGGTGTTCTGTTTCAAGCGCATGCCGGGCAACATCTTCAAGAGGGTGCAAGTGACTGTCGAGGCCGAATCTTCCGATTCGGTCGCCGTGACTCAGGGGCTTGAGGATGAAGATCAGGTTGTGACCGAAGGCGGCCTCTTGCTGGATGCGGCTTTGAACGGAGGCGAGTCGTGATCGGAAAGATCGTGGAGTTTTCGCTCCGCAACCGGATCCTCACGCTCTGTCTGGTTCTTGCCTTGGCCGTCGGTGGATCACTTGCTTTCAAGGCGCTGCCGATCGAGGCCTATCCTGATATCGCGGATACCTGGGTGCAGATCATCACTCAATGGCCCGGACATGCCGCTGAGGAAGTGGAAAGGCAGATCACTGTTCCAATCAAGATCACGCTCAATGGCGTAACTCATCACATTCATATGAGGTCGGTATCGCTCTTCAGGCCCTCCGACTTGACGATGATCTATGACGAGGAAACGCCAACTTTCAGCGCCCGTCAGTTCGTTCTCGAGAAGCTTCCTCAGATCACGCTTCCACCCGGAGTGCAGCCGGTACTGGGCCCCATGTCCAGTCCTGTGGGCCAGATCTACTGGTATTTCTTGGATAGCAAACGCCCCATTATGGATCTCAAGGAGATCGAGGATTGGGATCTTGAGAAGCATCTGAAGTCCGTCCCGGGCGTAGCGGATGTCTCGAGTTTTGGAGGTGAGGTCAAGCAGTTTCAGGTTCTTGCTGATCCACTCGCGCTGGCCAATTACGGACTGGGGACGGCCACGCTGATTCAGGCGCTGTCCAGTAACAATCAGAATGCCGGCGGCGGATTTATCCAGCGCGGCGACCAGGCATTGAATGTGCGAGGCGTTGGCAAAGCGAATAACATCGAGGACATTCAAAATGTCATCATCAGCCAGAAAAGCGGTACTCCGATCCGCATCAGGAACGTCGGTCAGGTCGTCGTTGGTCCTCAGGAGAGGCTTGGAAAGATTTCGATGGCCGAGCACAGGCCTGACGGCACGATTGAGGATCGAGAGGACGTCGTGGAGGGAATTGTCCTTTCGCGCGTGGGCGAGAAAGACGAAAATGTCCTGAACGCGATTCATGACAAAGTCAAAGAGCTGAACGAGAGGATTCTGCCTCCGGATGTGAAAATCCGGCCGTACTTGGATCGAGCTGAGCTCATTCACCTAACGACTCATACCGTGGAGCACAACATGGTCGAGGGAATGATCCTCGTGCTTCTGGTGCTCCTTTTCTTCCTGGGAAACCTGAGAAGCGCCCTGATCGTTGCCTGTACGGTACCGATGTCGCTGTTGATCGCATCGATTCTTCTCAATTTGCGGCAGATTCCGGCCAATCTTCTATCGCTGGGAGCGCTGGACTTTGGCATGGTCGTGGATGGTGCCGTGGTCATGGTTGAGAACGTCTTTCGCCATAAGCATCAACGGAAAGAGAGAGGCGAGCCTGAGCCGGACATGATCACGCTCGTGCTCGACGCCGCGCGTGAAGTCGAGCGACCCATCGGCTACGCGATCGCGATACTCATTCTTGCTTACTTGCCGATCTTCACGCTTGAGCGAATTGAGGGCACGCTCTTGACTCACATGGCCTGGACGTGTGCTTTCGCTCCGCTCGTTGCGATGCTTGCTGCCATCCCCCCTGCTCCGGTTCTTTGCTCTTATTTTCTCAAAGGCGAGCTTAAGGAGTGGCACAATCCCGTGATGGACTGGGCCGATCGCGAGTACCGAAGAGTGCTGGCTCTTGCCCTCGGGAATCAGAAAAAAGTCATCTATATCGGCATTGGCAGTCTTGTTGTGACGTCGCTATTGGCTTTCGGAGGGGGGCTGGGCTCGGAGTTTCTTCCGCATCTCGACGAGGGAAGTATCTGGGTTCGGGGAACACTGCCCCCGAGTCCGGGGTTTAACACCTCAAGTGAAGTGGTGCGGAAGGCGCGCAAAGATTT
>CAZCBS010000131.1:0-10694 GCA_964496965.1 uncultured Bacteriovoracaceae bacterium
ATGTGAAGCGGTTATCCGGAAAGCCTGAATTGAAGACCTATCCGTATCTCAAGACAGGATACGCTGCTTTTGTTGTCGGAAAGTATCCGCTTTCAAACACGAAGCTGCGAAGGGCTTTGGCGATGGCGATTGATAAGAGCCAAATCGCGCCTCTTCTTCATGGCGGTCAGACCGCTGCCACAAGTTTTGTTCCGCCTAAGCTCTTGGGTTACTCGAAAAAGATCGGCCTTCCATTTGATCCTGATGCGGCGCGAAAAGAGTTGGCCCAGTCTGGACTCGATACGACCCGTCCGATCGAAATGGACATGATTTTAGCGAATTGGGAGAAGAATCTCACTTTAGCTCAATTCATCCAGGCTCAGCTCAAGAAAAACCTGGGTGTTACGGTCAATTTACAACCCTTTGATCATAAAACCTTTCGTGCTCAGCTCGACTTGAAGATTTACGCGTCCTATCTCAATAGCTGGAGTGGTGATTATCCGGATCCGGACAATTTTATGTCGGTATTTACCAGTGATGCCGGAAATAACCGTACCGGATGGAAAAATGCCAAGTATGACGTGCTCGTTGTGAGCGCCCGGTCGGAACAAAATTCCAAACTGAGGGAAAAAAAGTATACCGAAGCGCAGAAAATTCTTTTAGAAGAAGATGCAGTGGTTGTCCCGCTCTTTTATGAGCCCAATATGGCACTGATTCAGAAACGAGTGAAGGGACTGGAGCTTAATCCTTTGAACTATCTTTATTTTAAGAAGGTTCATTTGGAGTGAGCTCGCTTAAGGTGAAATTGAATGAGCAATGTTAAGGCGCTGGTCGGCCAGCGATCCGAAATCCAAAATTTTCATGTGACTGAGGAACGCCTCAAGCAGTTTTGCGCGGCGGTCGGCGCGGTTTATGAGGGCGAAGCCCCGCCAACGTTCATGACCGTTTTTCGCGAGTCTGAGTTTAAAGTCTTCGCCGTGCTCGGCATCGAGCTTTCTCGCGTTCTGCATGCGGATCAAGAGTATCGTTACTTGGACAAGATTCTTCCGGGCGACGATTTGGAATTCGATACGGTTTTGACGAAAGCGGTCGAAAAGCAGCTCTCTACGGGCTCGAGCATTTTCATGGTTTATGAAACTGAGATCCGCGCCAAACGCGCCGGCCAAGTCGTTCCCGTGGGCGTCTCTAAGACAACGGTTATTGTGAGGTAAGCGATCATGGATCTTCAAACGGGCGCGTCCATCGAATTTATCGCCTTTCCTCAAATCTCCCAGCCGCAGCTCAATGCGTATGCAAAGGCATCGGGCGATATGAATCCTATCCATCTCGATGAGACTGTTGCGAAGGCCATGGGACTTCCGGGGGTCATCGCGCACGGAATGCTTTCGGCTGGCTTCTTGGGCGAGCGCGCTCGCCGCGCGGTCAGAGAGAGCAAGACTTTCTCTTCGTTCAAGCTTTCACGTTTTCAGTCGCGGTTTAAAGCGATGGTTCTTTTGGGAGACGTGATCGCCATCGGTGGGACTGTGAAAGACGCTTCGGACTCGAAGCTTGTTCTTGATCTTCAGGCTAAAAATCAAAAAGACGAGATTTTGACTACGGCTACGGTTGAGTTTGTTCGGTAGGCTCAGAAGCTCTGACTTTCCTCAAGGTAGCGTTTTAGAAGCCGAGTGAATGGAGCGATGTCCTCATCGCATTGGGCGATTTCCAATGCATGAAAGTACTTGTCTCGGTCTTCGACTCGAATGGTGATCCAAGGGATGCCTCCGAGGCTCAAGATCGTGTTCATTAAAAAACGCGACACGCGACCGTTGCCGTCCAGGTAGGGATGGACCGTGACGAAACCGTAGTGAGCAAGCAATGCGCGGGCGGCGTGGTTCTCGATTTCGCTGATTTCCTCGACCAAGCATCTCATGAGGTCATCGACTTTCTGATGAGCGGGTGGGACATGGCGAGAATTTCGAATATACACCGCATCGTTTCGATAACGAGTGAGTTGATTTTTGCTGATGAGGCCTGCATCGACCGAAGGTGAGAACAAGTGTGCATAGATCTCACGAATAATGAGTTCCGTGATCGGTTTTTCGTTTTTAAAGTGTTCAGCTATCATTCGTAGTACATAATGGTGCGCTTCGAGATAGCCCTTGAGCGCCATCTTTCTTTCGACTTCTTCTTGAGTCGCTCCTGTTGAATCAGCGGGGCGACCGTCGATGAGTGCTTGGATTTCTTCGGGCGTGACTCGATAACCCTCGATTGTTGATGAATGGTACGCGTCGTATTTCTTTGTTTGCTCAGCGTATGTCAGAAGTTTCTTCAGGCTCCATTTCGGAAGCTTCACATCTTTGAGATCCGTTTCGACGCGATCGCGGTAGATTCGCAATTGATCTCTGAAGCGCGTGACGTAGGCCGGATCTGAAATTCGCTTAGGAGTCGCGAGCGAGTGAGGCAGAGAATATTTCAGGATCTGCGATTTCCCTGGGGCGGAGTAATGAGTCGTGGTCTTGATTGCGCTTCGGATCAGCTCTGATTCGTCGGCTTTTCCGACTTGTTCGAGTAACGCCGATAACCTTGTGTAGATGATCGGCCTGCTCTCCTGCATCAGAAGCGTTCTCAATGTTTCCATGTCAAAGTCGATCGATTTCAAAAACGCGCTGATGACTTGCGGATAATCGCGCAAATATTGGGGCCGAATTCTGACAAGCAGGCTTTCCGGGGATTCTATAGTGAGAGAATAATTTTTTCCGATTGCGATGGATTTCACGTTTTTCGCGGTTTGTTTCTCCAGAGAGAGAAGAGAAATGCCGTGAAGATCGATTCGCGTGCTGGAGCTTTTCGTCAGAACAGAGATCTCCTTTGGGATACTATCGCTTCCGAGATGCGAATTGAACGCTGCGATCCCAGTGATGACGTACGGAGAGTAGGGTTTGAGGACGCAAGATACGACTTCCCAAAAGTAGGTGCGAATCAGGACAGAAAGTTCGGTGTCCGGCTTTCCCAGGGCGAGCGTATCTCTGCGGATTTCATAAGCCAGCTTGAGCGAGACGAGGATGTCTTTGAATGAAGGCTCAGGCAGGTCTTCAGTTTGCCAGATCGGATGTTTGTTTACATTTTTCGCCCACCATTCTTTGGCAAGCCGAATTCGGTCGGGCGGCATATATTTCTCCTACAAAGATCCGTATATTTTCCCTATAAAAATATAGCATTTTTAGGATAAAAACCGGGCATGTTTTTAGTGATGATTAATAAGTAATTGATATTGTTGATATTAATTTGAAACCGCTACAGCGACTTGTATGGAGTTCCTATTTTGTTCCGTATATTTTCCCTACAAAAGTGACGGTTCAATCACAAGGCGAGATAGCCTGAGCCGCCGCTTTAATGGGCCGAATTCCAAGTTTCGAGAGCTGCGCCTGATTCAATTGAGGCCGTATCAGAGTTTCTATTTTGCTGTTTCGCTGACGGACTAAAGTTGGAGATCCGCGATGCTTGGCAGGAGGCAAGAAAAGATCGATCGCTCCGGGCACATAAAGCGCGCCGCCGTTTTTGAAACGGATCAAGCCGGACAAGTCCGATGACTCTTGCAGGGGGGATTCGAGCGTTTCGATGTTTTTCCATTTTCCATTTTTAATGATCGAGACTCGGAAGTTGCCGTGAAAATTATACTGTGGAGATGAGACATAGACGAACTCGTCCGAGTCTTTGACTTGAAGAAGGTAGACGGGCTCCTCTCCCTTGGGGAGAGGAGAGAGAGAAAGTTTTTTCGTGTGAATGTCTTTTTCCACCTGCGCGAGCTCGGCGGAGGACAATGGCTTAAAGCTTGAGCTCTTGTCGTTGCAGAATAGGGAAGCTTCGCTCTCCGAGAGAGAAATCGATCCATTGGAAAAACTGAGGTCTGTTGCTCCTTCGTCGATGGAGTGCATCGTGATTTCAATTTGCTGAAGCTTTGAGCCTCTTTGGATAAATACGGTGTTTCCAGAAGGAAAAAGTTTGGAGTTGTCTTTGAATCGCAGCAACAAAACGCCCTTCTCGTTTCGATAGGCATTTTTGATTTTCGGTGCGTCGAAAGTCTGGGGTTGAGCGGCTTGGGCAACGAAGTTCCAGATGTTTAAGGTTAAAAATGCGAAAAAACGTATTTTTGCCCACATACCCTACCTCTTTTCACAGGGCAGAGGATCGTCGTTATTGAGCAAAAAGCGCCGTCCGGGAATCCGAACTTCGCTGGAGGCAAGATCGATCGCGATCAGTGGAGTATTTCCTAGGCAATGAAGGGCTGAGCTTTCGACCGAGTCTCCCACGACGATTTTATTTTGCGCCAAAGAATAGACCGCTGACGGGCTTTCAAGTCGAGCGATTTCCGTGGTGCCAGAGACGATGCTGATCGAGACGTTTTCGAGCTCATACGTGTGCCCGAGCTTATCGCCGCAAGCCCGGTTTGCCTGGATCAAAAGGCGTTTTCCGCCGGAGTGCCAAACCACTCTGTGCTGAAATCCGTCAAAATGAGAAGGGCAATCATTCAGCGGGTCGAAGGTCGGAGGTGTCTCAAGTTCCGTTTGGTTCCAAAAATGAACGGCGGCCACCCCAGAAGAGGCGGCCGCCATCGATGCAAGGATTGCCCAAAGAGCGATCCTTTTGGTCATTAGAAGCGTCCTTGAGCGTTACTGATTCTGCGACCTAAGTCTTCCAACCCGTGATTGAAACTGCTACCACCGGATTCAATGACTTTTTTGAGTTTTCCGATGATATCGCCGTTCGGGAAGACTCCGCCCATGGTTGGATCTGGATAGTTATCTGGCTCCCCATTTTCGTCGAACGAAATAGGCAGGAGAGACTTCAAGTCTGCGACGGGATTCTTCAGCAAACGCGTGACATCCACTAAGATTCGAACGTCACGATTTCGTTTGTCCTGACCCAGGACGATTTCTTTTGGTCCCGCAAGGAGATCGACGCCAAGTTTGAGAGTATCCACTTCGGCTGTCGTGAGACAGATTCCGATAAAAGCCGCATTCTTGGCCGTTCGGCGAGGGTTGTTGCAAACTTCGTTTTTGATTTCGTCCAAAGAAATGGCGTTTTTGAGAGCGGAAGTGGCATTTGCGGCGACATCCGCAAGCTCATTGTCTTTTTCCAAAGTGAGTAAATCCGGAAATTCGCGGAGCAGGCGGGTGACATCTTCGGTAGTCAGATGCCCAATCGCATCACCGGAACGAATTTTATCGAGCGCTTTCAAGCGTCGCAACGCGAATTCCATGTCCTTATTGCTATAAGCGGTTGCAACTTGAACGCTCGCTATCATCGCCATATAGGCGCTCTGAACAAGTTTTAAATCATGCTTATCGATAAAATAGACGGAAGGGTACTTTTTATCGCCATATTGACCGGCGTAAGCAAGATCCTGGCATTGCCAGCTGCCGCTGGAGTTGTCGCAGTAATGGGTTTCGAAAGAATATCGGCTTTCTTGTCGAACTGGATCGGGCTTGAAGCGATCCGGAAGAATATTGAGTTGAAGCGGTGATATCGAAAGATCGATTTTGTTCAGCCGAGCGACGGCTGTTTTAAGGGCTGGCAGAACTTTTTCCCGGCTAAAGCGTTGAACATCGTAGTAACTGATGAACGCTTTTTCATTAGCGGGAAGCTGATTGGCGAACTGAGTGAGCTCCGGCATTTGATATTTTTCGATATCGCGTCGCAGTTTTTCCAAGCCGCGAATATCGTGTTCTTCCGTGAGCAATCTTTCGATTTTCGGAATAAATCCTTTGCCGAGCATGGCAGGCTCGGTAATGGCTTTGTAAAAGTTGGCTTTACGATTGCTTGGATCGATTTCCAGCGCCTTTCCGAACATTTCGTCAGCGTATTGAAATCCGTCCGGCATCATAAGGAGCTCGCCCATACGAGCATACTTATCGGCCGCTGACTTAAGCTCCGCATTGCCTTTGTCCACGTCGCCGCTGGCGATGTCAGCGCGGCCTTGATTGACTTCGAGTTGAATATCGGACTCGCTGATCGTGTGAGCCTTGTCAGGCGAGTTTTTCGTGCATGAGCTTACTGCGATCGTGGTGAGTACGGCGACAGTCGGCGGAATCAGCCAGGCGTAGTTTTTCTTTGTCGTCTTTGAGTTTTTAAGGTTCGCTTTCATTTAATTTGATCTCCATTTTTCGATTTTCCGTGTCTGACGCGCTGAGGTATATTTTTTAAAACTTGTTTAGTCAATTTTAGGTAACCGTTTGTGGTTACTAATTAGTAACCATGCCTAGCTTTGGATTAATGATTAAATAAACATCATGTATATCGATCACTAGGTCGAGCCACGGCGCTCGTGAGCAATTGGAGTGCCATCGTTAATTGGGCTTAAAAACGCTAAAAACACCTGTGATTTTGGCAGGATTGGTTATTAGGCATGTGCGGTAGCCTGTATTTGTTCATTACAGCTGTATAATGATTAGACAGTTTAAATTCCTCAGTGGTTACCAATCGGGCTTAAAAGTAACCAGTCGCGGTTACAGCGGTTTGACGCGTCATAGGGGGTGTGATAAACGACCGCTCACTTATGGAACGCTCTTCGGCGCCCGAACTGAATATTTCGACCTCCGAGATTCTTCGCGACGTTCTCGCTCGCAAGATGAGTCGAAATCCGTCGTTCTCGCTTCGAGCTTTCGCGCGTGATCTTGGCGTCAGTCATACCTACCTGAGCTTGGTTCTGAACGGTAAGAAAGCGCTCTCATTGAAGAGAGTGATTCAGTTTGCGCAGCTTCTTCAGCTTGACGGGCGCGAAGCGGATCTCTTCATGAAAGCAGGAGCGCACGAAGCGCGTGGAAGAGCCGCTCAAAAAACAAAAAGCATTGCGACTCGATCGAAAAAGCTAGACCGAGAAGAGGAAGAGTTTTTCGAGATCGAGGCCGATCGATTCCGGGTTTTGTGCGATTGGTACCATATTCCGATTCTTGAGCTGACCTATACAAAGGACTTTCGCAACGATCCGGTGTGGATCGCGCGACGTCTGTCGATTTCGCCTGAGCAAGCTCGCAATGCCATCTCTCGCCTCAAGCGCATGGGCCTTCTCGAGGAATGCGGAGGCAAGCTGACTAAGACAAACGCCAAGCTTGCCGTCGTTCCCAAAGGCTTCGAAACGGCTGTCCGAGACTTTCATCGGCAAATGATTCAAAAAGCGTCCGACGTTCTCGAGTCGAGTAACGACGAGGAATTTGCCGCAAGAGATATCACGGGTTCCTGTATGTCGATCGATCCCGCGAAGCTTCCCGAAGCGAGGCGTAAGATCGATGCTTTTCGGCGATCAATGCTAAAATTTTTGACTGATGGAGAATCGTCCGAGGTTTATCAGCTGAACGTGCAGCTTTTTGGCGTGTCGACCAGACGCCAGGAAAAGACTAAGAGCGTATCGGTGAAGCGAGGTGTGAAGTGAAAAGGCAGTATTCTAAGCTTCTCGTAATGGCGATGACCATGGCACCTCTCTTCGCATGGGCTGAGCGTGGCGGCGGAGGAACGGACATCGGCAGAGGCGGAAACGTCGTCGTTCTTCCGGATCAGTCCGTTCACCTTGCCGATCCATATATCATTCGACCTGCCGTCGAGGCGGTCCACCCTTACACAGACTTTCATCCAAGCATCCGAGCAGAGATCGATAAAATCGGCAGATTGATGGTACGCCTAGGTGCGGCTGTCGATGAGAAAGTTGAAACGAAGTCTCTCAAGAGAAATCCAAACGAAGATGAGAAAAAGCAGGCCCGAATCGCACGTTATGCCTCGCGAGATGCTCAGGCCAAGTTCATCGCGATGAATGTTGCGAATGTTACCACAGAGTATGTCTTCGTCGATCAGTTCCCCTCGACGTGTCAACCTGTGGGGGATCTCGGCCCCGTTCCTGAGGGCTATAGGGTGCTCGAGGTCGGGTGCACACAGGGTCCGACGACTTATATTTTGAAAGATGTCTTCTCAAGGCTCAGTGTGCGCGAAATGGCTTTGTCGATCATTCACGAGCGAATGCACGGGTTGATCAGAAACTTCGAGCATCACTTTATTACGGATGTGACGCAAGGACTGGGCATTTTGCTGGATTTATTGAATCAACAGAAGGCCGGAAAAAGGCCGGTTTTGAATGATTCTCAAATCAAGTTTCTGAAAGGCACTCTGAAGGCGTTTGCGGTTACTGGTTTAACCGAGGATTCGCCTGGGGACGAGGCTGAGTTCTGGCAGAGTTGGGAGATCGCAAGTGGAGGCGGGATCTTTCATCAAGACACGCAGATCGACCCGAAGGCTTATCTCGGCGCGGGGGCGATGCTCGGTGCGGGTGGAGTGATGGGCCCGGGCTCAGAGATGCTGAATTCAACGTGTTATCTGGTATCTTGTGAGCTCCGAGAAGGTGCATCCCTCGCGGATACCGTTGTTGCTCCTAAGGTCTCGACGAAAGAGTTTGAATTTGATTCTCGTTTATTTAGCGCTGTCATCGGCAAAAACTCATTGATCAGTGGATCATCGAGTCTCATGCCAAGCTTGAACTCTAACACCGCACAACGAATCGTAATCGGCGACAACGTAACGATGGATAATGTGGATTTATCAGGATTCTCCGCGCTCAAGATCGACGCGGGAGCGAGCTTAAAGAATGTGGGAATCGTGTTCACTCCGATGAATCATTTCATGCTGAAGTTTGAAATGGCCGAGTCATCATCGATTCAAAACATCAGGACACCGGTTTTGGCTGGCGATCTGAACGCGACCTCTGACACGGAATTCATGATTTCTGTCTCCACGAACCGCCGTCTGGACTTCAAGAGTAGTCCGGTTTGCGAGGACTCGAAACAATGGGTGCTCCTCAAACGTTCTTTGCTCGTGGATAAAGAGGATTCTCTTCGAGGGCAATGTCGAACGGGTTTCTGATTTATTCAGAAAGACTCGTCTGCCGAGGATCCAACCAATCCCTCAGCCCGTCGCCTAAAGCATTGAAAGCAAGCACGGTCAGAAAAAGCACGCCGCCCGGGAAAATCATCAAATGCGGATAGGCGCGGATTGAGCGAAAGCCTTCGGCGGCCAGCGTGCCCCAGCTGGATAAAGGCGGTTGAAGTCCTAGGCCGATGAAAGAAAGAAAGCTTTCGGCCATGATGTTGGCGGGAATTTGTAGAGTCAGCGACACGATGATCGGTCCCATGAGATTGGGCAGGATGTGACGCCAAAGAATGCGGCCATGTCCGGTGCCGACGGCGCGAGCGGATTCGACATAGGCCATTTCTCGGGCTTGTAGGACTTGGCCTCGCACCAGGCGCGCTTGCGTGACCCAGGCGGTGAGGCTGATGGCGACGAAGATTCCGGTCGCGCCTTGACCAAAAACCAGCATCAAAAGAATCGCGAGCAGAAGCGACGGAAAAATATAAAAAAGATCCACCACGCGCATGAGAAGCTCATCGACCCAGCCCCCGCAATATCCGGCGATCGCGCCAGTGAAGGTTCCCAAAAGCAGCGAAGCAACGGCCGTGAAAATTCCGACCGCAAGAGACATCCGTGCTCCGAAAAGAACGCGGCTATAAAGGTCGCGTCCCAGGCCGTCGGTTCCCATCCAGTGCATTGCAGTCGGGCCTTCGAGACGATGCTCGATTTGTTGCTCGGCAAATCCGTACTGCGTGATCCAAGGCGCGCAGATTGCGGCGACGCTGACGAGCAGAAGAAAAGCAAGGCCCGCAACTGCCCAGGGGCTGCGCTTGAATAGCTTTCTGATCATCGCAGATCCTCCCGAATTCGAATACGAGGATCGGCCCATCCGTACATCAGATCCGTCGCGAAGTTGGATGCGATCAGGATCGCTCCGTAAACGATCGTGATTCCCATCACCAGAGGGTAATCGCGGTTGAGTACGCCTTGGACGAAAAAACGTCCCATTCCAGGGATCTGAAAAACCGTTTCGATCACGAAGGATCCGGTCACCAACCCGGCCGCGAGTGGGCCGATTAAAGTGAGGACCGGAATCAGAGAATTACGTAAAGCATGTTTAAAAATAACTCGTGACGGTGAGAGCCCTTTTGCGTAAGCCGTGCGGATATAGTCCGAGCTCAGGGTTTCGAGCATTGATGCTCGTGTCAGGCGCGCAATCATCGCCAGTGGGCGAAGAGCAAGAGTCGCCACCGGCAAGATGAGCGAATCCCACCCGTCCCAGAGCGCAGGAGGAAGCCACATCAGATGAAGCGAGAAATAGAGAATCAAAAGACTTGCGACTAAGTAGCTGGGAAGGCTGATTCCCGCGACCGCGATGAACATGGAAGAGGAGTCGAGCCAGGTTCCCCGTTTCCAGGCGGCAAGGCACCCCAATGGAATCCCAAGCAAGATGGAAACGAAAAGCGCACATGCACCTAGGAGAAGCGAAGGGGGGAGTGACTCCGCGATCATTTCAGTGACAGGGCGACCCATGTATTGAAACGATTCGCGAAAATCTCCATGCGAAACGTCTTTGAGCCATTGAACATATTGAACGGTGACCGGTTGATCGAGTCCGTATTTTCGATCGATGTTGGCTTTGATCTCGGGCGGCCAGGCGCGATCCGAATCGAACGGACCTCCTGGCGCAACGCGGATCAAAAAGAACGTGAGCGTCGAGAGCAGGAACAGAGTCAGAATGGCGGATCCGATTTTCTTGAGAATCCAGCTCATGACTTCAGTCCCGGGTAGTGGACCCAACCCGTTTCGGTTGGAAAGCCAGTGGGGGCGTCGGCGTGTTGGTT
>CAZCBS010000132.1:0-10683 GCA_964496965.1 uncultured Bacteriovoracaceae bacterium
ATCTTCCATGGTCGCGAGTTCGAGCCGAAACACTCAATCAGCTTGCATCCGTTTATCAGGATCTTGCGAAAGGTCTCTCCGACCTTCCTCCGCCGAAGGGCTTGAACGATGGCGAAGTCGCAAGCTATCAAGACACCATTCGCAAACTGACCTTGCCGTTTGAGGAAAAATCGAACGACATTCGCTCCAAGGCTTTTGAGATGGCTTCTCGTTTCGCGATTGAAGGCGACGCTTTCAACGCGATCGTCGAGCCTTTCTTCGCGGAAAATCCTTCTCAAGCTAAGAAGCTTAAATCTTTGGCGGAAGAGTCCCGCGTCGGAGTCGTGATTCCTAAGAACACGAAAGTCGTGGCACTAGGACTCGACTACCTGCCTTACATCAAAGAATCGCATGAGCAGGCTTACGAAGCTTGGTCCGCAAAAGAAAAAGCCGCGGGTCGCAAACCCGCGAACGATAGCGCGGCTCAGATGATTTTGGATGCTTGGACTCATTCCGTAAAAAACCGCAACTGGGTGCAAGTCGCATTCTTTTTACAAGAAGCGAAAGATCGAAAACTTTTCACCGATGTCGAAATGGGCTTGATTCGCTCCGTATCTCTCGCCTCCGCCGGCGCGCGCGGCGAAGCCCTTGTTGATCTCGAAGAAACTCGCAAGATCGTCGACGCCAAGCTTGAGCCAGTCCTCGCTCTCACGCTTGCGAAGTACTACGACGAGTCTTATGCGGCATCGAAATCGAAAGCGATTTATGCTGCCTTTGTTCCTCCTGCGCCTGTAGGTGCGCCTGCAACGCAGGCGGTGGCTTCTGGTGGTAACGCGAAGAAGATGCAGCCTGCGGCTTCTTCTTCGGATCGTAAGCCAGCTAGTCAGAAATAAGAGCTTCTTTGAGGGATATAAACGCTTTGCGTTTCCATCCGGAGATATGCGCGACTTCTGATCAGCTTTATTGAGCGTTTATGAACATATGTAATATAAGTAATATTGCCTATCTAGCCACGTTAAAAAGATCGAGATTCAGAGCGTATACCGTCTCGTCTTTGGCCGCCTTAAGAACGGGCTAAATCTCTTGTACCACTTGAAGTAAAGCGCCTTTGATCTTTTCAGCAGCCTCCTCAGACAGGCTCATGATGAGGGAATAATGGAGATCATTCGGACGGCGTTGATCAAGCGAACCAATGGCCTGCATGCGCCAATTCGTATGATGCTTCGGAACGAGTGCCGAATCGGCTGGAATATGGATACGCGTAGGACCGGAGAGAAACTCATTTCCTTTTTGAATTGCGAGTCCACGACTAACGAAGAAATCCAAAACCCGCGAAACAGTCTCGATTGATATGCCTAGATAATCGCACATTGCTTTACGAGATCGAAGATGTGGGACCATCAAGCACATATGAATCGCCGTATAGTGCCAAGAACTGTAGTAAAGTATCTGATCGGATTCACTCAGTCCAGACTCCGCCTTGATTCGCTCCTTGATTTGCTTTCGCTTTTCTAAGATTTCTCTAATCTTTTTCTTATAAAAATCCACGAGTTCGTGCGAGCCTGCGCGTCCTAGGTGGACCAAGAGCAAAAAGAACTCTTCTTCATTAGGATCGTGCTTGAGAAAACGACTGATCTTGATTGCATGCTCTGGACTGAAATGAACAGTCCCTCCCAAGACTTGGGAGATAAACCCTTTCTGGCAGTTCAATGCCTCGGCGAGGCGATTTCTGCTGCCGCGTCCTTCGCCTGCGACAGGTAAGGCAGTCTGGAGATAGACTCGATAATCTGTAAAGTCGTAGAGGCTCTTTAGCATGTATATATTTTACTAAACTTTTGGGCTTAAAATTCAGAAACGTTCAAACGACAGTTAAAAGATCATGCGGTAGATCTCTCCTAAGCCGCTGCTCTGGTTTAGCCACAGCACGCAAAGGCAGAGCGGCGGTGATTAAGTTATAGGAATCTATAAGAATTAATAATAGTTGACTAAATTGATCTACTGATTGTATTACCGTCGTGCTGTGGCTCTAACAATTCACATAGGAGTGACTATGTTTAGATCTGCTTATTCGCCAATGATGATCTCCACACTACTGCTTTCCAGTATCGCGATCGCGATTCCTTTTGCTCAAGCCGGAAGTGGTACCAGCGGCGGAGGAGACGCATACACTCTCGATTTCGTTCAAACAGCTACTCAGTTTGTTTACCCTTGGCTAGTACAGAACGGCGCAAAGCTCTTGCCCCCAGTAGATCCAAGTACCTTCCTCCTTTCGATCAATCCTGCAAGTATCGAAACATTAGATCGTGTTTACGAATCTTGTGATGAAACCAACTCCGGGCGCGAGGTGCAGGCTTGCTACAATTCAAATACCGGTAAAACCTATCTAAGCCGCAATAATTACCCTGTGAATTCTAACTCGCCATCAAAGGTAGGCTTAGTGGCGCATGAGATTTTTAGAAAGATGGGCATCGAAGGCGATGGCTATGAGATCACGAAGCAAATGTCGATTGCGCAAGATGCTACGATCATAACGGCTACTAAAACAATAACCACGCCTGACTGTTATCCAACTTATAACGGTGCAGCACTGGGAAATGTACATACTGAACTTCTCAAAGCTGATTCAAATCCTGCCTGTGACGAAGCAGTTTCGAACTACTATAAAACTGCAAATAAACCCATTACCCAACAATCAATTCTTCAACAATTTCATGATACTGCTCAAGTTGTGAAATCTGTGGCACCAGATGGAACAAAATGCAGTAACCCCAATTACTATATCGGCTTTATCACTTTTCACTGCACGTTGAGTGTTCAATGAAGAAAGACCTAGATGGATCACGTTTGAGTTAGGAATACTTATGAGAAAATCACTTCAGTCTAAGCTTTTTACAATTGTAATCTTACTGTGTTCATTGTCTTTCGCATCTGCTTTTGCTGGTGAATTGGACGGCAAAACCTTCTGCAGGCTCATGGCTTCTGATGGATCGTTTGGACAGCCCCCAGGCAATCGTGAAGTCTGCTTAGTTTTCTCCAATGTCTCTGTAAGAGACTACAACTACACACTGGGTGGAAACCCACCACTGACTTTTCCTTACGAAATCGAAGACGGTATTGTCAAATTCAATGGTTCGGAATATGAGCTAAAATTGAATTACTTAAGAGCAAAATCGGAATCCTCAGAAGGACTTATCTATTTACTTAAGCCAAGATCTTTCAACGAAATCCGCATTCCAAATTCGTGGATAAATAAAGCAATTGAACAGGGATCGTTGGCAAACGAGGAACAACTAAAATTTCTTCAACAGGTCGTTCTTATCGAAATTCGTTCAAAGCGGACCAATGAAGAGTCGATAAAAATCATCAATGCTAATTTAATGGCAATGCATTTGCCAGAGATTGGACCCGACGTAGATATCGAAATTATCGGCGCTAATGGATTCGCATCATCGACCGAAGGGGCAACGATCAGAGACGACAAACATCAGTACTGCCTTCCTTGTCAAAGTGGGCGAAATCGATACAAATTTGGAATAACAAATTTACAGAAGTAAATGGGGCCTTAGTCATGTTCAGAGCAATGTTGGTAATCTCATTAGATTATTGGACACGATAAGGCATGCTGGTTATGCTCGACAGATGATGAAAGTTAACTCTGTGATTTTTCTTCTGACTTTACTTGTCTCCGTTCAAGCATTTGCACGGGAAAGCTGTACAAATGAGGAATTTGCAAAGCAGATTTCAAAAGGTCTTCCAAGTGGGACGGAGTCTTTAGTTGTAAGGATTACTGAATGTGCTCATTTTGGCGGCGAAGAAGCCTACGATAAGGAAAGAGCCGCTTTTATTGAGGCAGCAGTAAAAAATGCAAAATGCGATCAGATCGAAAGAGATGAAAAGACCATTCTAAAGAAATTCTCGAAAAAAAATAGAGAACTAAAAAAGGTTTTTCAAGCAGCTGAGAACTGGGACGAAGGCTCCTGCCAATAAACCACTACAAAAAAATACAAAGCTCGACCTGATATTCACGCAGATCGAGCTTCCGCTTTCACAAAGATGCTTATCCAGATCGCTTTCACACTCATGACCGCGAGCAACTAGCCAAAGTAATTATTTTGGCAAATGCTCACGAGTGAAACGCCCCACATACTCAACAAAAGAACCCAAGAGCTCTTCCAACCGAGCTTGCATCTTCGGGTCCTGAAAAGTTCCGTCATCCTTAAAAGCTTGCGCAGCTTTTGGAAGTCCGAACATCTCAGGATAAACAAATGCTCCCTGAGCTTCGAATGGAACTCGAGTGTGCCACAAACCGCGCACGGCGCCTAAAGCTCCGGGCGATGCGCCGAGCAAGAGAACTTGCTTTCCATCCAGTGGATTCTCATCAAGTCTGGAAACCCAATCGATCGCATTCTTTAAACTACCAGGAATACCGCCGTTGTACTCAGGCGTGGAGATGATCACCGCGTCGGCAGCGGCGATTCGCTCACCCAATTTCACGGCGCCTGCAGGAACGCCCTTCTCTTCTTCGCAATCGCCATCATAAACAGGCATTTCAAATTCGCGAAAATCGCCGAGGTCAAAACTGATATTTCCTGGGAACTTGCCCGGAACACTGAAGGCATCTGAAACACGGCGAATCAGCTTTCGATTGAACGAATCCTTGCGAAGCGCGGCTGCAAAACCAAAAATTTTCATGAGATCTCCCCTTTGATTCTGTTTTCTCTTAAACTTTACACCTACTTGAACGCAGCAAGAAATTCCGGCGACGCATTGATCGGAACTAGCACCGCCCCGTCATCGCTGATCTCGAGAATGCGATAACCTCTTTCCAGGAGCTTGCGCACAGGAATACCAAGCCCTTCCCATAAATTCGTACAAACGTAGTCAGCGACGCCTTTGAAATCCCGGCCGAACGCTACGATTCGCGTAAAAACGAGATGATCCCAAAATCCTCTTTTAGCGCTCTCTGGAAGGTCCTTAGCTTTACTACGCTCGAGAGCATTTCCTTTTTTTGATCCAGTGACGATCATCGCGATTCCACCTGAGAGCTCCCGAATAAATCCCTGCCAAGACGCGCGTGACTTAGCGCGAATCAATAGATGCAGATGATTTCCAACATTGGCGTAGCGATAGACGGAAATACCCCAACGTTTTTTGAGACGCTCCAATAGTTCTCGAACGTGACCACTGTTTCTCGGGTGAAGCATCGAAAGCTCGCCTCGCGCTTTGCTTGATCGCAGTACGACGTGAAGCGCCTGCTTCGGATCGAAAGGACGACGCTCCTTGCGTTTGCCTCTCGCATTTTCGCCACCATGCGCATTTCGCTGATTCTTTCGATTCAGTCCTGGAAAAAATGGCTGATTTTTTCGAGAATTTTTCATTATTATCGCTTATATCATCGGGGCAATGGTTTATCAAGCTGCTTGCTGTGAATGAAAAGCCGTGAAACCACTCTTTATTTCATCCATTTCCGCGCCGATTCCACCCTGGCGCCCTTCGGAGCCAGACGCCTTTCTACGAGTAACCCCCTCACCTCTCACAACTAGAACCTCACCCATCTCGAAATAAAGCAGCCCTTTTTGCAGCATGAGCCCTCTCTCATGCCGCCGCAAACTCCCCAACAAATACAGCACTTTAGTTTAAATTCCGGTAAATTGTTTTGTTTTATTCACTATTTTACTCAATCTTTTCCGCCATTTATTCCCCGCTAAAACTTGAATTTTATCATATTTTCATTAACTTGCGCGTACTTGACTCTTTTTGTTTGCTTTTGCGCTGTATGTTAAGTAGAATTAACAATAGATATGATTCAGGTCACAAGAAAACTTACTCTCGTTGCGCTGATTCTCAGCCTGATGACCACCCATACCGGTGTCGCGGCTGAGAAGGCCAAAGGCCAGAAGGTCATCGACTTCGAAGACGAAGTCGTTGAAGGCCTCAATAAGCGCCCTTACGATTCGCTCAGCCAAATCTCAGAGCGAAACAAGAAACGCCGCAAACCTCACCTCTATCGCAAACGCGTGGGCTTCCGTACGGAGACCGCTGAAAATCTCCATACGATGAAGTTCACTCCTTAAGGATGACAACATGAACGCCTTCGTCGTCACCACATCCATTCGCGGAGCCACGAAAACCCAGGTCTGGGAATCGTCCAAGCCTTTGGCTCTGGGCCACCCCTTCCGCTGGATCTTGGAAAGAACCGATAACGGAGTCAGACTCCGCAACCTTGGCGGAGCGATCGAGCGCATCCAAACCGATGGCGTTCGCGAGCTGACCGACGAGCAAATCAAAAGCGGCACCGAAATCGATATCGCTCCTTACCGTCTGCGCATCCGTCCCGTTGTCCACGCGCCAGCCGCGTTCGATGCGGGAGCTCGTGGCTCTACACTCATGGTGTATCAATGCCTCGATCGCTGGCTCGTGGAGTCGCGCCGCGCAGGCGATCACTATTCGCCAAAGCTTCACCAAGGTAAAGCTCCGTTCGCCCTTCGCAAGTCAACGTCCGGCTACACCTTGAAAGCAAATATCGCCGGCCTTCACCTGCACGGGAGCCAGGAAAAAGCCCTGAACGACGGAGAGACTCTGGAGCTCAACCTGGAGCAGCTCAGTCGCTCGACTTTGAGCTTCAATTCGCAAGGAAGCGAATCATCGATGGTCTGGCGCTTTAGCTTAGTCGATGCTCCGGAGTTTATCGATCAAGCCGCAAAAAAGAACCTCATCGAGCTTGAAGACTCGGCATGGTTCAAAAAAGCAATCCAAGGAACCTCAATCGCGTTTGTCGCGTTGATTGCGCTGAGCTGGATCTGGCCGCAACCTAAAGAAGACCCAAAAGTTTTGATTCCCGAGCAATTCGCGAAAATCGTGATGGCCCCGCAACCTAAAAAGGCCGCACCTGCCGCATCGAGCGATGCCGGAATGCCATCCGCCGCGCAAGCAGCTCCTAAGAAAGTTCAAGACGCCGCGGTTGTGCAAGCTTTCCGAGCGAAAGCGCTCACCAACGCAGTCAACGGCCTTCTCAAAGGCGGCATGACGAAACTTCTGGCTCAGTCGGATTTTGCAACAGGCACATCTCACTCGGCTGAAGCTCGCAAACTATTCGACACCAAATCCGATGCGCTCAAAACAGCAGCTCCGGGTGGCGCGATGGGCACGCAAAGTGTTGAAGTGGCTTCCTTAGGCGGCGACGCAAAAGGAGTCGCTGGCTCCAAAGTCGGTTATGGCAAAGGCGATCGAGCTTCTGTCAAAGGCCAGGGCCAAGGCTTTACTCCTTTCGTCTCCGCAGACGCGAACGGCTCGATGGTTGACGAAGGCTTGACCAAAGACGAAGTCGGCGAAGTCATTCATCGCCACTTGAGCGAAGTTCGCTATTGCTATGAGTCCGCGATGATCCGCACTCCGGATATCGAAGGCAAACTCATGACCAATTTCACGATCAATGGCCAGGGCGTTGTCAAGATCGCTGAGGTTAAATCCTCAACGCTTCCTGATCCTCGCCTGGATGATTGCATCATCCGTCGCTTGGCTACGTGGAAATTCCCCAAACCCAGGGGCGGCGTGGACGTAGCCGTAACTTATCCGTTCATCTTCAAGACTCTAGGAAGGTAATGATATGAAGTACATCAAGACCACCACCATCCTCATGTTCCTCGCGAGCGCGCTGATCACTACGATGGTCACGCCTCAAGCCTTGGCTGCTGATCAGGCGAAGAAATCCGACGACTCATCGCAAACGCAAGCTCAAAGCGCAGACAGCGGAGCGGAGCGCGTGAACGTTGAGATCATCAAAGAGAAGTATTGGGCTCGCGGCGATGAAACCGAGCTCGCAGTCGTGCCAAGCCGCACTTACTCCGAGGAACACCAATGGGAGGTTGGAGTCCTCGGCGGCGCGGTTCGTACCGACCCGTTCTTGAACGTCAACAACGCAGGCTTCTCTCTCGGTTATCATTTCAGTGAGTATTTCGCCGTTCGAGGGCTGATGTGGAAGGACTTTGTCAGCAACTCATCCGCATTGACGACCTTTCAGGACACCAAAGGCGGAGAAACGAACTACAACAAACCCAAGTCTTACTACGGAGGCGAAGCAGTCGGAAGCTTGCTCTACGGTAAATTGAGTTTGTTGGGTAAATCGATTATCTATTTCGACCTTCACGCTCTGGGCGGAATTGGCGTGACCAACACCGAGAACGGAACCTACCCAACTCCCCATATCGGGCTTGGTCAGCAAGTTTACGTCAGCAAGAGCGTCTCTCTCAGCCTCGACTATCGTCTCATGTACTACCATGAAGAGATCAAAGAACGAGTGGTCCCGACCAAGATGGGCGAAGTGGTCGGCAGCCGAAACAATTTCAGCAATGTGATCACCTTCGGCGCGAACTTCATGTTCGGCGGCCCGAAAGAAAAGTCAGGAGCTTCGAAGCAATGAAAAGGACCCTGAAAGCTTTCATCACAGGAATCGTAGCGGTTTCATCGACCTATATCGGCAGCGCCGTCGCGAATGCTGCGGACGCAAACACGAGCAACCCACCGGCGGATTCCACTACGGAATCCATTCACGGAAACAAAGGTTGCCAGCCAGGCGAAAGCTGGACCTTGCACAGCGCGATCCCAGAGGAATCGGCCGATCAGTTTAAACTCTTCATAGGCAAAAAAACTCCAACGGTCCGTGGATTTTCCGAAGCCTTAGCGCTTCGTCGCCAAGCGCAAACCCCCGAGCAAAAATACTTCTCAGAGTACTGGGTCTCTCGATCCTTGTATGGATCAAAGCTTGTTCATATCTCTAAAGAAGGCTTCACGGTCCTGGCTTCGCGCCCCGTATCCACGGCCACCGTCGGAATCCAGCTTGAAGCGCTGAACTGCCTCGCTGAAATCCACAATCGGTTTTCAGCGATCGAGATTCCCTCTTCAGTCATCGCGCGGGTCCCTGAGTATCTGAGCGCCGCAAAGAACGCGGAGCTTCCGCTCAATTCAATTTGGGACGCCGTGACTCTGCGGACCTTGGCCGTTCTTTCCCGTCATGAAAAACTCAGCGCCGCCGAGGCGGATAAGATTCTTTCCTGGCTTGCAGGAAGCGAAGCACATGAGGCCTTGGTCAAGGGAATGATCGCAGCTCAACGCAACGACCACTCGACCGTTATTCAAGAGCTTAAGAAATTCACGAGCGCGCCTTCGCGTCCCGATACCTTGGCTCGTTACAAGGACAGCGCCCATATCTTGATCGCGCGCTCTCTTTACAGTCTGGGACAATTTGAAGGCGCAATCGATCAGTTCAAGCTGGTCAGTAAAAGTTCGAACGAGCTTGCTCAATCGCTTGAAGAGCTTTCATGGGCTTACTTGATGGCGGAGCAATATCGCGAAGCCATCGGAACAACGATGAACCTTCAAGCCGGCGGATTGCGAAAAACATTCGCGCCCGAGGCTCCGATGGTCATGTCCATGGCGATGAATGAGATCTGCCAATTCCCAGACTCGCTCAATGCTGCCGGTATTTTTCGAAAAAATTACGAGAAAAGTTTTAAATGGCTGGATCAATGGAGAACGCAAGGCAAGAACGACAACCTTTATAAACTTGCCGTGCAGTTTCTGAGAAAAGAAGGCGAGACTCCGATTCGGATCGCGAGCGAATGGGTTCGCTCTCCGCTCTTTCTTGCCAATCAGGGCGAGATCAATCTTCTTTTCGACGAAAAAGACGCAGCCTCCGGCCTCAATAAATGGGGCTCAAGAGAACAAACTCGATTGGCTCAAGAGATCTTGAACAATCTGAAGGAGCTTAAGCCCGCTTTCTACGCCGCACGCACGAAACTCAAGCCCGGCGAAGATCTTCCTTCGAAAGTTCGAAACGGCCTGCAAAAGCTCAAGCAAGACGTCATTGCTTTCAGAAGAATGCAGAAAGCCGCTCCGGTTTGGAAAGCAGTTCTTGCAAATCATCAAAAGCAAGCTCCCGGAATTGAAAAGCGTTTGGCCTCCGACATCCAAACCGATCTTAAAATTCGCACTGATCGAATGCTGACACAACTTGAAGAGACGGCTGAGAATATCCAGCTCATCGAAGTCGAGATCTATAATGGTGCCAGCGAAGACATCATCTGGCAGAATGCTCACCCCGAGTACAAAAAGCTCGCCAAAGAATTAGATGACGACGCGGATCGCGCTCCCGCGTCCAAAGTATGGGACTGGGGTCGAACCAAAGTCGCTAGCGAAAACGAAGACGTCGAAGTCTGGGAAGACGAGCTTGGCTCATTCAAAGCCGATGTCGTCGACAATTGTTCAAGCAAAGACAAGTACCTTGCGCTCAAGGGCAAGAGAGGCAAATGATTATGAGCAAACCTTTTTTCCTCGCAAAAGCCGGACAGATTTACGGACCTTACGATCGCTCTGAAATCGAAACTCTTCGCGAGTCGGGTGATTACGAAAAGTACACCTGGTTTTGGGATGACGCGACTGCGCGATGGCAACCGATCGATCCGCCTCCTGCATCGCCTCGCGCTTCAACTCAGGCACAGGAACAATCTCAACATCAACATCAACATCAACATCAACATCAACCTCAAGCAACACCTGCGCATCAGGCCTGGAGCGTTTCGCCCGAAAAGCTTCGCACGATCAGCGCGATCTGCCACGACCCCCAAAGGGTCGCCACCGGAAAACATTCCAAATTCCCGGGTTCCCGTTTCCGGCGTTAGCCAAAAACTGCACCCCCCCCTCCCGACC
>CAZCBS010000133.1:0-10562 GCA_964496965.1 uncultured Bacteriovoracaceae bacterium
AAATTGTAGTCAAGTGTCGACAGGGAGCTGAAAGAACGGATGCGTTACATTGACGAAAAGGACGCTCAAGATGAAAAGAAGCGTTGCGATACAAAGGTAAACGAACTTCTTTCTGCTCTTGATGGTATCCAGGACGCTCGAAATGCGTGTTCTGAGCCAGCTTTAGATAAAACAAGAGCATGGGTGGAGGCCGCTCTAGACTATGGGAGAACTATGGCTCGTGGCGTTATTAATAATTGCACCCCTGTGTATCAAAAGCAGAGCGGTGAAAACAAGCAGCTCTACGGTGAGGCTATTCAAATAGCTGCAACCGCTATGAGAAATATCGATAAATTTGAGAGAGAGTCTCTGAAGCAAGACCCTGACTATTGCCTATCTAAAAAGTAATCTGATCTCATCTCAAAACCTCTCCAAACTCTTGGAGAGGTTTTTCACGAGCTGGATCGCTTGTTCTGGCGACAGTCTCTCGTTGAAGTAGCGCAAAATTCTACCCACCTGAACCTAGTAGCGTACTGCATTTTAGTCCGGACAAAAATGCAGTACGCTGCATGAGATTTCAAATTATTGAAATTATTAAGTATTTATTACAGTAAGAAAAGCAACTCAGAACAAAGAAGATAACGGAATGAGCTGATAAAAATATTCTCGAAGCTCCGTGAGATGTCCCGGGTAAATTTCGCCTTCGTAGACTAGCACGGGCTTCAGGGAAGATCGTTTTGGCAGTTTTATGACATCCATTTTTCTTTGAACCTCTTTGATGACGGTTCTGTCGATTTGGCGCCTGCATTTGAACTCGCAAAGATAAAAAACATCCAACTTCGTGTGGATCAATAAGTCGATCTGGCATCCCCCCATTGTTGTCGAAGTTTTTTTCTGCACATAGGGAGCGCTGGACACGATATGCGAGTCGTTGAGATCCAAAAACGGATACAGCAATCGGCGATTGGCCAAGATCAGATTTTCGAACTGCAATCCTAAAATAGTCTCGAATCCTTTGAGTTCGTAAAGACTTTTGAAAACCTTGCCCCCCTTTTTTATAGACTCTTTGTGGGGCTCGATGTGCTTCAGGTAAAAGCGCAGGTAATTATCCTTGACGCGAAGATGGCTTAATTTTGAAACCTCGCCGTCGGGCTTAAAATAAAAGTCGCGACTCAAAAATCCGGACAACTCTAAAATGCGGAGATGCTCCGATAAGTCGCTGTTCTGGCGCGTACCCAGTTTTTTTGCCAGCTCCACGGGCGACAGTCGTTGAGTCAGGCAGGTTCTGACAATTCGATCCAATGTTTTGGTTTTGCGATCAAATATTTCGCGAAATATTTTTTCGTATTCATTAAAGAAAATGCCGGATGGCGTATAGCAAAGACGAATGAGATTTTGCTCGGCGGTTTCAGTGGAGAGAACTTCTTCGAGATATTTCGGAACGCCTCCTGTGACGGACAAAATAAGCATTTTTTCGAGAGAACCCATGGAATTGTGACGCGCCATCCAGAATCGGGCGGCATCTGGCAGGGATAATTCACCTAAATTGATTTCCAAGGAAACGCGTCCTTCGAAAATCGCGTTCTTTAAAATATTCTCTTCGATCCAGGAGGAAACGGATCCGCAGACGACCAGCACCAGCCGAGGATTTTTTTTGAACTTGGTGTCCCAGATCTCCTTTAGTCTCGAGCTGAACAATGGATCCTGTTTGCCCATCCATGAGATTTCATCGAGCAAAATGAGATGTTCACCCGTTTTCGTCTTTTCCGCCAGCGCTAGAAAAGCCTCTGTCCAATTGTCAAAGTGCTCTTTCCGAGAGTTGAAATGCAAGCTGAGCTGAGTCGCGAAGTGCTCCAGCTGGTCCTTCAGATTTGTTTGCCGATCCGGGCTCAGGCCCTGAATCTCAAAAAAAGAAGGAAAAGACTTGGCGTATTCTTCG
Organism: uncultured Bacteriovoracaceae bacterium; assembly: GCA_964496965.1. Taxonomy (GTDB): domain Bacteria; phylum Bdellovibrionota; class UBA1018; order UBA1018; family UBA1018; genus CAZCBS01. Next base: position 1,919 of record CAZCBS010000133.1, read on the forward strand.
ATCAACGTGCTCTTTCCAATACGTCGTCGTCCCAGAATGCATACCAAGCTTGCGGTATTCTTTAATTTTAGTTTTTCGAGAAGCTTCAATTCATCTTTTCGGCCAAAAAACATACTCAATTCTATAAAATGTGAACTCCCCTGTAAACATCGAAAACTAAGTTTGCAGGGGAATTCGATTGTTCATTCAATTCCCCTGCAAATAGAGAAACATGAATTTGCAGGGGAATTGAGTAATTGTAAGATTGGGCCAGCTATATCAAGCCAAGCGTGCAGCGTACTGTATGGGTTTGCAATTATTTGAAATAATTAAGTATTTTTAAACTTTAAACTCTGCCGCAAACAGAAATGGCAAGCCAAAGGCACAGTATTATTGCGTTAAGTGCAGTTGAAAAGAAGCCGAAAAATAGAAGTGATGAGGGGACTCATGTTCCGGGCTTTCAGCTCGATTTTGTTGATCGCAGGGTTGCTCGGTTTTGGGCCGAGTTCGTCCATTTCATCATTTGCGGTCGAACAGAGCACTGCTGATCAGAAACTGCAGCTGAGCCAACTCGAGACAGAGATTGGAGCGCGTGTTCAGAGAGTTGAGGAGTTTAGATTTATCCGACAGGAAGCTGCCCGGTTGGGTTTGAGAGCTTGGCTATTTGGGGGAACTGCCGCAGGATTCGCTCACTACGTCAAATGGGATCTGCAACGCGAAGGCGGAATGAAGCACGTTCAGGCTGAACGTTTTGATTACGACTACACTAACATTTACCGTTCAACCCAAGATCTCGATATCGTGATTGATGGGAGCGCAGAGCAAGCTGCGACTCTTCAAAGCGAGATTTCAAAAAAATATCCTCACCTTCAAGGGTCCAAGACGGCTTGGGAAGTCCGGCCTCTCGCGCAGGATTTCGGAGATAAGGCCGCGATCTTGAACAATCCTGATTTCTTAAATCAACACACGGACTCGAACTCGACAGGAGTAATCGAAATCACGAAACCCACTGATGGAGACTCTATAGTTAGAGACGTTCGCGATTGGAATTCAAAAAATCCTCATTTTCTCCAAGACGTCTTTGACGGGAGCTTGCACTATTATTTTTCACCGCTGCACGAAACCACCAAGTTCGCCAAAGAAGGCAGAAATCCGCCGATCTTGTCAGCAATTCGATACCTCACTAAGGCTTTTCAGTACGGGCTCAAAATTCAGCCCAGAGATCTTGAGCAAATCAAAAAAGTGATTCACGACTTCAATCCAAGCACCGGACTTGCGAACCCTTACGTTTCAAAATGGATCGAGAAAAACGGAAAAAAACTGTTTCAAAACGCGATCGATGTCGAATACGCCTGGAATACGCTCGAGGAATTCGGATTGCGAACCAAACTGCGCGATATCCGAGGTGATACTCATGTCGTCGATTCGCTGGCTTGGTGGATGAACAAAGAGCCGTTGCGCACGGTGATTTTAGGTCAAGGGGCGGGAAAAACCGCAAAAGAGCTCGGATTTGATGTCATCGCCCACGAGACCAAGGATTTTACCGCCTATGAAAACATAACGAGCTCTTATGCCGGAAAGCCGAATGCGTTCATTTCCCGGAAAGATTCAACGGGCGAAACCGCTGCGCATGGTGACGGTTTTTACGCGGCGATCGGTCGATCCGGGGCGAGAAAAACGGGATTCACCATTCGCTTTCATCTGGACCCAGGGGCGCGAGAAGGAACTGATTTCGAGCGATTTGAGCAGGAAGGCGATCAATACCTCAGAATCAAAAACAAGGCAGCGCTTTCAGTCATTCCGGAGAGTCTGAATCTCACTCCACTCGAGTACTTCGAACTTCTCGGAGTGGATAAGCCTTTCTTCACCGATGCAGATCACGGCATTCGAGACCGACTGAAAAGACGAATCAAGGCCAAGGCTCATGCCTTGAGCGAAAGCGATGGGCAAAAAATCGCGGACTTGGTTAAAAAGAGACTCGGATCGAGTCATCAGTGGGATCTCTTGATCGAATGGTTCGCATTGCCAATTTCAGCCCGCTATCCGGAAGTCGTCGAGTCGCTCCTCGGTGATCAGAAAAACCATCATCGAATCGCCACCTATGTACTTTCGCAATCTCATTGGAATGATCGCTCGGATTGGGTAGAGCGGCTGTTGCAAGCCGGGAAAGCGGATCATGCCCTCGCGGGTCTTATTCTTTCTCAATCTCACTGGAAAGATCGAGTAAGATGGGTCGAAACTCTTTTAGAAAAAGGTACAGTGGATGGAATTCTCATATCGTCCGTGCTTTCTGGTCCTGAATGGACCGATCGCCTCGAGCTCATCGAGGAACTTTTGCCTTTTGATGCGGACGTGGATATCGCGGAACACATTCTTTCAAAGCCTTATTGGAAGGGGCGAGCTGACTGGGTCGAGAAGCTTCTCAATAAACGCGACGAACGCCTGAACAATCGGATCATCCAATACGTGCTTTCTCAACCGCATTGGCAAGACCATCCCGAGTGGGTGGATAGGCTCTTACGGGAGAGCTCGACTACGAAATGGTCGTACATACCCGCCATTGCGAAGTATGTTCTTTCGCAGCCGCATTCGCGGGCGCATCCCGAGTGGATGGAGAAGATCATCCGCAGCGGCGAGGCAGACTATTTTCTTCCAGAGGACTTGTCCCTTCCTCATTGGCAAAACCACCCCGAGTTGCGTCGAGTCGCTGGAAATCAAGAACCGACTCTGGAGAATCTCCGAGCGGCATTCAAAGAAGGGAAGTCTGTGAACGCCGTTTCCAGCGATGCTTGTGTCTATCGATATTTAACCGCGGAGCTGAGATAGCTGCATGAAATTCCAAGTAATTGAAAACATTAAGTATAAATCTAGTGGTTGATGAGCTGAAACTTGAGTTCGCAGGCTTTCTTTAAAAATACTTCAGTGTCGCACTTTTAAGCGACAGTTTGTCGCTAAAATCATTGTGCATAGCGTTGTGCTTGGGTATATCCCACTTCGTGAAAGAGCAAATCGCTATCCAGAATCTTTTGCAGAAAAAATTTGCTGAGATTCAGCACAGTAATCCCAGATATTCCCTTCGCGCCTACGCCGCGAAGGTCGGCGTTCATGTGGGTGCTCTCACTTACATTATGAACGGAAAGCGCAATGTCTCTCGAAAGCTGGCGGGGCGAATTGCTCTTAGACTTCTTCTTGATCCCCAGCAGCGCTCTGAGCTTCTTGGGCTCTTTCCTGAAAAGACCAAATACCGGAAAGCCGCGAACTCTCACGAGCAGCTGGAGCCTCGATATCTCGAGCTCAGCGCATCTCAATTTAAAATCGCTGCGGAATGGGAACATTTCGCGGTCATGTCGCTTGCACGATGTGACGACTTTGATTCGAGCGCGGACTGGATTTCAAAGCGGTTGGGCATCACTGCTGCAAGGAGCAGGCAGGTCGTAGAAAGACTGTTGCAGCTCGGCCTTTTTGAAATGGACGGCTCGGGAAAGCTCGGACGCACGGAAAAAAGCTACCGAACGCAAGACGATGTCGCGGAGATCTCGCTAAAAAAACATCATGAGCAATCGCTGGATTTGGCGAAGGATTCTCTTTACCGCGACAGTGTCGCAAGCCGTGACTTCACTTCGATCACCATGGCGATTGATCCAAAAAAAATTAGCATGGCCAAGGAGCGCATTCGAAAATTCGAAGATGAGCTCTCTGATTTGTTGGAGTCGGGACACCGAACGGAGGTGTACCGGCTCTCCATGCAGCTTTTTCCGTTATCAAAAGTAGATGAAAAGACCAGAGGCAATCATGACAATTAAATTATCCAAGGCGGCGATTTTTTTAGCCATCATGTTAGGCGCAATTCCATGCATCGCGGGAGAAAAAGCGGGAAACGGCGGAGATATTTGTGAAGATCGCTTCAAATCCGTTCGCGATGACATCGCGACCTGGATCAAAAAGGGTGGGTCAGAGAGTTTAAACTTCTCAAGTGGAATAAATCCCGAGCAGTACAAAAGATCCATGCTCAAAGCGATTTCTACAGCTAAGATTAGCTGCGTTTCTGAAAAGATCTACGTGGGATCCGTTGAAAAGTTCTGCAAGAACTATGTCGATGCTTTAGGCCGCGGTCGGATTCGTTGTAATCGCGAAGCATTTTTAGCTTTAGGAGCGGGCCAAGGAGCGCCAGCGGAATATCGATTGGTTCATCATGAATATGCGGGACTGGCAGGATTCGAAATGACAACAGATGAAGGAGACTCGGATTATAGGATCTCTGATCAGGTCACGGCACTGCTCGAAAGCCAGATTATTAAAAAGCTGCCAATGAGCTCAAATAACGCAGCAGACATCATCCCATGCCACTTGATTGATCATTCGAAACCTGTGCCAGTAGGAACTCGATGCAGAACCTCCCAAGGAGGAGCGTATGGAGAGCTGGCGATTTTTGAACGCGTCAATGAAGCTGGCTTTGGAGAAGCCTGGAAAGGCCCCATCAATACCTCAAATCCAGGCGTCATCTGGAGCGATCGGATCGGAAAAGCATCGCAACCGGCGGCCGTGAAAGCCTGTCAAAACCTGGGTGGCATTCTTCCAGAACAAAGCGATTTTGTACGAGGAGAGGACCATGGTTTTCGTGAAGTCTTACCGAACATGGAAGGGAATTACTTTTGGTCCTCAACGCTTGACCCTAACTATCCTGACACGGCCTATGGCATGCGTGGCGACGTGGGTGATGCCGGATGGTCCATTCCATTCAATTTTTACGGCGGGGCGTCCTTTCGTTGCATCAAGCGAATGTAACGGGATATTCTCATCCTTTCTTTAGCCTTAAACTCTGCCGCATACAAAGATGGCAAACCGAAGTCCCTAAAATCGAAGGCGCGAAAAGCCCAACGATCGGGATTAAGACAAGGCCTTCGAGCATGGCGCCGATCAAAAGCATGCTGAGGCGATTGCTTTCGATGATCTTGCGGCGATCGGACTCGGAGACGAGCTCGTCCAATGCATCGTTCATCAGGCTTCGGACATTGAGATAACCCATCAGCAAGAACAAAAGTGCTGGGCCGATGACTGGAAGAACTAAACAGATGAGTCCGCCGATCAGAAAAGTGCCTGCGGTTTTTGGAGCGTCTCTGACGCTGACCAAGATCGAGCTTTTGTGCGAGAGCGTGAGGCCGGGATAATACTTCAGGCAGAACTTCTGGATTCGCTTCATCAGCCAAAGCTCGACGCTGACCCGGACCGTGATGATGACCAAGGCGAGATAGAGAGCGCCCACGACGAGATATCTCAGCGCTGTATTGAGGGCCGGTACCAGTTGCGGGATTTCGGGAAGGGCCTGAAGCAGAGGAGCGTGAGCAAAGAAAAAGACAAGGGCCCAGCCGAGGACGCTGAGAAACCAGATTATGGCCGAGATCAGGGAAATGGGGGGCTGAATACCGTCTCGCAGGGAGAGCCCCACGCAGATCAGGGACTCGCGGATGTTTTCATATACGCCAGGGATTTGACATCCTGTTTTATCCATTTGTTGATGATAAACTAGTTCGGATGCGCAGGGCATATTCATTTTTACGCATAAGAGCGCTTTCCGCCATTTCGATGGTGCTCGCCATCGCGCCTACGGCTGCGTACGCATTCAGCTTGAACCCTTCGAACTTCACAAATCCCAACGCGCTGATTGATCCTGATATTGTCGCACCGATTGTCAAAGGCATCGGATTCGCGACGGATCATCGCGCGTATGAAGGCGCGACCGCGGCGGGTTTTGATATTTCGATGCAGGCGATCCTGGTGAAAATGACGCCGGGATTTCGTGATGCTTTATCATCTGCCGGCATGGGGTCGTTGCCAATGCCGATTATTCCGGTGCCGCGACTGATTCTTCATAAAGGGATCGGCAGTCGTTTCGATGCGGGTTTTTCTTGGATCTTTTTTAAGGAAGTACAGATTACGGGATTTGATGCGAAAGTCGTGGCTTTTCAGCCCGAAGAAGGGCCGACCTGGGCGGTGCGGCTCAATTACTCGATCTCGAAACTGGAGTATGGAAATTCAGACGCGCTTATCGCCGTTCATACTCAAACTTTAAAGCCCGAGATCTTGGTGTCTCAAAAACTCGATTTCGCCGAGCCGTATTTAGGTATCGGATACCAGTTCGTCCGTGGGGACATGAAAGTATATATTCCTCTGCCGGCCCCCATTCAATCGATCGACAAGACCGTTTCCGCAAAAGGCGGAGGTGGCCTTGTCTTCATTGGATTGGGACTGAAAGTACCGGGCATTGCGCTGAGGCTCTTAGTTGACGGTGAGTACAGCACTGCCGGAGCTCACGCACTGGGAGCGAAGTTCGGTCTTAACTTTTAAGCGCTCGACCGCCAGCTGCGACGAGAGCAAGAAAGCTTTCGGGCTTCAGGCTTGCGCCGCCGACAAGACCGCCATCCACATTCGGGCAGGCGAGAAGGCCGTCGACGTTTTCAGGCGTAACACTTCCGCCGTAAAGAATCTGTGTTTTCGCGCCAGCGTCAGCTCCAAATTTCTCCGCAATCAAAGAGCGAATCAGAGCATGTGCTTCTTCGGCTTGCTCAGGAGATGCCGTCAGGCCGGTGCCGATCGCCCATACGGGCTCATAGGCAAAAACAACGCGACCACTCGACAAACAGGCTGCGACACCTTTTCCGGCTTCCGGACAAACACCCATCATTTGGCGAATCAGAACTTCCGAGGTTTTGCCGGCTTCACGCTCGGCACGTGTTTCACCGATGCAGACGATGAGCTTAAAGCCCTGATCGAGTAAGCTCTCGGAGCGCTTGCGAACCGTTTCGTCCGTTTCACCGAAGAATTGGCGACGCTCCGAGTGACCGATCAAGACCCATTCGACTCCAAGCTCCTTGAGCATTGGGCCCGAGATTTCGCCGGTGAATGCGCCTTTTTTCTCCCAGTGAGCGTTCTGAGCTGCGACACAGACCGGAAACGAAGCTTGCGCCGAAAGGCGCTTGGCCGTTTCCAAGGTGAGCGTCGGAGGAATCACGCAGGCCTGAAGCTTTCCAGATTTCAGAAGCTGCACGTCTTCTGCCTTGAGCATGCTGGCTGAGCCGGTATTCAAAGATTGAAAAAAAGACTCGGCCTCGCGAGGGCCGTAATTCATCTTCCAATTTCCTGCGATCAGAACGCCTCGAGATGAAGAGCTCATAGTGGTTGCGTCGGAGTGATGTGCTGCTGGCGACCCGTCGGCTTGAGAATATCAATTCCAGGAAGTCCGTTGCCTTCGAGGTACTCAAGAACCGCCCCACCGCCGGTGGAGAGATGATCGAACTTGTCGGAGTAGCCGGAAGCTTTGATCGCTGAAACGGTATCGCCACCGCCCACGACTTTCACTGCGGGAAGTTCGGAAATCGCCTTGGCCATTTCAAAAGTTCCAACCGCGTACTCAGGCTTTTCGAACCAGCCCAGTGGGCCATTCCAGAAAATGGTTTTCGCGGATTGAAGCGCTTCGGTGAACTTTTGAACCGTCTTAGGACCGATATCAAAACCTTGATTGGTATCGGCAGGGACCAAGAGAAGCATCTCGCGACGGCGAGCTTCTTTCATGATCTGACGTGCCGCTTCGACATCGGCAGGCTTTGGAGCTTTTGCGCCGGATGGGAGCGTATCGCCTTGAGCGACCCAGAAAGCGTGAGCCATCGCGCCGCCGATCAGAAGTCCGTTCACTCGAAGCATGAGAGAATCGATCGTTTTGATCTTATCGGTGACTTTCGATCCGCCAAGAATCGCGAAAAACGGTTTTTGCGGATTGTGAAGAAGCGGGTCGAGGAACTTGAGCTCCTTCTCGATGAGAAAGCCCATGCCTTTGACCGGCATGAGTTGCGGCACGCCGTAAGTCGAAGCGTGCTTGCGATGAGCCGTTCCAAACGCATCGGTGACATAAACGTCGGCCAAGCGAGCCAGCCCTTTTGCGAACTCCGGATCGTTGGCTTCTTCGCCCGGATAGAAGCGAAGATTTTCAAGAAGAAGGATTTGTCCGTTCTTCAGGCCTTGAGCCATGAGCTCGATGCCTTCGCCGATGCAGTCATCGGCCAGAGTTACTTCTTGTCCAAGAAGAACAGCAAGGCGACGGGCAACAGGTTCCATCGAGAATTCGGGATTCCGCTTTCCGTCCGGACGTCCCAGGTGGGATGCCAGAATGATCTTTGCGCCTTTTTCGATCGCGTACTTGATCGTCGGAAGCGCTTCTTGAATGCGGTTATCGTCTTCCACGCGACGCTCGCCTTCCGCGTCTCCCGATTCAGGGGCGCTGAGCGGTACGTTGAAATCTAAACGCATGAAGACGCGTTTTCCGCTGATTTCCATGTCACGAATGCTAGGAATTTTGCTGGTGCCCGTGCTTGTTGTCATTTTCTTAGAGACCTTTGCGAGCCATGAAAGTGGTGAGGTCGACCATACGAGCCGAGAAACCGGACTCGTTATCGTACCAAGAAATCACCTTAACGAAGTTTCCGTCGATGACGTGGGTCAATTCAGCATCGATCGTGGAGCTGTTTTCGCAGCCGTTGGAGTCGATCGAGACGAGTTTAGCCGTCGTGGAACCGAAGATTCCCTTTAGAGGGCCTTTACCCGCCAGCTTTGAATGCCGCTTGAGTTTCTTTTTCCAAATTTTTGTTCTTGGACCCCCATGGTAAGTCTCGCC
>CAZCBS010000134.1:0-10506 GCA_964496965.1 uncultured Bacteriovoracaceae bacterium
TCTTCAGCAGACCGCCGCTTCCATCGAGGAAGTCAATGCGATGGTCGCGAAAAACGCCACGAACGCTCAAAGCAGCGAGTCTCGATCTTTTGAAAGCAAGGAGAGAGCTGAAAAGGGTCAGCAATCGATGGATCAGATGATCCAAGCGGTTCAAGACATCAGCAAAAGCAACGAAGATTTGAAGAGCGCTATCGAAACCACGAACCAAGAGCTCTCCAGCATCGTGGCTTTGATCGGCGAGATCTCAAGCAAAACCAAGATCATCAACGACATCGTATTTCAGACCCGGCTCCTTTCGTTCAACGCTTCCGTTGAAGCCGCGCGAGCCGGAGAGCACGGCAAAGGCTTTTCAGTCGTAGCTGAAGAAATCGGAAGCCTCGCTCAGCTCAGCGGGAATGCCGCCAATGAGATCTCCGCAATGCTTTCAAGCAGTACCCAGAAAGTCGAAGCAATCGCTCATTCCACCAAAGCCCGAGTTGAGGCACTGATCGAATCCGGAAGCAAAAAAGTCGAGACAGGGGTCCGCACAGCTCAAGAGTGCCAAGAAGCATTGAAAGAGATTTCAACCAGCGTCGGAATGGTGACGAGCATGATCCAAGAGATCTCCACCGCAAGCGCTGAACAAGCTCGGGGCGTTGAGGAGATCACGAAAGCCATCAGCCAGCTCGAGCATTCGACTCAACAGAACACCGCTGTTTCCCGCGAGTCCGCGACGGCAAGCGAAGAGCTCGCCGGACAATCCACGGTCGTTCACGAGCTGGTGAAAGAACTCGTCGTGCTTGTCGATGGCGAGAAAGCCGCGTAAGGCGGCGCTTGATCACGCCGCTTTACGCGTGGAAGATCCCTGTTCCGAACCTTTTTCGATCGTTCGCTCGACATAGAGATACTCCAACGCGATCTGAACACAAACGATCATAGGTGCGGCGACAACAGCTCCTAAGACGCCGAAAAGCGTCATCATGATCGCTTGTCCCATCAGCAAAACGACAGGTTTCAGCTCAACCGCTCGCCTCATGATAAAAGGCTCAACGACGTAACCTTCGATCAAATGGACGCAAAGATAAACGATGCAAGCGTAGGCAAAATGGCGAGGCGACTGAGAAAGCGCGACTAATAACCCTGGAATCGCGCTCGCGATCGCGCCGAGATAAGGAATGAAAGTTCCGATAAACGTCAGCGATCCCAGCAGTAGCCAATTATTAATTCCCGCAATGGCAAGTCCAGCGGCGCAGAATCCGCCCATCATGATCATCGCGATAGAGATCCCGCCTAGCCAGTGACGAAGCCCGACTCCAAGCCGCGAATAAGTCTCATCGAAAACCTGTTCGTATTTCGGGGGCACGAATCTTCTCATCCCCTTTCGATACGATTCCGGCTGATATGCCAAAAACACCGCTACGAATAGAATAAACACCAGCGTCGAGATCAGCTCAACTACGCCTTTAGCGGCCGGCACCGCGGCCTGAACGGCGGCATCCACCACTTGTGTTACGCGATCGCAAAGGTGCTCAACAACATGCGCTCCTTGTGAAAGTCGCCCGACCGGACTTGTTTTTTGAAATCGATGAAACCAGGTTCCGACTTGATTGACCGCGACTGGAAGAGATTTCAGCGCGGATTGAAACTGCTCCGAGATCTTAGGCGCGAGGATCGCCGAGAATTCAGACACGACAGCCAACAAAAAAATCAATACCAGCAACGTCGCGACCCCGCGAGGCATCCATCTCGAAAAAAAACCGACGGGATAACTGAAGAGCACGCCGAACAGAATTCCGACAAAGCCCAAGAGAAGAATATTATGCACGAGAATCGCGAGCGCCAAAACGCCTACGACCGCGATCAGACTGATGCCAATGCGAAGTGGATTCAATCGTATTTAAATAGTGCAAATACAATGCAAACAGCTCGCACTGGCCCGTCAGCCTAATGCGACTAACACTGTTCCCGCGACGATCAAAACGGCTCCGAGGAAAGCTTTGAGGCTCACCGTCTCGCCCAAAAACAAAAAGGCCAGGCCGATCACCAATGGAACGCTCAGTTTATCCACGGGCGCAACGCGCGACGCCGGCCCAAGCTGGAGCGCACGATAGTAGCAGAGCCACGACAGTCCGGTCGCGACGCCCGATAGAACAAGAAATAAGATCGCTCCTTTAGAAATAGCTTCCGGTCTCTTCCATTCTCCTCGAAGCGAAACGATGGCGGCCGAAACAAAAAGGATGACAACGGTCCGAATCAACGTCGCCAAATTGGACGGAATGCCCGAAACACCCATCTTGCCAAAAATCGCGGTCAACGCGGCAAAGAATGCGGATCCAACCGCGAAAACCTGCCAACCCGCTAAGCCAGTCCATCCCATCGAAGCTCCCCCTTTCAAGTCTAGCTTCGATAGTTATCAGAAACACGATCAGATCTCTAACGAGTTCAAGCCACCTTTTTCTCGGCGATGCCTTCGTCGGATGGCGTCACCGTTCGAACGGATCTCTTAGCCATGTATCCGCTGCTGACTGAGGCCACTGCCCCCAAGCCGACAATACAGACTGCTAGCCAGTTCGCGGAGTTGCTTGCAAGCCCCGCCAGAAGAATTCTCATGCCGATGCTGGCAATCGTCGCCACGCTCACAAAAACGACGCTCGACAGGGCCCAAGTCGTCAGCCCGTGTACAATGCCCGATGACGGCGTGTCGACAACGTTCGGATGGGAGCAAAAATAGGCCCCCAGCGCGTACGAAAAGACGAATGTTGCGGCCATATACAACCAGCTGAAGAACTTAAGGGCTCCGCTAATATCCGTTCTTACTGTATTGATGACGCTAAGACCGATGGCATTTCCCAGTAATAGAAAGAAAATTCCAAAGCCTAGTGTTAGACAAGTCCCCGCGAAAATCGCGCTCCAGCTCATTCGTACGTTGGAAATATGAACGTCGTTCGGTCGAAATCCTACTGTCCTTAATGCCATAATTCCTCCTAAGCATCGCTTTCCCAAAGAAAAGCATTCCAAGACCTGAGACATTGCAATCACCATGCTCCGCGTAAATAACTCTAAAGCGCCCGTCCGATTCCATCTTGGAAGAATGGCCGTTCCATGGCAGATTGGTGCCCATGATCAGGGCAGGCGGAGCCGGCCCGAGAGAGGAATGATGGCAAAACCAAAACCGATACCAGCATCCAAGGCGCTCTTGCGCCTGATTCAAGGAAATAAACGATTTGTTAAAAACCGCAGCACCGGAATCCTCGCGGTCCATAAGAATTCACGCAACTTGATGATCAAGTCGCGTGGACCGTTTGCGATCATTTTGTCGTGCTCGGACTCGCGTGCCCCATCCGAAATTCTTTTTGACCAGGGACTCGGAGATCTGTTCGTGATCCGAGTTGCTGGAAACGTCGTCGCTCCATCGCTGATTGGAAGCGTCGAGTTCGCGGCAGCAACGACTCAAGCGCGCTTAGTCGTTGTCATGGGACATACCCAATGCGGCGCTGTTCAGGCAACTTTCGACGCCGTTGCGGCCAAAAAGCCTGTTCTGTCGGAAAACATTCACGATATCGTCGAGCGCATCTCGCCTCATATCCACCGCTTGGTCTCGCGGAAAAAGGGCTCGCTCAAACGCGAAGAGATCCTCCGCGACGCGGTTCGCGCGAACGTACTTGCCTCCGCGGATCACCTTCGCCATGGCAGCCGTTTTCTCGAGGAAATGGTTCGCGATCGAGAACTGATGATCGTCGGCGCCGAATATGACATCGACACCGGCGTCGTCGACTTCTTCGATCTCCCAATCCAAAAGAAGTTTCCGGTCCAAAAGAAGCGCAGATAGGCCCGCGTTTACTCGCGCGGCAAGGATTCGATCAGCTCGATGTGAAAAATCAGGTTGGAATGAGGCGGAATGCTTCCGACTGCGCGGGGGCCGTATGCAAGCTCGGCCGGAATATGCAAAGTGCGCTTTCCGCCCTCTTTCATTCCCATCACTCCCTGATCCCAGCCTTTGATCACTTTTCCAGCACCTAGCACGAAAGAAAAAGGACGTCCGCGATCGATCGAAGAGTCGAACTTGTTTCCATTCTCGAGAAAGCCCTCGTAGTTCACGGTAACCTTCGCGCCCTTAACCGCTTCGCGGCCGGTTCCAATTTGAGTATCCGTCATTTTCAGTTCAGTCAGTGTGCTCATGACTGACGATATAATCGATGTCGCGATTTTTTACCAACGTCGTTCATGGTATTGCCGTAAGTATGACCAAATCCAGACTTGAAGCTTTCAGCGACGGAGTGATCGCGATTCTCATCACGATCCTGGTTCTTGAACTCAAGGTCCCACATGGCACGGACATCGCGGCTTTACGCCCCGTGCTGCCAGTTTTTCTGACCTACATGCTAAGCTTTGTCTATGTTGGGATTTACTGGAACAACCATCACCACATGCTTCACATCGCCAGTCGCATCGATGGGAAAGCGATGTGGGCCAATCTTCATCTTCTTTTCTGGCTTTCGCTCATCCCTTTCATGACGGGCTGGATGGGCGAAAATCACTTTGCTTCCATTCCCACGGCGTTTTACGGAGGCGTGCTTCTCATGTGCGCGATCGCCTACTGGCTCCTGCAAATGGCGATTATTACCGGAGAGGGCCCGCAATCAAAACTCGCACTTGCCATCAGCAATGACTGGAAAGGTCGTTTATCGCCGCTACTCTATGTGATCGCGATTATCGTAGCGTTGTTCGAACCCTGGATCTCTCACATGATTTACATTTTAGTCGCGGCAATCTGGTTCATCCCAGACCGGCGAATCGAAAAGCTCATGAACGAGCACACTTAACCCATTTCGGATGATCGATTGACAACCCGATATTTTTCACTTATATTTAACTTATTGGTTAATTAACCATAAGATTAAATTATGAGAGACAACCTCAGCCAAACCTTTGCAGCACTCGCCGACCCCACTAGGAGGGCCATGCTCGCTCGCCTCTCCAAGGGCGAAGCCAGTGTCTCGGATCTTGCGGCGCCTTTTCTGAAGGACATGAGTCTTCCTGCCGTAACCAAGCATTTAAAAGTTCTGGAAAAAGCAGGTCTCATCACCAAGACGAGGGAGGCTCAATGGCGCCCCTGCAAGCTCAACGGAGCTCCCTTAAAAGACGCCTCAAGCTGGATGGAGCAGTACCGCGTCTTTTGGGAAGAAAGCTTTGATCGCTTGGAAGTGTATCTCCAAACCGTCACATTAAAAAAGAAAGCGAATGGAAAAAAGCATGGCTCAAAAAAATAAGTCGAACGAAATCAGGATCACTCGAACCTATGATGCGCCGGTGAAGGCGGTCTGGGATGCATGGACGGATCCCAAACAAGTGGCACAATGGTGGGGACCTCGCGGCTTTACCCTGACCACGCATAGCAAGGATTTAAGAGCGGGTGGCCACTGGAACTACACGATGCATGGCCCCGACGGAGTCGACTATCCAAATAAAACATTTTATCACGAGGTCGAAAAGTATTCTCGCCTTGTGTACGACCATGGAGCGAGCGACGATCGCCCTCCCCTATTTCGAGTCACCGTGATCTTCACGGATCTCAAAGGCAAAACAAAGATGGAGATGAGCATGGCTTTGGCCACTCCTGAAGCCGCCGAAGAGACGCGAAAATTCATCAAAAAAGCGGGTGGAAACGCGACCTGGGATCGTCTGGCCGAATACCTGGAAAAAGACTCTTCCGGAAAAGAACAGTTCGTCATCAACCGATCCTTCGATGCGCCACGCGAGCTCGTCTTTGAAATGTGGACTAACCCCAAGCATTTTTCGCAATGGCTTGCGCCGACTGGCTTTACGATGAAGTTCTTTCGAGCTGACATCAAGACCGGCGGAGAGACTTTTTATTCAATGACGGATGGCAAAACGATGACGATGTACGGTCGAGCAAAGTACCTGGAGATCACTCGCCCTGATCGCATTGTCTATACGCAGCAGTTTTGCGATGAAAACGAAAAAATCTCGCGCCACCCCAAAGCTCCGACTTGGCCTGAAACCATGCTCACCACGGTGACGCTCACGGAGGAAGGCCCCGATCAGACTCGCGTCACCGTGACTTGGGAACCCTATGGCAGCACGACGCGCGAGGAGCTCGAAACCTTCATCGCTGCACGCGGCGGAATGACACAGGGATGGACAGGATCGTTCGATAAGCTAGAAGAGTATCTTCTGGAGCGCGTTAATAGCTAAAATCTATCGTTTTATAGAATCAATCGAATATACAAACATTCCATTTTCGCCGATGATGGGGATGTAAGGAGATCGCATATGAAAACTATCAATATCGGAATTGAAGAAAAAGACCGCAAGGCAATCGCAAACGGCCTCTCTCGCCTGCTTGCCGACACCTATACGCTTTATCTTCAGACCCACAATTTTCATTGGAACGTGACTGGCCCAATGTTTCAAACGCTTCATCTCATGTTTGAGCAGCAATATACCGAGCTTGCAGGCGCAGTCGACCTGATCGCCGAGCGGATTCGCGCATTAGGCCTTCCTGCTCCCGGAACTTATGGCGAATTCGCCGAGCTTTCCTCAATCAAAGAAACGCGCGGAGTTCCAAACGCCGAGAAAATGATCGAGACCCTAGTCGAAGGTCAGGAAGCGATCATTCGTACCGCACGTGCGATCTTTCCAATTGTTGACGCTGCTCACGATGAACCCAGCGCCGACTTGCTCACGCAGCGAATGCAAATTCATGAAAAAACCGCCTGGATGCTCAGAAGCATGTTGGCATAACGAAATCAACCCGCTTTGCGGAAAGGAGCGGCGAGCTCTTCAACCAACGGAACAAACGACGCTGGCGTCAGATCTTTCGTTTTCCAGAGCTCGCCCTGCCCTTTTCTAAAAAGCTGAACAGTCTCATCGCCCCCCGGCCCAATCGGGATGACCAATCTCCCGTTCTCTAATAACTGATCAATCAAAGCCTGAGGAACTCGTAGCGATGCCGCCGAACAGATGATCGCGTCAAAAGGCGCGAACTCAGAGAGCCCCCTCGTTCCGTCTCCCACACGTAAAACAGCGTTTTGAACTCCCGCAGCCACCAGGTTCTGCCAGGCCTTCTCGGAAAGCTTCTTGAATCGCTCAATCGAATAGACCTCTTTACAGAGACACGATAGCAGAGCCGTTTGAAATCCATATCCGGTCCCGATTTCGAGCACTTTATCGTGACTGCTCAGCTCGAGCGCCTCGACCATTTGCGCAATCAGTGAAGGCTGAGTGGTCACCTGTCCTTCCGGAATCGGCACTGGGGCATCTTGATAAGCATGAGCTCGCTCGCGCGACGGCACGAACGCAGCGCGATCAAATCGACTCAGACAGGAAAGAACGCGATCGTTCTGAGTACCGCGCCGACGGATTGTTTCAACCAGGCTTGACATTGAAGAGGGAGCAGAAGCCATAGTGGGCAAGCTGTTTTGCAACCATTACGCCGAAGAATTTGACTTCCTTGACAACATACCAACCAGTTGGTATGTTAAAAATATGGGACCGCAAGCCGCAAAAATGACCGCCAAAGACAAAATCCTCACCGCAGCCTTAAAGGTCATTCGCGAGCGCGGTTACACAGCGACAACAGTGGATAACCTGTGCGACGAAGCCCATGTCACCAAGGGCGCTTTCTTTCACCACTTTAAAAGCAAAGAAGACTTAGCCGTCGCAGCCGCGCAGCACTGGTCAGACATCACGGGAAATCTTTTCGAAAATGCCCCCTACCAGAAAATCAAAGACCCTCTCGATCGACTGCTAGGTTACATCGAGTTTAGAAAGCAGCTCGTCCGCGGACAGGTGCCGGAGTTTACCTGTCTCGTCGGAACGATGGTGCAAGAAGCGTATGATTCGAATCCCGCCATTCGAGACGCGTGTCAAAAAAGCATCTTTGGCCACGCACTCACTCTCACGAGTTTCATCGAAGAAGCGAAAAAGCTCTATGCCCCGAAAGCAAAATGGTCCACGGAGAGCCTAGCTTTGCATACGCAAGCAGTCATTCAAGGCGCATTTATTTTAGCCAAAGCCAAGAACGACTCAAACATCGCCGTGGAAAGCATTGATCATCTTTATCGCTACGTCGAATTTTTATTTTCCCGTCCTCAAACCAAAAAAGAGCATTAGAGCTCAATCATTGAATACCGAATTCTGGGAATACTAAATGCTGGAGAAAGTTATGATCATGAAAATTTCTATCGTTCTAGCCTGTCTCGTTGCGGCCTTTTTGATTTACGTAGCATCCAAGCCTTCGCACTCAGAAATCGCGCGCGAAGTAACGATCAATGCCCCGGTCGAAAAACTCTTCCCCTACGTGAACACGCGCTCTCTGGCAAACAGCTGGAACCCATGGCTCAGAATGGACCCGCAAGCCAAAATCACAACCTCCGGCCCTGAGGTCGGAGTCGGAGCAAAAACCATTTGGAGCGATGGCAAACAACTCGGCACTGGAACCGCGACGGTTATCGAAAGCATTCCAAATGAAAGAGTCACCGTGAAGCTTGAATATCAAAAGCCTTTCGAGATGACTCAAACTGCGATGTACCTCTTAAAGCCAAACGGAAATCAAACCACGGTCGTTTGGAAAGTCGAAGGCAAAAACAGTTTCATGAGCAAACTGATGTGCGTGTTCATGAACATGGAAAAAGTGGTCGGCGATGTCTTCACACAGGGATTAGGCGAACTGAAGACGATGGTTGAAGCGCGGAAGTAAGTAAGTATTTTTAACATCTGCCAAATCAAGTATCGACGGACGAAATGACAGAATGTACAAGCCCGCGTGCATGCAAAAGCGCAGTACTCAACTTGCCCTTCCTTTTCGCTCCACTCATGGTGGAAAGCGCGCTGGTGCGGGCAGGCCGAATCGTTCTGGACTGCGAGCTCATCGGAAACGTCCGGTTCTCGACTCGAAGCATCCAGTGCATGTCACATTAAAGCTCGCTCCAGGGCTTCCGAGCCTGAGGCGCAAAGATGTCTTTCGTTGCTTGAGAAAAGCGGTGCAGCTCGCGCGGCAAAAGGGTTTGCGCGTTGTTCATTTTTCGATTCTTTCCAATCATGTGCATTTAATTCTGGAAACTCAGCAAGAGAGCCTTCGCCAGCCCCTTCAGAGCTTAGGAATTTCCTTCTCCAAGCGCATGAATCATTTAATGGCTCGACGAGGCGCCGTTCTTTTGGAACGCTATCACCTTCACATTCTCAAAACACCTACGGAGACTCGGCGAGCTCTTGCTTATGTGCTTACGAATGAAGCTCGGCACTCTCGAAAGCTTCAAGTGAGATCTCGAGACTATTCTCGTTTTCAACCTACCCTGGACGTCTCGCTTGATCCATTCTCCTCCGCTTTTCGTTTTCAAGATTGGAAACTTCTCGCAGGAGAAACAGTCGATTTTCGAGCGACACCTTGGACAGAGGCTTTCATTGAAGCCTGGTACGGTGAAATTTTGTCCGAAGCTCGTACCTGGCTTCTTCGAACTGGATGGATGCGGGCAGCGAGCTGACAACTCAAGCTTGCGAGTCTCCAACGCACACCACCGCCACTAGCACGTGCATCCAAGACTAGAGACTTAATATTACCCGGGTGTTATTGACATTCACATTTAACCCGGGTAATATCCATTTCATGGAACTTCAAGGATCTTACACCGCATTCGAAGGAACTCACCGGCTCTTTCAAGGGACCTTCCAGGAGGTCGTGCTTAAAATCAAAAAACGACTCGGAAAGTCCGAAAATAGCTCCATATTGATTTTTAGCGATGTCACTGGAAAGACGATGGACTTCAACTTTCAGGGAAGCGAGAAGGACGTACTCAAACGTCTTGAGGTGTACGTCTCCAAAGAGGAAAGCCCTGAGTCGTCCGGTCCGGGAAGACCGAAGCTTGGCGTCGTTTCTCGCGAGATCTCACTCCTTCCCCGTCACTGGGAGTGGTTAGCCACTCAGCCCGGTGGAGCTTCAGCGACTCTACGCAGACTCATTGAAGAAGCGAAAAAGAAGTCGACTACCCATATCAGCACCAAGCAAATTCAAGAGCGCGTCTATAGAATGATGTCCGTGATCGCCGGCGACATGGAAGGTTTTGAAGAAGCCCTTCGCGCTTTATATAAAATGGATAGAATCGGCTTCCAGCTCCACGTTCAAAGCTGGCCTCGTGATGTCAAAAATTACGTCATTGAAATGGCCAAACCGGTTTTTGAATCCGAATAACCTCAGAGAGACCGAACTGATGGCGACCTATGAAAATGCTCTGACAAAACGCCTGGGAATAAAAGTCCCGCTCATCGTGGCCCCGATGGCTGGCGGCCCCTCCTCTCCGGAGCTGGTCGCGAGCGCCTCCAATGCGGGCGCCCTTGGATCGATTGGAGCCGCTTATTCCAATGGGCCGACAATCCAAGAGTTCGTTGAAAAAGTTAGGTCCCGTACTCAACGCCCATTTGCGATCAATCTATTTGCTCAAGAAAATGAGCCTAAAGTTTCCCGCTCCGAAATCATCCGTGCGATTCAGGCGACCGAGAAGTTTCGAC
>CAZCBS010000135.1:0-8499 GCA_964496965.1 uncultured Bacteriovoracaceae bacterium
AAGCAGAAGCCCTTCATCCTTGACCCCATGAGAGCCGCCGAATTGCTCGATTTGCAACCTGTGCAAAACGAGGACTTGATCGTAGGTGATAAACTTAGGCTGAAAACTCATTTCGCCAAGTTCTTCATCATTTTGCCATAACGCTTGTTGATATCACCCGCGGCTTTTATCACTTCGTCATCAGAAGCCCGTGGGGCTTTCTCTCTCAGAAAACGGATATTGAGCCCGTCTTCCTTGGGCGTGACTTCAACGACAGTGTTTCGGTCCAGCTGATAGAGTTCCGCAATGGGTTTATCGATGATTAGCCCCAAGCTGGATCCAATTGCCGATAGGCGTTTTTTCATAATGATCACCTCACTAATGATTATATTATTATATAACCGCTATGGCAATGGTGATTATATGTTATTTATCTCTGTAATTTTAAATACTTACACACAAAATAAACACGATAAAACCCACATCCGCCTGTCACGAAACTCTACTTTTCCAACCTCCGAAGCAAATAACTCACCCTGAAGATTTCATGTTTCAATTGACGGCGAATGAGCAGGAAAACTTGAGGTGCCAATTTGGTACCTCAAGTTCTACGAAAAAAGATCAGCATGGTGGCCTACGCTATTTGGACTCTTGAGGAGTTCTGCAAACAATCCCCAGAAAAACTGGGAAAATGGCGCGAATGGGCGGTCGCTTCTCACCTCTGGAGACAGTCCGCCTACCAAGGAGAAATGGACCCCAAAGCCAATTCTTCTGGGCCAATGATCATCACGAAGTCATTTCCAGCACATCACTCACTATCCTGCCTTCCTTTCTGACAACCGATATGACGACCGAAAACTTAGAAACGTTTTTGCGTTCGTAGTCGCACTTGAGCAAAACCCCACCTTAGAGTAACCCTAATCTTCTATGTCCTCTCAGCCCGAAACTTGGATCACCAACGGCATTCTCTTCACCCAAGATAAAAAGCGCCGAGCCCTTCGCGCCAATTTGCAAATCGTCGACGGCCGAATCGCCGCCATCACGACCAAGTCGCCCAAGAAACACAAAGGCGTCACCGTCATCGACGCTCAAGGACTGACGATTCTCCCTGGCTTTGTTCAGGCCCATATTCATCTTTGCCAGACGCTTTTTCGCAACCAAGCCGACGACATGGAGCTTTTGGATTGGCTCGCAAAACGCATCTGGATTTACGAGGCCGCCCATACCGAAGAAACGCTCTACACCAGCGCTTTGATGGGAATTCACGAGCTTCTCTCATCGGGAACGACTTGCATTTTGGACATGGGAACCGTTCGTCACACCGAGAGCATTTTTGAAGCCGTCCGCGAAAGCGGAATCCGCGCCAGCGTCGGTAAATGCCTGATGGACCATCCGAAAACCACGCCCGAAGGGCTTCGCGAGCCAACGAGAGACGCGATCGCCGAAGCGCGAATGCTCTTTGATCAATGGAATGGCCGCGAAAACGACCGAATTCGCGTGTCCTACGCCCCCCGTTTCGTGATCTCCTGCACGGAGAACCTTCTGACCGAAGTTGCGCGCCTCTCGCACGAACAACAGGCCGTGATTCACACCCATGCGAGCGAAAACCTCAAAGAAATCGAAATGGTCAAAAAGCTCGTGCAGTGCGAGAACGTCGAGTACCTGCATCAGCTCGGAATGACATCGAATCGCCTCGTTCTTGCTCACTGCATTTGGCTTAAGCCCAATGAAAAGAAAATCCTCGAGAACACCGGAACCCACATTGTTCACTGCCCAAGCTCCAATATGAAGCTGGCCTCAGGATTTGCGCGTGTCCCTGAGCTTTTAAAACGTGGAATCAATGTGGCCCTGGGAGCCGATGGAGCCCCGTGCAACAATAACTTGAATATTTTCCAGGAGATGCTGCTTGCGGCCTTGATTCACAAGCCGGGAGCAGGCCCTAAAGCGATGCGCGCCCAGGAAGTCCTCGATATGGCCACTCTGCGAGGAGCCCAAGCTCTGGGTTGGCAAGAGGACATTGGGTCGATTGAAGTCGGGAAAAAGGCCGACTTAGTGGCCCTGAATCTAAATACCGTCCGAAACACCGTTCCAGCCGGCCAGGAAATGAACCCTGAGGCCATTGCCTCCTCGATCGTCTACTCGACCTCCCCCTCGGAAGTCCGCTGGACCATGGTCGACGGAAAGCTGGTTTTTAAGGATGGAAAGGTCACAAATATCTCAGAAAGTCGCCTGCTGAAGCGGATTTTCGAGGCCCAAAAACTGATCGCGAAAAGAACCCGAAAAATGACTCGCTCAAATAGCTAATAAGCAGCTAAAGATCCTTGACAGCTATGGTCTCTTGGGGCATTTTGCTGCGTCTATGTCAATCTACGCAGTGATGGAAACAGGTGGTAAACAATATCGCGTCTCGCCGGGCGACATCGTCCAGGTTGAGAAGCTCGAAGGCGACGTTGGATCGTCTTTGAAGCTCGATCGCGTTCTTTTCGTGAGCAAGCCAACCGGCGACAGCTCACAAGTTTGGCTTGGAAAGCCCCTTCTCAGCGGCGCTTCCGTTCAAGCTGAAATCGTCGGCCAAGGCCGCGGCGAAAAAATTCTCATCATCAAGATGAAGCGCCGTAAGCAATATCGCCGTACGCAAGGTCATCGTCAATTTTACACGCAGCTCCTCGTGACCAGCGTGGACAACGGTGCCGGCGAAAAGGCAGCTCTTGACGAAGCTTCTAAGAAAGCTAAACTGGCAAAATTCCAATCGCACTTGAAGGCAAAGGGTGAAGCATTCACGCCTAAGACCCTTGGCTCTCGCAAGCGCATGGCCGCTCAGCGCGCAGCAGGCGGAGCAAAGGCTGAAGCAGCCGCTCCAGCAAAATCCGCTAAAGCAACCGGCGCTAAGAAAGCCTCGACTGCGAAAAAGGCGAAATAACCCGACCGTGCATGAGCACGAATGGGAATGTTAAAGATTTGAGTATGAATCGTCCGGACCATGGCATTTTTAAGTGCCTGGCTGGTAGCTAAGAGGTTTACACAATGGCACATAAAAAAGCGGGTGGTAGTTCTAAAAACGGTCGCGACAGCAATCCAAAGATGCGCGGCGTGAAGCGTTACGGTGGCCAAGTGGTCGGCGCAGGCGAAATCCTGGTCCGCCAAACCGGCACCCAGTTTCACCCAGGTCGCAACGTCGGCCTCGGTCGTGATTTCACCCTTTACGCTCTGATCCCAGGCGTTGTGACTTTCGAACGTCACGACCGCAAGCGTAAGGCAGTTTCGGTTTATCCGGCTGCTTAATTCGCCGACATCACGCGTATTCGACTGACATTTGAAAACCCTACTCAGTTCGCTGAGTGGGGTTTTTACTTTTCGCACCGAAGCTTTCACAAAGAAACTTAGCCCTTGCACCGTACAATACGTTGCACTAAGACAGTTTCGTGCGATTGGGGAACAGGGGAAAAAGACTTAGAATATTCGCATTTTTCGCCGTTGTGATTGGCCAGAACGCTCACGCTGGTCAGATCCAATGCTGGAAAGCAGAGGCTCGAGAAAAAGACTCTTCTTTCATGGCGGCTGAGATTCTCCCCGGAAACACAGTCGGGAATCTTCAGTTTTTTTGGAATGAAAACTGGGCAGCCCTGAATGTTGCGGGTGCGATTCGTGGAAAAGTCGTTACTTTGAAAAGCGGTTCCTTTATCAGCTATATTGAAAATCAGCGCCGATTCCAGCTGCTCTTGCCCCAAGACTTGTCGAGCCAGAACCTCGCTGCAACAGCTCGGCTAGCGGTGTTGAACGGTAAGAATTCGAATGCTTATTTCGCTTATCACAGCCAAAACAGTGAACCTAAAGGCCTTTATCTAATCTGTTACTCTGACATTTACTGATCTTGCGCTGAACGCCTCTGCTCTTTTTATTGCGTTGCGTCAACATTTCAGATACACCACTTTCAGCTCTCGGGCCGGCTCTGCCTGCCCTGGTCATACACACGAGAATTTCATGAGATTTATCGACGAAGCAAAAATCAAGATTACTGGCGGCCACGGCGGTCCAGGGAGCGTCAGTTTCCGGCGCGAAACCTTTATTCCACGCGGCGGCCCAGACGGCGGAGATGGAGGCGAAGGCGGAAGCGTGATCTTCATCGCCTCAAACCAGCTCGGAAGCCTGCAAGATTTTCGTTATAAACGCTCGTATCAGGCCGAAAACGGCCATCACGGCTCGGGGACCAACAAAGCAGGCCGTGACGGAGAAGATATTACTCTCAAAGTTCCAGTCGGAACGATCGTCAAAGACACGAACACCGGCGAAGTGTTGATCGACTTTGAAAATGACGGTCAAGAATGGATCGCCTGCAAAGGCGGTCGCGGCGGAAAAGGCAACGCGCACTTCACGACCTCGACCCATCAGGCTCCACGCTTTGCTCAGCCAGGTGAAGAAGGCGAAGCCCGCGAGATCACGCTTGAGCTCAAGCTCCTGGCGGACGTGGGAATCATCGGATTTCCAAACGCGGGCAAGTCCACGCTCATTTCCCGCATCAGCGCCGCACGCCCAAAAATCGCGGATTATGCGTTCACCACTCTGACGCCCAACCTGGGCGTCGTTTCGCTTCCTGATTTTTCAACTTTCGTTGTTGCAGATATTCCAGGACTTGTCGAAGGCGCGCATCGCGGTTTGGGACTCGGGCATAAATTCTTGAAGCATATCGAACGGACCGCGATTTTCGTTCATTTGCTCGACGGCACGCAGCTTCTTGAAGATGCGACTCGCCCGGACATGGAAGACAGCTTTCAAGAAGCGATCGAAATCATGATCCACCGCTACCAGGCCATTCGCAACGAACTGGGGCATTTCAACGAAAAACTCTTGCACAAGCCTGAGATCGTCGTGATCAATAAGGTCGACTTGCTGCAGGCTGATGCCGAGCTCGTCGAGCGAGCGCGTACGGAGCTGAGAAAACGCATCGCTTCGATTCGCGGCACGCATCCGATTCCAAACGAGCCTTTCGTGGTATCAGCGGTGAGCGGCACGGGCATTCAAGAGCTTGTTTTCGCGGTTTACGCCGAGCTCAAAGGCTATCGCGAGCAAATCAATCAGGGCACAAAGCAGACGATGCTTCCTGATGACCAAAACATCCGGAGCTAGCGTGCATAGGGCAAACCCTCCACGTTGGACCGAAATGATCGCGCTTTTCGGTGGTCGTTTCGATCCGCCGCACTTGGGTCACACCGAGGCGATCCGAGGTCTATTTCAGACCCCTGGGGTTCGCCAAGTCTGGATTATTCCCTCCCCTACGCCTCCGCATAAGCCCGCAACAGCTGAATTCGAGCATCGTGTGGAGCTGGCTAGAGTCGGACTTCTTCATGCCCATCCGGTCGGAGACTCGAACGCAGTCCGACTCGACCTTCGCGAAGCGGATCGAACCAAGCTGCGCCCGAACCTTCCGACTTATACATTTGATACGCTTCAGGAAATTCGCCGCGAATCGTCTCAGACCGCCTTCGTGATCGGCACGGATCAGCTCGAGCAGCTTCATACCTGGCATCGATTTCCCGATTTACTCGGGCTTTCTCATTGGATCGTGCTGGCTCGAAAGCCCCAGGGAATGGAGCGCTCCCAGCGCGTACTCAATGAGTGGGAAGTCAGCGGCCTTGTCCAAAAAACCTCCCACCAGGGAGCGAACCAAGGCGTGTGGTGGATCAAGGGCACGAACAGCTATTTGAATTTAGTTCCCACCGAAGCCCCCGAGCTTTCGTCGACTCAGATCCGTGAGCAGATCGCCCGGACCGGCGAGGCGCCTCAGGACTCGCTTTCGGCCGAAGTTTTGGCCTATTTGAAGCAAAACAGACTTTATGGTATCAGGAGCGAACTTAAAAATTATGACTGAACAAAAAACTACCGAAACCAGCTCGTCGATCGCGGTCGACCGTTCTAAAGAAAAGGCACTTGCTTGCGCACGCGCGGCGATCGACAAGAAAGCCGAGAATGTGAAAATTCTCGATATGACCGATCTTTCGGGCTTTACAGATTATTTCGTGATCTGCAGCGGGATGTCGGACCGCCAAGTCCAATCGATCGCTGATTCAGTCGAAAGCGCCATGAGCTTAGCCGACTACGATGTCCTCTCCGCTGAAGGTTACGGCGAAGGCCGTTGGGTTTTGATGGATATGGGCGATGTTGTCGTTCATGTTTTCCTCGATGCATTGCGCGAGTATTACGATCTTGAAACTCTTTGGGCCGACGCACCGCGAGTCAAGATTCCGTCCGAATTTTACGGGCCTGCGGCAAGCCGTCTCAACTAACTCTTTCTCGTGCGCCTCAGCATCATCTGCTTCGGCAAACTGAAAACGCCAGGACTCCGGCAAGCGGCTGACTACTATTTGCAGCTTGCCAATGGCTGGCTGACCGTTCGCGAAACCGAGCTCAAGCCCATTCCGGTTCCCGATAAATCACCGGCGACTCGCAAACAGATCCAAGAAAAAGAAGGCCAGATCCTTCTCGAAAAACTTTCCGATGAGCTTTCTCCTCGCGGAATCTTTTTCATTCTCGATGAAGGCGGGAAATCTCTTTCCACTCAAGAATGGGCGCAACGAGTGCGTCAATGGGAGAACGAAAGCATTCCCGAGGTAGCACTCTGCGTAGGAAGCAGCCTCGGATTTTCGCCTGCCGTTCGCGCAAAAGCTCGGGGAATTCTGAGCCTGGGAGCGCAAACGCTTCCGCATGAGCTTGCCCGTGTCGTCCTCTTAGAGCAAGTCTACAGAGCATGGGGCGTCGTTCGCGGCCATCCGTATCATAACGAAGGCTCTTAGCCCTTGCGACTTTGCCCTACTTCATAGGAGAGTGAGAGAGGGGAAAGCAAAGCTCACTATGGCCTCTTCGAATAAAACGGTTCTCATTGTTTTGGATGGCTTTGGTATCGGAAAAGACTCGCCCTTTAACGCGATCAATAACGCGAAGATGCCTTTTTATCGCGAATTGATTCAAAAATACCCTCACTCGCAGCTGATCACGCACGGAGAGGCCGTGGGCCTTCCGCCTGGCGTGATGGGAAACTCCGAAGTCGGCCATATGACGATGGGCGCGGGCCGCATCATCTATCAAGACCTGACTCGAATCTCGAAATCGATTTACGATAAAGACTTTTTTGAAAACCCTGTTCTTTGCCGAACGATCGAGGCCGGCGCAAAAAAAACCGGTCGCGTTCATCTCATGGGCTTGCTCTCGGATGGCGGCGTCCATAGCACGATGGAACATCTTTTCGCGCTTTTGGATCTTTGCTCAAAACTCGGCGTTCCTCATGTCAGCGTCCACTGCTTCTTGGACGGACGCGATACTCCACCCGACTCCTCGCTGAAGGGAACAAACGGTGGTTATATCCAACAGCTTTTGAGACATCCCCTCTTCTCTCAATCCGGAAAAACCGGAACACAAGTCGAGATCGCTTCCGTCATGGGACGCTACTGGGCGATGGATCGAGACAAACGCTGGGAACGAATCGAGCGCGCTTACAAAACCATGACCGGCCAGGCCGACGTTTTCACGATGCCTGCGACCTCTCATGAACATCCCGCACTCGTCGCCGTTCAAAAAGCTCACGAAAATGGAAAGACCGACGAGTTCGTCGATCCTGTGCTGTTGAGCCAAGACGCCGCCATGAAGGATGGCGATAGCGTGATCTTCTTTAATTTCAGATCCGATCGCGCGCGAGAAATCTCGACTGCGATCACGAATCCTGATTTCAAGGAGTTTGATCGAGGCCGTGGATTCAAGCCGAGCGCTTACGCGGGAATGACCACTTACGACAAAAACTTCAAAAACGTCGCTGTCGCTTATCTTCCGCAGAACCTCAATCACATTTTCGGCGAATGGATCGAGGAGCGCGGGCTCTATCAATTCCGCACAGCGGAGACTGAAAAATACGCTCACGTCACGTTCTTCTTCAACGGTGGCCGAGAGCAGCCCTTTAAAAACGAAGAGCGAGAGCTCGTCGCCTCCCCTCGCGATGTTCCAACTTATGATCTAAAGCCTGAGATGAGTGCCTTTCAAGTCGCGAAGATCGCAGCTGAGCGAATTCAAAGCGGCAAGTATGATTTCGTCTTGATGAACTTCGCGAACGCCGACATGGTCGGGCACACCGGAAATTACGAAGCTACGGTTCGAGCAATGGAAGCGCTCGATCAGTGCATGGCGCAAGTCGTTGGTGCCGCCGAGCGCGCCGGCTATCACACGCTTCTGACCGCGGACCACGGTAATGCCTAAGGAATGCGCTATCATGAGTCTCGTATTCCTACGGAGCATACCCTACATCCGGTTCCCGCGATTTAGTTGGCGCCCGGCACGGCCATTGACGGTATGATCGCAGCCGGCTTGGTCGGCGCCGCAAGGCCGGCGCGTATGGTCCCGATCTGAAGATCCTCGCCACTCGCCCTTCCCATTTCCACCAGTCGGACGACGACGTTCCAGGGAGATTCTCCATGCCGGTTGGTAAGCGCCCCTCGCCATTTCCGAGAGAGGAATACCTGGCGCGTCTCGCGCGCTGCA
>CAZCBS010000135.1:8509-10429 GCA_964496965.1 uncultured Bacteriovoracaceae bacterium
GAAGTTACGGGCAAAAGCTTGCTTCCAAGTCAACTTAAGTAGCGAGGACATCATTCATGCTTCAAGTTCCTGCGTTTCCAGCCCAAGTGAAATTGAGATCCATCGGGGTACTCACCAGTGGCGGCGATGCGCCAGGGATGAATGCCGCGCTTCGAGCCGTGGTCCGCTACGCGATCGCAAACGGCGCGCAGGTTTACGGCGTGATGAAAGGCTATAGCGGGCTCCTCGAAGGGCAGATTCATCGCCTGGATGCTTCATCCGTTGCCAACATCATTCAGCGCGGCGGAACGATTTTGAAAACTGATCGCTGTCCAGCCTTTCACAAGAAATCCGTGCGCCGCGAAGCCGCAAACATTCTCCAACGCAAAGGCATCGACGGCCTTGTGGTGATTGGCGGCGATGGCTCGTTCGCGGGCGCGCATCTTCTTGAAAAGGAAACAGGCTTCCCGACGATCGGCATTCCCGGCACGATCGATAACGATATTGCAGGTACCGACGATACGATCGGATTCGATACGGCTGTCAACACCGCCGTAGACGCCATTGACCGAATCCGCGACACGGCCAGCTCGCATGATCGAATTTTCCTGGTCGAAGTCATGGGCCGAGCCTCCGGATACATCGCGGTGGAAACCGGGATTGGCGGCGGCGCAGAGACGATTATCGTTCCCGAGAAGAAAGAAACGATTCACTCGATTTGTAATACGATCGATCGCGGGATGAGACGTGGAAAAACCAGCAGCATTATCGTCGTCACCGAAGGAATGAAAGGCGACTCCACCGCCTCTCTCGCGCACGATCTCGAGCGTCGCGGGTATCGCGCCAGAATGGCCATTCTTGGTCACACTCAGCGAGGAGGAGCCCCGACCGCGCATGATCGCCTCCTCGCCTCAGCGCTTGGCGCATCCGCCGCGGGCTATTTGATGGCCGGCCAATCCAATGCCATGGTAGGAGTCCGCGACGGAAAAGTGGTCCGAGTTCCATTCAAGAATGTCATCGGCAAGAAGAAGAAGATGTCGCCGGATCTTCTCCAGCTTGCGCAGATTCTTGCGACTTAAAGTCAATAGAGTCACCAAACCCAGCAGCCTCTCATCGTTGAGAGGCTCCGGTTGCGCTGCACCCAAAGCACCTACCTCACGATTGTCACATGTAGCGAGAGACTAATTCGGCCAGAAAAACCAGAAACTTGGCTAAGACAATAAGATACCAAGTTTTCTGTTTAAGTTTTTCCAGCCTGATCCGATCAGAGTAATAATTACGGTGGTTACCGCTTTTATTTCTCATAGGATCACCTCCTTTCTTCTCAGGAAAGGAGGTAGTTCCTTCTACGCTGCCGGGTTTGGCTGGTAGCCCACAACAGCAACTTCCATGCTCATTCAGCTCGTTTTTAAGCTAAGAGGCCGCAAATTTCCGGTCGGAAAGTCCGAATCTCGGACCACGCACTCAATTCTTAGTGATGAAACGTTCAAAAGCGACAAAGAATTGCCGGCTCATTTTACCACTATGGATAACGTGAACGCTATGGCTCATCCACGCATCACTCATTTACTGGCCCAGCATATGCACAAGAAGCGGAAATGCTCTTCAACCTTCTCTTCTCATGCCGAAGCTGTGATCAGCCTGCATCTCCATCTGCGTTTCCACTTTGCGAGGAATGCTCGAGGCAAATCCTGCCAGCTCCACCGCTCTGCCCGCGCTGCGGAGGCCATCGCTGCGTTTTAAAGCCGGAAGAATGCTTTTCTTCCGAAGATAGCGCGATCGTGGACTCTTACAATGCGAGATACCTACTCATCGAACCAGGATACTCCGTCCTGAAGTCCTGGAAGAAACACGGGGGTCCGCTTTTTGACAAACGAGTCTTGAAATCGGACAACGAGTTTTTCTCTCGGATACGAGATCGTATACATGATCCTGAAAAAA
>CAZCBS010000136.1:0-7971 GCA_964496965.1 uncultured Bacteriovoracaceae bacterium
CAGGGTATGTTCATGATCCGCAGCAAAAATCCTCTTCATCGTTCGATTGCTCCAGATTCTAAAGCGATCGATATAAGAGCATGCCGCCGGTACTACGACAAGCGTCAAGAGCGTCGAGCTGATCAAGCCACCGATGATCGCAACACCCATCGATGTGCGTTGACGTGATGCTTCGTTCAGGCCCATCGCCACAGGAATCGTGCCCGCGATCAAAGCCATCGTCGTCATCAAGATCGGTCTTAGGCGAGAACGGCCGGATTCGATCAATGCGTCAGCACGGCTCATTCCGGCTTGGATTTTTTGATTGGCGTAATCGACAAGGAGAATCGAGTTCTTCGTCGCGACGCCCAGAAGCATGATCACGCCGATGATCGAGAACACATTTAATGACTGATGTGTAATCATCAACGCGACGAACGATCCGCACATGGCGAGCGGGAGCGCGAGCATGATGGTCAGCGGCGTGACGAACGATTCGTAAAGACTTGCCAAGACGAGATAGATAAACAGAACGCCGAGCGAAAGCGCGACGACCATGCTATCGACGAGCTCGGCGAAGTTCTCCGCTTGGCCCACGAACGCGTAGCGGAATCCCGGAGGAAGCTTGACGTCCGTCTCGAACATTTTTTTGATGTCATTCATCACGTCGCCTAAACCGCCGCCGGGGGCGATATCGGCCATGATCTGAATGTAGCGTCCGCGGTCCTGGCGAGTGATTTTCGCAGGGCCTGTAGTCTCAACGGCTTTGGAGACGTCGCTGAGGCGGACGATTCTGCCGTTGATGTTCGGAACGTAGGTCTGGTTGTATCCTTCACGAAGATTTCTTTGATCTTCCTGTAAGCGAACGCGGATATCGTACTCGTGTCCGTTCTCGCGGAACTTCGCAGGCGTGACGCCTTCGATCTGAGTTCGAAGCTCAGCGCCGACAGCCGCAATGGAAAAACCTAGCTGATCCATCTTGTGCTTGTCGGGGACGATCTGAAGCTCAGGCTTGCCTTCTCGGAAGCTGGTATCGACGTCCTTGAGCGCGGGATGCTTTTTGAGCTTTTCGAAAACAGTTTTCGCGATCTCCTGAAGCTTTTGTTGGTCATCGCCCAGAATATTCAAGTTAAAGGGGCGCTGATTTCCGCCTGACGCGTCGTAATCTTTCACGACGGGGTTAGCTTTCGCAAAAGGCACAAGCTGCTTACGGACATTCTCTTTCACTGCACTGGTGTTCAGTTTGCGAAGTTTTGAGGGGACGAGCTTGACGTAGATTTCGGCTACGTTTGGAGCCCCGTCCGCGTTACCGACCGTGAGAGCCGTGAAGCCGATTTCAGGGTTCTCTTTTTGATCACGAAGAATGTGATCCACTTTTTCCGCGACTTCATTCATCCCGTCTAGGTTCGTTCCAGGAGGAAGATCCAGGGTAACGACAAACTCGCCGTTGTCTTGCGGGGGAAGGAAGGTTTTGGTGACCTGAGTGATGGAGGCGCAGCTTCCCAGGAAAACCAGAAAGCTGATTCCCAAGACAACGCCAGGCTTTTTAATCGTGTAAACCAGAATCGATTGGTACCGATCCTCAAGCCAGCTCTGAAATCGGTCAAACCCTTTGACAGCGCGACCGATCGTCCGAGCGTAGACCGATGTGTTTTTTGCTTCGGAGTGTCTACCGGCAAAGTAGGCCGAAAGCATCGGAGCAATGGTTAAGGCGTCAAACAAGCTGATCGCCATTGCAAAGCAGATCGTCAAACCAAATTGACGGAAGAATTGTCCCACGACGCCCTTTAAGAAAGCGACGGGTCCGAAGACCGCAATCACGGTGAGTGTCGTCGCGATGACTGCGAGACGCACTTCCGCGGTTCCTTCGCTTGCCGCTTTGAGCGGGGGTTTTCCCATCTCGACATGGCGATGGATGTTCTCGCGAACCACGATCGCATCGTCGATCAAAAGTCCCACGGCAAGGCTAAGCGCCAAGAGGGTCATCAGATTGACCGTGAATCCGAATGCCGCCATCAAAATGAACGATCCAATGAGGGAGTTCGGTAGCGCAAGACCTGTGATGATCGTCGAGCGAACGTTTCCGAGAAAGAAAAAGACGACGATCACGGCGAGAGTGACGCCAAAATAGATCGTTTCCTTCACGTCATCGACGTTATCGGCGATCGGCTTGCTCATATCGCGAACGATTGAGATTTGAGGTTTTCCTGCCTGAGTCGGCAGGATTTTGGTGTTCAGGTCCGCAATCGTCTTTTTGATGCCATCGACGACAGCAATCGTATTAGAGCCCGATTGACGATAGCAATTCAGGAAGAGCGCCTTTTTTCCGTTGGCGTAAGTGCGTGATTTATCGTCCTCGAGCGTGTCGGTGATCTTGGCGATTTCGGAAAGCCGCGTGGAGCGATCGTTTCCTAAGAAATTGACGATCGTGTCGCCGATCTCTTGAAGGCTTTTGAATTCACCCAAGGTGCGAAAAACGGTTTCTTTCTTTCCTTCGTCGACTTTACCGGCAGGAATGTTTTCTCCGGATGCCGCAAGACGTTGAGTGACTTGCGTCGCGGAAATTTCAAAATCGCGAAGCTTCTTACGATCCAATGCGACTCGAATCTCGCGTTTTCTTCCGCCTAAGATATCGACCAATCCCACTTTATCGACCTGCTCGAGCTTGGGCTTGATCATGTCGTTTGCGATGTCATAGAGATCTTTTTCGGGAAGATCCGCGTTGAGCGCGACCGTCAGCACGGGTTGGTCGGCAGGGTCCACGCGCCGAATGACGGGCTCCTGAATATCGTCAGGAAGTTTTCTTCGGGCGGAACTGACCTTGTCGCGAATCTGCTGTTCAGCGTATTTTACGTCGGTTTCGAGCGTGAACTCGGCGATCACTGTGCTTAAGCCTTCCTGGTTATTCGATGAAAGGCGTTTGATTCCCGCGATGGTTCCGATTTCGTCTTCCAAAGGCTTTGAGATCAAAGTCTCGACTTCAGATGGGCCGGCGCCAGGATAGGGCGTCGCAACGAAGACGACTGGGAAAGTCACGTCCGGAAAAAGATCCACTCCCAAGCGCTTGAGGCTGACATAGCCCACGGCGAGCATCAGGATGACTAAGCAGGAAATGAAAGTCGGGCGTCGGATGGATAGATCGGCTAAACTCATAGTGGGCCTCCGAAAGTCTTCAGCTGAGCGAGGATTTGTAGGATCTCGGTCTGGGATCGAAGCGTTCCAAGCTCGGCTTGGGCGGCGTCTTGTTCGAATTGAATGACATTAAAGGTGGTGGTTTTTCCGCGGCTCAAACGCTCGCGCTCCACGCGAAGTTTTTCTTTCTGAGCGGCTTCAACGCTTTGATAAAGATCGTAGCGGGTTTTCGCCTCGGAAAGCCTTTGGTTCAGATCGGCCCATTCGCTTTCTTGCTCAAAGAAGCGGCGTTGATAAGCCCGTTCCGCGCCTTGTTCTTCAAGCGCGTAGCCTCGGTGAGCATCGTTCATCAATCCAAAGTCCAAAGGCATCACGAGGCGAATGCCTCCTGCGGCGGTCGGTTGATCAGTTCTGAACGAGCTTGAGAGAGTGGGTGCGAATGTCTGGTCCGAGCCGTTCAAGCTCAGGCTTGCAAAGGCTTCGAGCGTAGGTTTGGTTTTTTCATTGGCGACTTTCGCGCTTGCGACGACTGCGCGGCTTTGCTCTTGAGCGGCTCTGACGTCCTCACGAAGGCCTGCGCGTTCAGGTTTGGATTGCGGAATCGAAAGCTGGGGTCCAAGAGAAGTGACGTCTTCTTTGACGAGATCGCTATCAACATCGCGGATCTGATTGAAGTTCCGTGAAGCGAGGCGTTCGTTATCTTTTGCTTGTTGATAATCGAGTTTGCGAAGTTTAAGCAATGCTTCCGCCTGCAAAAGATCCGATTCATCGGCCAAACGAAGTCGGACGCGCCGCGCGTTCCATTCATAAAGTTTCTGGGCGCGATCCAAGACCTCGGAGGTCACGCGGACCGAACTTCTTGCCAAGGAGAGTCCCCAGTAAGCGCTTTCGGCTTGAGAAAGAATGACTCGTGTTTGGTAGCTCGCATTGTAGCTTGTCGCGAGCGCATAGCCTTCCGAAGCCTCCAGCTGCGCTCGGGTTTCCGTGCCGAATCCGTTTCTCCACAGGGCTTGAGTCAGCTCCAGCGCAGGGCGGCCTTGATTCAGAGTTTTGGGGGGATATCCGGTGCTGGGAAGGTATTCGTAGTGCGAGTAATCGAAGTTATAGCTCAGCTTGGCTTGAAGTCCGAAGGTGGTGAGCTGACTGATGCCGAGGTTGTAATTGTTTCTGGTCTGCTCATCGGTCTGGTAAAGCGGATCCGTTTTGCTGTCGTGCATGAAAGACACGCCGGCGATCAAAGTCGGCTTGGTGATCAGTGATGCGTCTTGCGAGCGAAGCTCGGTTCCGTTGCGAGTGAGGATATTGGCTTGAAACGCTTGGTTCGAGTCGCGAACTTGTCCGAGGTAAGCTGGAAGGTCGAGGGTGTCCGCGTAGCTTACGCTCGTGAGGGACAAGGCGAGGGCGACCCAAGCGGAAGAGTATCTTTTTAAGTTCATATCGTTCGCTTTCAGTTATTTTCGATGCTTAGGATTGAGAAATCCGCCGACTAGGAATTCGACGGCGTGCTGAATGACCGCTTCTCGAAAGGCTCGATCATTCTCCAATGATTTTCCGTAATACTCCTGCATCACGGGAGCAAAACGAACGGCGCTTTTGATGGCGCCGAAAAAGAGATAATGAAGAATTTCAGGATCGACTTCGGGCCTAAGAATGCCAGAGTTTTGAGCGCTGGCGAAGAACCGGCTCAGCTTTTCCGCGGCTTTCAAGAAGGTCTCGCTGAAGACGTCGCGCGTGTTCGATCGCAGCGAAAAGCATTCGCGATCGAGGATGGCGCAGAAGTCTTTCTCACGGAAATTGAAATCGAAGAACTCTTCGATAAAGAGAGTCAGGCGGACTTTGAAGTCCTCAAGGGATGTTGGGTCTTTCAAGATCCGCTCAGCGGCGGCAAGGCGTCCGCGTCCGGTATCTTCAATACAAGCTGTGTAAAGTCCTTCTTTTCCGCCGAAGTAATAACTGACGAGGCTGATGTTCACGCCGGCTCTTTCGGCGAGCTCTTTCACGGTCGCGCCATCAAAGCCTTTTTCGGCGAATACTTTGCGAGCGGCTTCGATCAACTGTTCGCGCGAGCCCGAGGGGCCGTGCGAGCTGGAGGACGTCGTTTTTTCCATGTTTTTGAACTTAGCGTGGAACACCTAAGAAAATCAAATGAATGTTTGAATATCTAAAACATGTGTTTAAGTTGCTGAAACTATTGGAAAAAGAAGTTTTGAATTCTGAGGTATTGCATTCCGGCAATGGAGCGACTATGAAAGAAAACTAGCCGCATTTGACAATTTGGTGAGGGGATATAGCTCAGTTGGTAGAGCGCTTCCATGGCATGGAAGAGGTCCTCGGTTCGAACCCGTGTATCTCCACCAATTCGAATAGCGAACGAAATCCCGACCGATAGGTTGCAGAACCTGGGGTCGGGTTTTTTATTTTCTGGGGTTCAAAAATTTCAATCGTGCTGTCGGGCAACTCATTTCCAAGCTGCGTGGGGCGTGTTGCGGCTTGGTCTCAAGTGATTAAAGGGCAACGACTTCACTTGGGATATTTTTTAGTCTTTCATTTGAGATCAGCCCAAGCAGCGATTTTTCCAAATTCTCGCCTCATCCCATCGCCCTTGTGATCTGAGGGAAGATTGAGAGAGTGCGAAGCGCCTTCAATCCTCTCGTAATCGAATTTGATGTTTTTCGCTTTCAAATTAGCGACTAGAAAGTCGAACGATTGAACAGGGACCGAGGTATCAGCGGTGCCATGAACGACCAGAATTTTAGATTTTGTTTTCTGAAGATCTTCCGCACTGGAATGGGCCATAAACGAGGTCCAACGTCTTGCAGGATGCCCCCAATAGAGCTTCTCGAGATTATCTGGATCTTGCAACATGGACTCAAAATCTGCGTAAATCAGTTTTTGCTCGTGCTCAGACTTGTTCACCACAAAGTCAAAAAGTTGAGGAGCTCCACTTCCCGAAATCGCTACTACGTGAGTGACGGACGAGTTCATCACGGCCAATAGCGGGGCCATCACTGCGCCTTCTGAGTGTCCGACAACGATGACTTTGTTTTGATCGACTTTCTGTAAAGCCAATGCTGAAGAAAGTGCCGTATCTAACGCTATCGCCCATCTGTCCAAGGTCTGTTCTTGTTTGAACTGCTCGGAACACTTTTCAGCAGTCCCAGGGGCGTTTGTGGAATCCAAATATTTTACCCCAGGCTTTTCGACGACCATAACGTGGGCCTTACCATTTAAAACCTGCAATAAGACGTTCTGATATCCCCCGACGACCTGTCCCGACTCGTTCTTCCAAAAGTTGGATTCACACCCTGAGCCAGCTACAAATAAGACAAGCGGGAGACGCTGATCCGATTGCGCTGAAATATAATATAGGATCTGTCTGCCAAAATGATCGGTGGTAGAATGTACATCGAAACGTGGATTGAATACATCTCCGGAAGGAGATCGGCCGCTCAAATAGGTCTGAGTCACTGACCGAGTTTTAAATGTCGCACAACTACTTAAGAAAAGTAGAATAAGAAACATGAGGCCAATTAAGCGTACCGATTTATTCATGCACGTAATAACCAATCAGAACTCGGTACTCCTGTCCAGAAGAGGAATCCATAGCCCCCCCCCAGGATCGCCTTTAGGCATAATTTCCGGGCTGGTGAGTGGTCTGGTACCAAAGAACGTGATCGATGTCGTGCAGGCGGATCTTAATGATTCCTATGGACCGGGTCTGTGGGGACTTTCGCGTCCCAACAGTAGACCGCATCGATTTAGTAACGAGGTGCCCGAGGCTTTTTGAGGGCTCGTTTGCGAGCGGCGATGGCCTTCTTCTTTCGCTTCACGGATGGTTTCTCGTAGGCCTCGCGCTTTCTGATCTCATTCAATGTTCCGGCTTTTTCACACTGTTTTTTGAATTTTTTCAGTGCGCCTTCGAATGAGTCGCCTTCTCGGATAAAAATTCCAGGCATATAGATTGACCTTTCTCGGTAGAGAGCTGATTCAAAGGCGCGAGCGCGTTTGATTGATTATTAGGTTCATCAACTACAACAAATTTCCCTGCCATTCAAGAATCCTTCGTTCGGCCATCTTTCATTCGCAAGCGAATGGCAGCATGTTCAGGCTGTTGAGTTCGACCATTCCAACAGAACGTCGGTCGTAACGAGGCCTATCCCCTGTGAGGCAAGAGATGGCCGCGGTTCCCCTCCGACGTGGCGACGGCCTTATTCAACGTGATTGTCCTTCCCACGCTTCGGCCTGCATCGAACGCGGAGCCGTCTACCCTCTGCCACGAGGATGACTTGGTGCTGACTCGGGGATAAACTTCTGCGATGTAATGATCCAGCAGTCCGTCTTTTTTGAGCTTCGCCACGGCGGTTCCTATGAGACTGAGGCCGGTGCCGCTTCCGGACGGCACCACTGGAGTATCGACACTCTGCCGTTCGGACCGCGCGAGCTTCTCGGAAAAACCTGCCAAAATGCCCAGGCGATAGGACTTGCGCTCCACTCTGGAGAGAGTGCGCTTGCCGGATTTCGCGGCTTCTCTGACTAGGAAATCGGTTTGATGAAGCAGGAAGTGGTAGACGTATTCCGCCATGAGCGCGTTTTCCCGCGTTCCGATGATCTCGATGGCGCGATGATGTTCCCCGGATTTTGGGTCAAACATTCCGAAGGTCAGCACTTGAACAAAGAAGTGGCCTACCAGAATGCCGATGATTTTATTTTGGTGAGGTTCGATTCGTTTCTTTCCGTGGCAGATCACCAAATGAGCAAAGTGGCTCCGGGCGGACTCTGCCGCTTGCTCGAGATTGTATTTGGCGTAAAGCTCGCGCACCTTGTTCATGGCAAGAAGCGCTTCGTGTTCGTTGCTGGAAG
>CAZCBS010000136.1:7981-10380 GCA_964496965.1 uncultured Bacteriovoracaceae bacterium
TTCGCCATCGACTTTTCTGATCAAGTCCTGATGCTTTTGCACTTTGTCGAGCAGTTTCTCCGAAGCGTCGTCTCGCTTGTCGTGACGCCAATCCGGGTGATTTTCCTGAAGATGGGCGCTGGCTCTTGAGAACTCCTCGGGCACCCCCACTTCTCGGCAAGCCCAGCGAAATCGCTCGCCGTGGGGAAGCTCTGATTCGTCCGAGCCCGTTTCGCTGACGAGTTGGTGAGCCATTTCATGGCGGAGAATCCCCAAAACCTGAAACCAGGAGTGGTTTTGAACGAGCTTTTTTGAAAGGTGAATCGTTCGCGTCAGCCTGTCCCAGCATCCCCACTTCGTTTCTGAATCAAATAACGAAATGGCGGCGGGTCTGAGTGGTAAGTGACGAGTACGTAGGATCGAATTGTATTCCCGATACAGTTCTTTTAAAACGCCTTTTTCCCAATCGTAAAAGTCAAATTCCGTCATTTTGTACCGTCCTTTTTTATAGATAAAGCTCTCCCAAAAAGCTACGACTAATAGCTTCGATGTCTTCAACTCCCTTAGCTTTAAACCCCGCCTGCAATCCTGAGTGCAGGGCTTGCCACTACAGGGATCTGGATTATCCTGAACAGCTCACGCGCAAGCAGCGTTGGGCTGACTTACAGCTCTCTCGCTGGAAGAATGTTCTCGCGCCCATTGAGCCAGCTCCCGAGTCGGAGCGATTGGGATATCGATTCAAGAGCTGGTTACGAAGCGAATCAGTGCCTCATGAGCGCTCGCCTGGCCTTTCGCCTGGCCTCTCGTTTGGCCTTTCATTTGGAATGCTCCGAAGCCGACGAGTGGGGAAGCGTTGGGAAAAGGAATTCGTGTCTTGGAATACCTGCCCGTTGCACGCGGAGGCGATTCGCGAAATGATTTCTCGACTTCGTCAAGTGTTGAGCGAAAGAGCGCCCGCGTTCGTGGAGTCATCGCTTGCGGGAGTCTGGTTCGGCAGTCCTCATCTTGTCATCGTTGCGCGCGAGGATGATACCCGTGCGCTGAGCTCGATTGATTGGAGTCAGGTGCTTGTCGCGCCTTTCGATCGAGTTTGGTTTCATGCGAACGCTCAAATCGGAGCCAAGGTATTTGGGCATCGACCGCTCGTGCAATTAGCGGGGCCCAGGGTCCACTCAGCGCATCCGGTCCGCGCATTTCGGCAAACTGCGCATACCTTGCTTGAGCGTGCGCGAAGCCTGGCTCTCCAGCATCTGTTGGACAGTTCGCCTACGCAGGTGCTCGACTTGTACTGTGGGACGGGTGACCTTTCGCTCGGTCTCCCGGCAGAGATTGAGTGGGTGGGGATTGAGCAAGCGAAAGAGGCGGTGGAATTTGCAGTTTCATTGAATAAGCCCGGTCGCGCGGTTCACCGCGCATTTGTCGGTGCTGTCGAGCAGAGACTTGCGGATCCTTCCGTCCTTGAGCTGATTCGTTCGCCGTATGCGCTTTATCTCAACCCTCCTCGCTGCGGTTTGACTCCCGAAGCCCAAGAGCAGGTCATTCGTCTTCTCAATACTTTTCCAGCGATTTCGATTGCTTATCTCTCTTGCAGCGCTTCGAGTCTGGCGCGCGATCTCGCAGTTTTAGAGAATGCGGGATACCGTGTTGAGTCGCTTCGCCCGTTCGATTTTTTTCCGCAAACTGAGCATTTTGAGACTCTTGCGACTCTATTGCCGACAAATTAACGAGATCCTGACTGAGAAATGCACTTGTTTTTGCTATAGGGAACGCCAAGTCAAAAAGGAGCCCCATATGAAAATGAAATACGTTTTATCATTTCTTCTTCTGGTCGGAGTTTCCGCTCACGCCAATAGCGTCGATACGGTTTTTGTGCAGGATACAGTACTGCCAAAAGAGCTTCAAACCCAGCTTCTCAGCTATATCAAAACTCACTGCGGGCAGTATCTTGAGCCAGGAAGTCTGCGCGAGACTCAAACCACCGTCACTGAGTCGGTGGATAGCATGAACGCTCAGAAGTTCGAGTTCGGTACCGCCCTGGTCTCTCATTACTCCAGCGATCCAAACCGCCAGCCTGACCTTGAGGCGCGTTTTTACGCTGAGACTGTGCAGATCAATGTCTGGGATTCGACTCCAAAGTTTGAAGTTGTTCACGTTTCCGTTGAAGGAAAAGACTGTCTAAACTGGCGCCTATAATTGGGTATGTACGGTATTTCACTATGAAACTTGAGTCCTCATCTCGTCCTTTTTCTAAAAAACGAAGCATTCGAGATGAAGTTTCATGCCAGAATCGAATTCTGTGAGCATGAAATGCGAATCTTATTCGCGAGGATCTGTAAGTACCTGATTGTGATAAGCAACGTAAATAGCAAGATGGGCTTCGAGTCGATCCGGTCGTTTCGTCGTGCACCACGTTCTTCGAA
>CAZCBS010000137.1:0-10322 GCA_964496965.1 uncultured Bacteriovoracaceae bacterium
CACCCCAAGAACGTAGCATTACCAGCTCGACAGATTCAGTCTTGGAAACGGCAGATCTCGCGCTCCGATCATCATAGGAACCAGAAAGTTTCCCAACACTGTCGGAATGGACGGAATCAGGAAAAACCAAACCATGATGACCCCATGAAGCGTGAACATCTTATTGTAAGTGTCATGGTTGAGTAAGCTGCCATTCGGAACCATGAGGTGGAGTCGGACCAGAGTCGCAGCCGCTCCGCCGATAAAAAAGAAGAACGTGATTGAAAGCAGATAGAGTATCGCGATTCGCTTATGATCGGTTGTAAAAAGCCAGGAGTGGAGCGTGACGGCTTCGTTGAGGTAGTTTTTCGAGTGAGCGTTCATGGCGTACCTCTTAAGGACTTGATATAAGCGATGAGATCCAGGAGGTCCTCTTCGCTCGTCTGTTTTGCAAACGAAGGCATGATATTGTGATAGCCCATCGTGATTTTGGATTGCGGATTGAGGATGGATTCTCGGATATAATTCTCGTCGGCGATGACATGGGTCCCGTCTGATAACGCGACCGACTTTCCGTAAAGATCGGCGAGGCTAGGGGCGCGAACTCCGGGATTGTTTCCGTGGCAACTGATGCATCCGAGCCGTGTAAACAGCTCCCGACCATGCGACGCCATCGTGATGGATCCCTTGGGCTCCAGGCCGGTCTGAAGCCAGGTCTGATAGTCGGATGGCAACATCACGATTATTTTTCCGCGCATTTCAGCGTGCATCGTTCCACAGTATTGCGTGCAGAAAAGATGGTACGTTCCTGGCGCAGTGGCTTGGAACCAGGTCGAGACATACCGATTGGGGAGAACGTCTTGTTTGACCCGAAACGCAGGCACGAAAAAACTGTGAATCACATCCTCGGAAGTCATCGTCAGGAGAATGGGATGCCCCGTGGGAACGTGAAGCGCGTTGAGCTCGCGGATTCCCTCGGGGTGCTGAAATTTCCACATCCATTGTTTACCAATGACATGGATTTCAATGGATCCGGGAGGTGGCAAATGCTCATCGAAGTAGACGATGGCGGCCCAGACAAAGATTCCGATGAAAATGAAGAATGTCGCGTAAGTCCAACCCCATTCGATGGCATGCTTGCCTTTCCAGGTGACTTTGCGTGAATAGGGCGAGCCTTTTCGGTAACGAATTCCAAAAAAGGTGATCAGACAAAATACGGAAATCAGCATGAATCCCGTCGCTCCCAAGAGCACCAGAGTTACGGCATCGACTCGAGGGGCAAGAGTGGATGCGGAGTGAGGAAACAGCGCTAAAAAAGGAATCACGAAGGAGCTCTCCTTCGTGTGAAGGAAAGATAAAAGAGAAGCGCCGCTAGGGATAGGAATCCGATAAGTCCGACAAGACGAATCGCATGGAGGATGATTTTTCCGTTTTTGTGAGCGGCGGGATCGTAATGAAAGCAATAAAGGAGGATCTCCTCGGCGAAAGAGCCTCGTTTCCCGGTACGGGCTTGTTCAATGGCGGTAGCGAGATGTTTTGGGTCGAATCGAATTCCAAAAAAATATTGGGTAATCTTTCCCTCTGGAGAAAGAACGATGATCCCGCTGGGATGGCGATACTCTCCGGATAAGGGGTCTCGTTCATAATGAAATCCTGCGGCTTGAGTCAGTCCCCGGATAGAGGACGTCTCGCCTACGAGGAAGTGCCATCCGTCCGAAGCAGGCTTTCCATAGCGAGCTAAATAAGAGCGTTGCTTCATCAATGCAAGCGAGCTTTTTTCAGACGGGTCAATGCTAATCGTGATGATATCGTAATCGCGTCCTAAAACTTGATGTAGCGCGTGGATGGAGTCGACTAAGCCATTTAAGACCAATGTACAGAGATTTGGGCAACGGTAGTACGCAAATACCAAGAGATGTGGCTTTCTGCCTGGTGCTTCGAGGTAGCGTGAAAGCGGGGCTGTGCGCCCTAGCTCATCGGTGAATGAAAGTCGAGACGGGATCGGTGCCCCGAGCCTCTGTTCGAGACGAACCGTGGGCTGCTCTGCCTTTGAGCCCAGAGATGTGAAAAAAACGACGAGAAACGGAACGAGAAGATGAGATGCCTTACTTTTCATGAGCAAGGATCTCCATGGCTCGGACGATGGGAATTCTGGCGACTCCAGTCTTTTTATCGACCCATCCGTAGGAGTTTAAAGTCAGATTCTGTGCCTCAAGATATCGTTGATAGTCACGAGAAGGATCTTTTTGGAGTCGAGGCGGAGGCGGGCTCTGCCGTTGAGAGAGCAAAGATGGG
This sequence comes from uncultured Bacteriovoracaceae bacterium, assembly GCA_964496965.1. Classification (GTDB taxonomy): domain Bacteria; phylum Bdellovibrionota; class UBA1018; order UBA1018; family UBA1018; genus CAZCBS01. Next base: position 2,275 of record CAZCBS010000137.1, read on the forward strand.
TCGATGGCTTGAGGTTGCGCCTGGGTCAGCTTGTGTTTGAAAAAAAATAATCCACTCGCCAATCCTAAGTGCATCAAAATAGCCAGGATCACCATCGCGATCGCAAGAATCAAGAGAAGCTTTGCGCTCATATCCGTGCGTTCGTAATCGGAGCTAGACATGGGATGCGACCTCTCGAGTTGAAGGAAGTGGCCAGTCTCGATCTCGAGTGGCGAAAAGAGGGTTTTTTCGCAAAGCTCTGCGGAATAGCGCGAGCCACAAACAACCGATGCTCAAGAATGTAAAGAGGTCTTGCCAGTGAAGTGAGACTTTCGAGGGGCTAAAACTCGGCATCACTGTCCAATAGTGATCCAACGCGCGGGAAAGAAAGACGGTGGATGCGACCAGGACTAAGGCTTTCAGGTGATCTTTGATTCCTCGAAAGAGGAGAGCGCTGAAAGGAAGGGCGAATTGAAAAAAGATCAGGATGACCGCGAGAACTTTCCACTCTCCATTTGTTCGACGAACGAACCAGGTCGCTTCCTCGGGAAGATTTCCCATCCAAACGACCAGATATTGCATAAACGAGAGGTAAGCCCAAATCATGACCATCGCGAGAAGGAGGCGACCGAGATCCCGTTTCGTCTTATTCGGAAAGAGCGCGACAATACGATTTGTCTTCGCTAGCCTGAAAAATACGATAAGAGCGAAAGCAAATGCGCTCAGTCCTTGTCCGGCGCAATAGACCATTCCGTAGATCGTCGAATACCAAAGGGGCTCAAGCGACATCTGCCAGTCAAATGAGGCAAACGTCGCGCTCAGCACGTATGCCACTAAGCCACCCGCGCTCAAGCTCCTCAGTTTTGCGCGTGTTTCGAGATCGCAGCCTGTCTCGGCGCCTGATGACCAGAGGAGTATATAGCAGGTCAAAATCATCCAAGTCGAAAAATACAAGAAAGCTCTGAAGCAAAAAGCGCCGGAATTGAGATAAATGGCTTTATGAGAGATCTTCGGATCTTGAGAAACGATAGGGTCCAACCACGGGTAAATCTTTTGGAGGCCAAACACGATCGGGAGAAAGAGCAAGGCCATGCCATAGATCGTTCGGGACATCGCCTCGAGAATCCGGCGAAGCGAAGCGCCCCAAGTTCCTCCGGTGAGGTGGTAGATCATGAGCAAAGACAGAGATCCTAGGGGTAAGTCTATCCAGAATAAGTAACTCAATAAGTAAGACTGAAAAAACTGAGTCAGTGGCGAAGTCATTCTTCTGCCTCCGGGATGTTTCGAATTCGCTCGATCTCGTCTGGGCGCAAGCGAACGCTCGGGTCTGAGAGAACGACGTTCTGACTGAGCTGAAGCGCACGGATATAGGCGATGATCGCCCATCGGTCCGAGACGGACACTCGATCAGCGTACCGATACATGGCTCCGTATCCGTTTGTGATCACATCAAAGAAGTGGCTGTCTGGAGCCTTTTTCAAGCGATCGATGTGATAAGACGGGGGCGCAAGAAAACCTCGTTGGACGATCATTCCCTGGCCGGCTCCGGTGTAGTCATGGCACGGAGAGCAATAGATATTGTAACGTTGCCGTCCACGCTCAAGCAGAGCCAGGCTAATCGGCGTAGGTTGTTTCAGGGATGGCTTCGTGGATGGTACGAGTTGGCCGCGCGCAATCGTTCCTTCGGGTGGGACTCTCGCGTCTACATAGGTTCTTAAGTGCCCATCGACTCCCATTTTTTGCGTGCAAGCGGGAAGAACGAAAGCCGTCGTCACGGCGAGGAGCGCTAGAGTATGAAGCTTATTCTTCATCTCGGATTTCCTCGACGCTGAGTGGATTGAGAGGATCAAAGAGAGTTCGGATTAGTTTGGGGTCGTAGACAGGATCGCTTGCTTGAATGCAGAGAAAAAATCGATCTCGCGAGGCTCGAACAAAATCAGGATGGTTGAAACAGGGGTGCCAGGGCTCTGGTAGGCGATTGAGCGCTAGCATTCCGATCGCGGCGGCCAGCGATGCTCCTAAAACGGTGAGCTCGAAAGTCACCGGAATGAACGCGGGCCAGCTATTCGGTGGCTTTCCAGCGACATCGAGCGGGTAGTCGATGACGTTGGCATACCACTGCATAAAGAATCCGCCGATGCCGCCGCTGAGACCGCCTAAGAGAGTGATCAAAGCGACGCGGTCTTTCCGAAATTCCAAACTTTCTGAGAGGCCTTCGACAGGAAACGGAGTAAACGCGTCGAGCTTGGAAAGGCCCATCTTCCGCGCTAAAGTGCAGGCTTTGAGAAGCGCCTCGGGATCCTTGAACTCAAGCATCAGTCCGTAGATATTCACGCCGCGTCCTTTCCTGATCGATTCTCCCTGTCGACCAGCTCGAGAAGCTCTGAAATCGCGATCACCGGAAGAGTTCGGACAAAAAGCAGGAAAAGAAGCAGGAAGAAGCCCATCGAGCCAAAGAGAATCGCGAGGTCCCAGAGGGTCGGATAGTACATATGCCAAGCCGAAGGCATGAAATCGCGATGAAGGCTTTGAACGACAATCACGAATCGCTCGGTCCACATTCCGACTTGGATGACGAGAGAAATGACAAAAAGCGCTTTTGCGCTGGTGCGGACGGATTTGAGCCAAAGAAGCTGCGGCGTGAGAACATTGCAAAACTTCATGACGGCGAAGCCTTGCCAATACGCTCCAATCGCGCGATTGGCTTCGATCGAGAGCTCAAAAGGGTTATCGCCGTACCAGGCCATGAAATATTCGATCAGATAGCTGTAATCAACGATGAGGCCGGTGACGAGAAGGAGCTTGGCGCAGTTCTCAAGATGCCTCGGAGTAATAAAGTCTTGAAGCTTGAAATAATGGCGAATGGGAATACCTAGCGTGAGGACCATGGCGAAACCTGAAAATATGGCTCCCGCCACAAAGTAGGGCGAGAGAATCGTCGAATGCCAGCCTGGAACGATCGCAGCGGTAAAGTCCATTCCAACTACGCTATGAACGGAGATCACGAGCGGAGTCGCCAGTGCCGCAAGAAGAAGATAGGCGCTTTGATATCTCTGCCAGTGACGAGCCGAGCCCCTCCAGCCAAACGACAAGATTCCGTAAAGCTGCTGGATGCGGCGGTTCTTCGCCTGATCGCGCAGGGTGGCAAGGTCGGGAATCAGTCCGATGTACCAAAAGATCAATGAGACGGTCAGATAAGTGCCGACGGCGAACACGTCCCAAACGAGAGGGCTTCGAAACTGAGGCCAGAGATCCATGGTGTCCGGATACGGAAGAAGCCAGTAAAAGAACCAAGGACGCCCGAGGTGCAAAAGTGGCATCAAGCCGGCGCATGCCACGGCGAAAAGAGTCATCGCTTCGGCAAATCGATTGATCGACGTGCGCCACTCTTGATGAAGAAGGTAGAGAATCGCTGAGATGAATGTTCCCGCATGCCCGATCCCAACCCACCAGACGAAGTTCGCGATCGCAAATCCCCACGCCACGGGAATATTGACTCCCCAGATTCCGATGCCTTTGACGATGAGGTAGGTGATCGCGAATTGGAAGATCAGGAAAAAAAGAAATGATACGCCTAAAGCAAATAGCCAAAGGCGCTGCACCGATCTTTTTAAGACGACGTCACCGATTTTCGAGGAAGCGCTCTCGAGGGAGTGTTTCCCGATAACTAAAGGCGATTCGGGCTCCAGGTGAATGGCCATCGATCAGACCTCCTCGCCTAAGCGTGGATTAGGATTTCGAATCGAGGCAAGATAGGAAGTGCGAGGCCGCGCACCTAGCTCGGCAAGAAGATAATAATGCTGTGGCAGGGCGCGAAGCTTTTCCACCTGGCTGGTTTTGTCGTTTTTATCGCCGAAAGCAATGGCCTGCGTCGGACAGGCCTGAGCGCAAGCCGTAATGACCTCGCCATCCCGGATCGGGCGATTTTCTTTTTCCGCATTGATCCGCGCTTCTTGAATGCGTTGAGTGCAGTAAGTGCATTTCTCCATCACGCCTCGGCTCCGGATCGTGACGTCGGGATTGTACATCAGCTGCAGGGACTTTGATCGAGTATCCGCGTATTGAAAAAAGTTGAATCTTCGGACTTTATAGGGACAGTTATTGGAGCAATATCTTGTTCCTACACAACGGTTATATACCATCTGATTGATGCCGTCCGAGCTGTGGACTGTGGCCGCCGTTGGGCAGACGTACTCACAGGGTGCATTCTCGCAGTGCATGCAGGGAACAGGCTGAAAGTAGATTCGAGGAGAAGCAGGGGCGCCCTCGAAGTAACGATCGACACGGATCCAGTGCATCTCTCTTCCGTTTCGGACTTGGTCTTTTCCGACAATCGGGATGTTGTTCTCCGCCTGGCATGCGATCGTGCACGCTTTGCAACCGATGCAAGTCGTTAAGTCGATGACCATCGCCCAGGCATTTTTCTGCGGATTTTCTGAACGATCGAGTTCAGAATTGAGGCTTGGATGCTCAAGGGTTGGCGATTCGCTCGGGATGATTGCCTTACCCTTGGAGCGGAGCGCGCGCAGGGCGGCGCGGATGACGATGGCACGCACGTCCATATGGTGATGGGAAGGAATCATGGCAAAGCGCCAATTCTTTCCCGTTTTGTCAACGACGAGTTTGTCCGTCGCAAGGGGAGCTCGATAGCCTCTCACGCTAAAGGCCATGTAGCCTTTTTGATTTCCTACTTTTCCGGCCTGGGTTCGGCCATAGCCCAAGGTGAGAGTGATCGAATCGTCAGGATGTCCAGGAACGCGAAGCACAGGAGCGCGAATGCTTCGCCCCTGTGTACTGAGCTCGACTTCGTCTTCGTCCATCAGTAGAAGCTTTGATGCAGTTTCAGGGCTGACTAGGGCTGCGTTATCCCAAGTGAGTTGAAGCAACGGTTTTGGGAGCTCCTGAAGCCAGCCGTTGTTGGCATAGCGCCCGTCCCAAACGGTCGAGTCAGGGCGAATTGTTGCTTCCAGCTCTGAAGTCGAAGTTGGACGATCTTGAAGAGAGATTGCGGTTTTCCGGCCGTTTCGAATTTTCAGTCCTTTGAGGGGAGGAGAAGCAGAACGAGAAAGTACCCCGTCATGAAGGCTGCGCTCGAACGACTCTTGATTGAGGTGTCGAAGCCAGTATTCCGTTAAAGCTTGATGCGAGGTTCTTCCGGTCCTTCCTAAAAAAATCGATAGGACCTCCACCGCGGCCTGTGTCTCATAAAGTGGAGCAATCAACGGTTGCTGAAAGCTGATCGTCCCGTCAAAAGCGCGGCCATCTCCCCAGGCTTCAAGAAAATGAGATTCAGGCAAGTGCCAGTGGCTGTAATAAGAAGTCTCATCCTGATAGAGTCCCAATCGAATTCGAAGCGGAACTTTTTTGAACTGATCCAAAAATGAAAGACTGGCTGGCGCGTGATAGACGGGATTCGCTCCAAAGATGAGAAGCGCGTTCACTTTTTCATCCGATATGTTGCTCACCAGTTCTTCTAAAGACTGCATTTGTGGGGCAGGGCTTTCTTCGACCGAAGAGATGAACGATACGGTCGTTCCGAAGTTTTTCAAGCGATCGTTCATCGCATATGCGAGAGCTTGAAGCGAAGGAGGCTGATGCGTTCCGGCTAAAACGAGGCATCGCCCACGGTGCGCTTGGAGGTCCTTGACGACTTCTTGGATCCATCTGTTTTGTTCGGTTGAGAGCGTCTTTTTTTTTGGAAGATTTTGAAGTCCGAGCTCATGTGCCAACGCAAGCGTAAATGAAGCAAGAGTGCTGGAGCGCATCGCGAGTCGATGATCTGCTCGCGAGCCTGTCAGGCTCAGCGTCGATTCGACGACATAAAGTCGATTAAACCCACCGGGCTCTTTGCGTCTCGACATGAAAGCCCGAGCATGGTTTTGCTGAGTAGGACCAGGACCGAGAAAGTCCGCGTCTAAACTGAGAACGACGTCTGCTTGAGAGAAGTCATAAATCGGACGAAGATCTTTTCCAAAGCACTCAAGGGATGCTTCTCGGAGCGAATCTGAATTGATGGGCTCATACGCATGCCACTTCGCGCGGGGAAAGTGCTTGAGAAAGGCTTTAAATTCGGAGGAAAGCGTCGGCGATGTGATGGTTTCGGTTAGAATCGCGATCCCTTCACCGCCATTTTCATTCCATTTTGCGAGCTCTGGCAAGAGTGAAGCCTGAAAACGATCCCACGATGACACCTCACCCAGATGAAGAACGGTTTTCGATCGCTCGGGGTCGTACAATTGAAGCAGCTCAGCTTGCATGAAAAGATCACTGGTGCCTAGGCTTGCGGGATGCAGTGGATTGCCTTCAATCTTAGTCGGTCGGCCTTCGTGACTTTCCACCAAAAGTCCTTTGGAAAAACCAGCTAAGGTCATCGCACTCGCGTAGTTTGCGGGGATGCCTGGCGTGAGCCCCTCGGGCGCCACGACGTAAGGGATGATTTTCTCCGGGGGCATTTTCGTGCAAGCCGTCAGACCGGCTAACGCAAGAGATGCGCCCATGAGCTGAAGAAACTCTCGACGATTGACCGGATGATCGAGCTCGTTCTGACTCTGCTCCCAGAGGTCATTCTCGAGAGCCTTCCAAAGCGGATGGGGATGAGGTTGAGAAGAAGGGGGGCTCATCGATGGCACACGTAGCAATCCGTGAGACTCACGAAGGGCGCTTGTCTTGCCTCGGGATGAGTCCGGAGTTGTTTTTCAGTCTCGCGATGGCAAGCTAAACAATCTCGCATGTAAAATGGATGTTCTTTTCGCACAAGCGGCATGTTGGAAAGATCTCCATGGCAGCTTGTGCATTGAACGCCTTTCTGAATATGGATGCTGTGGTTGAAATAGACGTATTTAGGTAGGCGATAGATCCGATTCCATTCCAGAGGGCTGCCCTGCGAATAGCTTTCGCGCACCGGAGCAAGGATCGCCGCGTTTTGCCAAATCTGTGAATGACAGGTCATACAAGTATGCGTCGACGGCATTCCAGCCGTTGCGGTGGTTTCGACGGAAGTGTGGCAATAACGGCAATCGATGCCAAGTCCAGCGACGTGATGACGATGGCTGAACGGTACCGGTTGTTCATAGGTGACATTGACCTCGGTTTGCCAGGAAGACCATTTTAACGCGGTCCAAAAAGCAAGGCTTCCAAACGGAAGCCCGATGAAAATGAAAATCAATGACAAGCGCGCAATCGCATTGTTTCTTCGTTTGAATAGTTGTCGCATCGCCGCTCAAAATCGAGCGGCAGTGTGCAATCGCCATGCCTAAGCGCGGAACAGGAATTGTAGAAACTGAAGCGCCTGCTTATGAAGCGACTTTCCGGTTTTCCATCGATCTGCACGCTCTATGGACTTGCGGGGCAAGGACGAAAAGAGCCCAGTACCATTACTTTATTTAAAGGCTGGACCCGTCTGACCACGGATGATCATGGCGAAATGCATGGTGCGCCCATGCAGGGATTCTATTCCGCAGAGACGCAGATGATTTCATTCTATGAGATGCGAATCAACGGGAACCCCATTCGTCATCGCCTGGCGGTTCAGCTTTCCTCGAATGAGTGGTCGAGCAATGGCTCCGTTTTGGGATCCGGAGCTTCAGGGAATTTACCCGATGGAACTCTGCCCCAAGGGTCGATCGAAGTGAGGGTCCTCAGAAAAATCGATCAAGGCTGGGCAGAGCATGTCATCATTAAAAACAATGGCTCAACGCCTCGCAGGATCGAGTTTGAGCTGAGCCTGGTGAGCCCCATGCGGGATAGTGAGTTTGAAGACGAGATGAAGCGAGAGGAGTGTTTACCGAAGCGAGGGCTTCGGGCGAAACCCTTTCGAGTGAGCGACGGTGTCGGGTTTCGCTTTGGTCGAGTGTTTGGACGGAGAAAAAACTCCCCCACTCAAGAGTTTTCAGAGCTTTTCGGAAAAAACGCGCCTCATGACGGAGATATCATCTCTCGCGCGCTGGATGTTCGCGTGACTGCGCTCAATGAAAATCCAACCACAAAGATCCGACTGCGAAGCGGCAATGTCAATGTCTTGAAAGTCTTCGCGACTCTGGAAGGTCGAAAAGAACTTCGTCTCGAGATTC
>CAZCBS010000138.1:0-10275 GCA_964496965.1 uncultured Bacteriovoracaceae bacterium
CGCCGAGAGCATGTTTTCCTTTCGGGGACTGCAGAGTTTCGCGGTCGCGCGGGTTCGAAAGGAATCCCGTCTCGACCAAGGCGCTGGGCATTTCGGCGCCTAATAGAACGTGGAAGAGAGCCTGCCGGACGCCGCGGTTTCGAGCGTGATGTTTGGAGATTCCCACCAGATGATTCTGGACCATGCAGGCCAGGCGTTTGCTTTCGGAGAGATTGGCGTCGAGCCTCAGGTCGCGCAGAATCAAGGCGACATCTCGCTGTTCAGGCGAATCCGCGGCGGCGCGCTCTTCGGGACTTAAAACTGAGTTTTCAAGATGCGCCAGACGCTTGGAGGTTTCGTCGGAGGTGTTGTTGAGAATATAGGTTTCGATTCCCTCGGCATCCGTCACCATCGGTGTTTGGGTCGAGTTCATATGAATCGATAAAAACACATCGGCTTTGAGGCGATTGGCGAGCGCGGTTCGAGCGCCGAGCGGAACGTCTTGATCTTCGGTGCGAGTGAGAATGGTGGTGATGCCCCGAGCGCGAAGAATGCGCGCGGTTTCTAGCGCGAGCGCAAGAGTCAGCTCTTTTTCTGAGACAACGACGTTGCCGATCTGTTGGGTGGTTCCAAAATCGTTCCCGCCGTGGCCCGGATCGATGACGACTTTAAAAGGGTGAGTACGAGGCTTTTGGGCCCAAGCATTCATGCCGCCGAGGGGACCGGAGCTGCCGGCTAGCCCGAGCGAGGCGATGTAGAGGATGCCGATTCTGAAGATTCCACGAAAGATCGTTCTTGCCACCGAATTTCAGCTTATGGGAGAAACAGCGGTGATGGCAAGCAAGAGAAAGATTGGAAAAAACTTAAAACGGCTAAACAGCCTGAATCACCTCGGAGCATGGTTTGAGCGTCAAAAACGTGTCTTACCTTGGCGCGACGAACCCACTCTTTATCGTGTTTGGATCTCGGAGATCATGCTTCAACAAACGCAAGTGATCACCGTGATTCCTTACTTTGAGCGCTTTGTTTCGCGCTTTCCTTCGGTCGAAGCTTTGGCGGAAGCTCCCGAAGAAGACGTGCTCCTGTACTGGGCTGGCCTAGGTTATTATTCGCGCGCTCGCAATTTACACAAGGCCGCTCGTCAGATCGTCGCGGCAGGCGGGTTTCCGCGCGATCGCGAAGGCTGGTTGGAAATTCCCGGCGTCGGGCCTTATACGGCGGGTGCGATTCTTTCGATTGCTTTGGATCAGCCCGAATCGATTTTGGATGGCAACGTCGAGCGCGTGCTTTCGCGCGTGAGGCGCGTTTCTCGCGCGCAAGGCGATGCGGCTTACAAGCAACGCCTTTGGAGGCTTTCACGGATTTTCGTCGAGCGCGCGAATGAGCAGGGCGTGCGCCCGAGTGTTTTGAATCAAGCATTGATGGAATTGGGTGCGACGGTTTGCACTCCGAAGAAACCGAAATGTCTTTTGTGTCCGATCGCGACGATTTGCCGCGCTCACCAGATGTCCGAAGAAGAAGCCTATCCTCCGAAGAAGAAGCGCAAGGAATGGCTTGAGGTTCGCGAAGAAGTGCATTGCATCTTCGATGCGAAAGGCAGAATGCTTCTCTCCTTGAGGCGTCCGGGGGAATGGCGCGCAGGGCTTTGGGATTTTCCCGAAGAATCGCCATTCGCTAAAACCAAGCTGACTCGCGTTGGAAAAGTGGAGAGCAAGCTCATCGTCACGCGCCATCGCATCACTCGCACGGCTTATGTTTGGAAGGCCAAGCCAGCGCAACCGTCTTCCGTGCTGAGAGCTTCGGAATCCGGCGCGCTGGGCGATTCTAGTTTGCGATGGATTTCGACTCGTTCACCTGAGGTCGCTGTTGGCGGATCCCTGCAGAAAACCCTTCGGCAGATTCGCGACACTTATCCTGAAGTCTTGCCAGCTCATTGAGCGCTTGGAGCGGTGTCATCGAGTTGAGATTCAGTTCTTGGAGCTCGCTCAAGATGGTTTGGCGCAGGAGCTCTTCTGGAGAAGGCTCGGAAGCTGTCATGGGCTCAGGTTTTGCCTGAGCTGTCATTTCAAAAAGCGAAAGCTGCGCGGCTTGGGGATGCGCGTTTCCGTTCTCGAGTTCTTCCAGAACTTTCCAGGTGGGATCGATAACTGGGGGCGGAAGGGCTGCGATCTGCGCGACGTGAACGCCGAAGCTTTCGTTGGTCGGACCTTCTTTGAGCTTATAAAGGAAGCGAAGATTGGAATTCTTTCCGGTCTTTTCGCTCTCTACCGCCATATGCGCGTTGGCCAGAAGCGGAAGCTGAGAGGTGAGTCGCGTGAGCTCATGATAGTGAGTCGCGAAAAGTGTGCGCGCTTTGATTTTTTGGCAGATCCATTCGAGAGTTGCCCAAGCGACGCTCATTCCGTCATAGGTGCTGGTGCCGCGGCCGATTTCATCCAAGATGATCAGCGAGCGCGAATCGGCGTAATGCAGAATATGCGCAAGCTCGCTCATCTCGACCATGAAAGTCGATTGGCCGCGCGCGATCGCATCATGGGCGCCGATGCGAGTGTAAAGCGAAGAGACCGCTCCCCAGCGCGCATCGCTTGCCGGAACCGGCGCGCCGATTTGGCCCAAGATCACGATCAGCGCGACTTGGCGCATGACGGTCGATTTACCGCCCATGTTCGGGCCGGTGATCATGAGAGTGAGTCGCGTTTGATCGGAAAGTTTCAGGTCATTCGGAACAAATCCACCGCCCGTGTTTCGATCCACGAGAGGGTGGCGACCATTGTGAATCGTCATCTCCAGCGAATCATCGATTTCTGGAAACGACCAACCCGCTTCATCCGCTAGGCGTGAAAGCGAAACCAGCGCATCCAGCTCACCCAAGACGCGCGCGGCTTCCATGATGGCGGCCGTCTGTTCTTGAACGGATTTGAGAAGGTCTTCGAAAAGCTGTTGCTCGAGCGATTTTTGGCGCGAAGAAGCGGTCAGGATTTCTTCTTCGAATTTTTTGAGCTCTTCCGTAAAGAAGCGCTCGGCGCCCACCATCGTTTGTTTGCGTTGATAGTGGGATGGAACGTTCTTGAGATGCGCGGAAGTGACTTCGAGATAATATCCGAAGACGCGGTTGTAGCGTACTTTGAGCGAAGTGATTCCGGTTGCTTCGCGCTCGCGCGTTTCGAGATCCACGAGCCAGCGTTGGCCGTTCTCGGTGAGATCGATCAAATGATCGAGATCCGGCGAAGTGCCGCGGTTGAAAATGCCGCCGTCGCGCGCGGTCAACGGCGCGTCTTCTCGCTGATTGTCGACGATTCTCTTGCCGAGGTCTTGAAGGGCGCTCGAGGCTTTTTCAAAACTGACCGACATCTCTTTGAGAAGCGGCATTTGATAAGAGCCCAGGTGCGTTGCCATTTGCGAAAGAGCGCGGATCGATCGTCCAAGCTGGAGCGTGTCGCGCGGGTTGGCGAGCCCGGTGTTGACGCGACCGAGGATTCGCTCAAGATCGTAAACGTCGGCAAGCTCTTGAGCGAGTTTGTCGCGGCTATCGCTTCTGAGGATTTCTCGCACGGCGTTTTGTCTGAGCGCGATTTCTTTTGAGTCTTTGAGCGGGGAAAGGAGCCAACGTTTGAGCTGGCGTGCTCCCAGCGCTGAGCGCGTTTGATTGATCAGGCCGTAGAGATGAGGCGTTCCTTCTTGCGCGGGAACCAGGTCGAGATGTTGCGGGACGCGAGGCCCGAGGATCAGCGTCTTGGGTTTTCTGAGTGGCGACGGAAGTCGGAGGTGCTGCAGGCGTTCTTGCTTTTGCGAGCGCGCAGCGTAGATGACCAGAATTCCCAAAGCCAGAATGCCTTCATCGGTCGAAATGAAAGCGCCCAGTTGATCGAGGCCGTAGTTGCGTTTGAGAATCTCGCGCGCCTGAATGAGCGAAAGATAATTGGCAGGAACATCTTCGATCAAAACTTGATTGGCCGAGAGCGCTGATACTGCATGCGAGAGGAGCTCTGGGAGAGCTTGATCCGTAATGGTCAGCAAGTGTCGAATAGGGAGAAGTCCCAGCTCAGTCGCCGCGTTTTGCGCGCTCATGGGTTCGCTGACGAGCGCTTCACCGGTGGAGGCGTCCAGGCAGGCGAGAGTCCAATGATCGCTTTTATCGCTGCGAACAAAAGAGGATGGAATGAGAATCGCGAGGTAATGAGCTTCCGATCCTTCCGACTCGAACTGAATGCCGGGAGTAAAGGTGCGGACGATTTCGCGTTTAACGATCGACTTGCCAGTGACCGTTGCAGGATCTTCGGTCTGCTCGCCGATCGCGACTTTTTTGCCAGCTTTCAGCAGTCTTTGCAGATAGCCTTGCACGCTGTGATGCGGAACGCCTGCCATCGGCATCGGGTTCGCTTTGTTCCTATCGCGAGAGGTGAGCGTGATATCGAGGATGCGAGCGGCTTCGACTGCGTCGTCGGCAAAGAGCTCATAGAAATCGCCCATTCGGAATAGAAGAAGAGCGTCGCCCGCCTGATTTTTCAGATCCCAATACTGTTTCATGAGAGGGGTCTGATTCTCGAGATCAATCTGCTGTGCCATAGACCATTCGGACTAGCATTGCCTCATCCTCTGCTTCAAGTAGGAAAGGCTTGTTACTTGCGGTGCGTTAGGAGGTTTTTTTTATTAATGTACTCGAATGACTCCGCTGGAGCCCGCCTCAAAAATCACTCCGCCGGCGGAGCTAGATGAGCTGACTGGTCACAGGCTTAGGGGATCAACCATTGCGTAGAAATCGATTCATCTGATCTTCACCTAATTTTACAATGGCTTGCTGCTGATTATGAACTCGGCACAAAAGCCTTAAGTTGGAAATTTCCGTTTTTCCGTCGAGTGCCAGCGGCTGAATATGATCGATCTCCAGCGCAAAACGCGAAACGCATCTTTTGCCATCCGGGCTTTTGTAGGAGCACCGGCCCTGATCTCTTTGCCAAACCTCTCGTTTGAGTTGCGCTGGAATTTGCCTGGGGTTTTTAGGCGATGGCGTGTCGGCGCTTGAGAGGGGGGGCGAGTGTGAGTTTGAGCACTCCGCCGGCGGAGTAAGTTGTGAGGTGGGCTCCGGCGGAGTTGAGTCGTCTGCTCTTGGTGTTGCCGTAGGTTTGATCGAAGAATGAGCTGACTCGTCGTCTGCTGTCTGCGCATCCTTAGGAGCTTTGTCGTGGGCGGTCTTTTTGTGAGCCGTCTTTTTTGAAGAGAGTGGATCAAGTTTTTTGAGCGCTAGATCCGCCATGCGATGGAAAAGCTCGAGATAAGACGGATTGGACTGCACATGTCCATCGAGCTCACGGATGCTTTGAAGTTTTGCCATAAGTGCATCATCGGCGATGAATCGAATCTCTGTTTGAGTCGGGCTAACGACTCGTTCTCTTTCTTGCGGAGTCGCTGCGTCAGGATCTAGGGCGGCCAGGTGTTTCTCACATTCACGTCTGGATTTGCCTTGAAGCGCAAAAACCAGTTCTTTCTTTTCTGGTCTTGAAACAGGCTCTTTTTTTCTTTGAATGAAGCTTTGAATGGTCGAAAGAGTCGATAGACTCACATCGCCTTTTTGGAGTGCGAGTTCGATCTCTGGGACCTCAACGAGGAGTCTCATGGCGGCGATTCGTCTTCCTGCCGCGGCTTCGGAGTATCCGAGTGCTTGAACGGCGTACTCGAAAAGCGATCCGTAGCCTTTTTCGGCATAGAGTCTTCTGGTTTGGATCTCGTGCATATGCCAGAGAATGGACGTTGTGAGTTTTCGCTCCTCGACGACGAGCTCTTTTGTTTTTGTTAGTAGTGCTTCGTTTGAAAGGGATTTGGGTGAAGGGCTTTTTTGGTTTTGCATAGACGCAAATCTATACCACCGAATTTCGCACCCTCTGAAAAGCGCACAGATGACTTATGGCGTGCTGATTTTGAAAAAATGGTTTTCTTCGGCTTGTTTTGAAATGGAGCCTGTTCAGTTGCAAATATGCGCGAAATAGCACTGTTTTATAGCGGTTTCTTAAAAGCCACTGATGATTAATTAAAAGCCCGTCAAGATGTTTCTAAAAATTTATATCTTTTAGTTGTGTTGTTTTAGTTTTGCTTTGTTCTTTGGTTTGGGTTGAGTTTTATTTTTACCCGCACCCGCACCCGCACCCGCACCCGCACCCGCACCCGCACCCGCACCCGCACCTGTGCTCGTAATTACTCCGCCGGCGGAGTAATTTTTGAGATCGGCTCCGGTGGAGCGTTGTCAATGGCTCGGGTTCCGGTGGAGTAAAGCTAGCGAGCCCGCTCCGCATTGGCGCCCATGCGATGCACTTTCACCATATTGGTCGTCCCACGTCGAAGCGTTGGAATGCCTGCTGTGACGACAACCAGGTCTTCGGCTTCTGCCCAGCCGTGGGTTTGAAGCACTTTTTCGACCATGGCAAAGAGATCGTCGGTGGAGACGATCTTTGGAATGATGGCGCCTCGAACGCCCCAGACAAAGGCGAGCTTTCTTAAGCTGGCCTCGTTGTCCATGATGGCAACGATGGGGGTGGTTGGGCGGTACTTGGCCAAAGTGCGCGCGGCCATTCCCGAGTGCGTGAGACAAGCGATGGCAACTGCGCCCACTTGCTTGGCGATGCTGGCGGCGCTTTGCTCGATGGCGTCGACGACCGAGCCTGGCAACACCACGTTATCGCGATGGCGCGAGAAGTGATCGCGCGAACGCTCGGCATCAACGGTGATGCGAGCCTTGGTGCAAACGGTATCGAATGGATATGGACCGGATGCCGGCTCGGCGGAAAGCATCACGGCGTCGGTGCCGTCGAAAACGGCGTTGGCGACATCGCTGGCTTCGGCGCGAGTTGGAGTCGGGGAGGAGATCATGGACTCCAGCATCTGCGTGGCCGTGATGATCGGTACGCCGAGCTCGTTGCATCCTTGAATGAGCTGCTTTTGAATCGTGGGAACTCGTTCCGCGCCGATCTCGACAGCCAAATCGCCGCGCGCGACCATCAAGGCATCGGAGACTTCCATGATCGCTTCCATGGATTCGATGGCTTCTTCGCGCTCGATCTTGGAGACGACGATGGCGTGCTCGTTGGAATGCTTGCGAATCTTCGCTTTCAAAAGCTCGACGTCTTGCACCGTGCGAACAAAAGAGAGCGCGACGGCGTCGACGCCTTCGGATAAGCCGAACTGAAGGTCCGCGAGATCTTTTTCCGTTAAACAAGGAATCGAGAGCGGCGTGCCCGGAAGATTCATTCCCTTATTGCTCGTCAAACGTCCGCCGACCTGGACTTCGACGACGATCTCGGGGGGATGAACGGAGACGACGCGAGTCGCGATTTTTCCGTCATCGAACAAGATGCGCCCGCCAGGTTGCACGTCGGCCGAAATGGGGGCCGCGATCTCAGCGGAGATCGGAAGTGGGATTTTTCCTTGAGTCGAAGTTTTCGGGGAAGAGCCTTCGGGGTGAAGAAGGAGGACATCTCCTGCTTTGAGCTCGATTCCCGCCTTAGGAAGCACTCCGGCGCGAAGCTTCGGGCCTTGGAGGTCTTGCATGATCGCCACAGGCTTACCGTGCCGACGAGACGCCTCGCGAATATTTTGAATCAAGCCTCGGTGAAAATCATGAGTACCGTGACTGAAGTTCAATCGGGCGACATCCATTCCGGATTCGATCAGCTGGCTGATCTGCTCCAGTGAGGAAGTGGAGGGGCCCAGGGTACAGACGATTTTGACTTTTCTAAGATTTCCGTTGGATGAGAAGAGCATTCGATCGTTTCAACTTTTCAATTTGGTCCTGATAGTTGTCACTGATAGTACGCTCTCGTTCCTTAGTTTGGTACTCCATTTGAGCGATTTTTTGATCATAGCCCTTGGCTTGATCCTCTAGAAGCTGCCGAGTGCGACGCTCAGCTTCATGATTATGTGTGGCAAGCTGCTCTTTTAGGTTAGAGATCTGGTCTTCATAGGCCGTCTTTTGCTCTTGCATCTTACGCTCATAAGACTTTGTCATTTCATATTGCTGTGTGACAAAGGTGCGTTGTGCCATTTTGGCGTCGAAATCGGCCTGTTGACGCAGATCCGACGTTTTTTGGCTGTGTTCGGATTTGAGCTGGTTGATCACGTTCTCATACTCGCGGCGTTGACGCTCAAGGTTATTGCTGTAGTTGCGGTTCAGCGTATCGGTCTGCCGGTTGACTTGATAATCCTTGTCGCGAAGCGTTTGCTCCTGGGTTTTTTGGATTTCCTCGATATGATTTCCCAACGTTTGCCGCTGCATATGTTCTTCCAGGCGGCGTTGGGACTCAGTATTGAGGGCGCGCGTGTCGGATTCGTCTCTCAGGGATGCGAGTCGGCGAGTGTACTCTTTTTGAATGCTGTCGGTTTTATCGTTGTGGCGAGTGATTTCAACGTCATGCTTCTTGGTGAACTCTTGCATGAAGTTGTCGCGCATCTTGGCTTCGGCGGCAGGGGAGACCCAGGATTGATCGCCTGACGTGATGTGGCCTTTGATCTCATTTTCGAGATGGTGAATCGTGCTCTGGTCTTCTTCTCTTTGGAGCTGTTTTTCGTGGCGAAGAGTGTCCGCCTGATGAATCAGGGCTTCTTGCTGGTCATGAGCCATGGATTCGGCCTGGCGGTCCATGGATTCTTGAGAGTGTTGAGCCTGCTGTTTCGCCATGTCCCGCACCTGATTGACGACATGCTCGGTGCTGTCGACGAGGATGCGCTGGTCGTCTTGATGCTGAAGGGTCATCTTTCGAATGTCGTTGGCGAATTGCACGTCGCGATCGTGAAGGCTCTGCTGAGAAGAGCGAATCAAGTCGTGTTCCGTCTGCTGGCCCTTTCGCTGCTGTTGCTGGAGCTCGTTCTCGTATTGATCGCGAAGGACATATTCGCGCGTGCGCGCTTCGTTCTCGATTTCGCGACGGGCATCGACGGATCCTTGGCCCTTTTCCTTGCCGTAGCTTTTTTCGTTCTCCAGCAGGCTATCAATGGATTGGCGAAGCTCCGTGCTCTCGCGAGTGCGGCTTTCGCGCTCTTGCTCCGCGTTTTTGGCCAGTCGCTCGGCGGCGCCTTTTGAGATCTTGTCGGCGGAGTTTTCGATCGCGCGATTGACTTTGGTTTTCTGGCTTTCAAGCTGCTCTTGAGCCTGGCGCATGGCATCTTCAGCGCGCTTTCTCTGGAACTCGATCTCCGGCTGCGCGCGCCCGAACTTGTCGTAAAGGGAAGCTTTAGCGCGCTCCGCGTCCGCGCGCGCTTCTTTTCGCTCTTTCTCGACTTGAGCGGAGGCGTTTTCGCGAATCGTATTGACGCTCTCTTCGGTTTTTTTCTCGAGGTCGTGCCGGTATTTCGTGTTTTCCTTGTCGATCGAGTCGGCACGATCGTCATAGCGCTCGCGCGCGCGGCGAGTCTCGTCCTGCATCTCGGACTCGAGATCGCTTAGCTTGCGTTGATAGTACTGATATCCGCCATCCGTGGTAGAGATCGAGCTCATGCTTCTTTTAGTATCTCATAATAATTTAAAAAAAGATGAAGAGAAAATGATGGAGCGGAAACCGGCAAGTATTGCCTAGTTGGCGGTAAATCGGCCGAAAAAGCCTCTATTTCATGATATCGACGTCTTTGGTCTCGCGATTGATCCGTTCTTCCTCGAGTTTGGCGATTTTCATCTTGAAATAGATGAGCCTGCCAATCCGGTAAAGAAGGGTATTCTCGTCGATGGAATCGGTTTCGACGCTGCGCCAGCCCTCGAGCACGTCGTATTGAACGAGCTGGTCCTTGGTGACGGAGATCTTCACGACTGGCTCGCCGTTGTAAAAGGTGCTGGCGACGTTCACTTTGAAGCGAAACTGCGCTTTTAGGGTCGCATTCGCGTCTCCGAACGAATCAACGAAGTTTCTTTGCTCGGTATTGTCCACCCACTTGGTCTGGATGTAGCCCGATTGAATGTTTTTGTCGCTGAGCGGGTGGCTTTTCAAGGCTTCAAGACAGGCTTGCCAGGCAGTGTTGAGGTCCGTGACGTAGCGCCGTTGATAGACCTGACCGACATTGTCCACGCCGACGCTTTTTCGATAAGCGCTCACGCAGCCTTGCAAGAGAGCGATCGAGGAAAGCGCAAAAAGGATCAAGAGCAGCCGCATCTCATTATTGTCGCTTGGGAACTCAAGTCTGTCAAAATGTGCAAAACCACCGAGAGAACCTTTTTGTTTTTCTCAACTTATGCGATGAAATTCTTATGAGCTTAATTAAAGACGGGGTTTCACAAGACCGGGTTTTAGAAGTCCGACGAGTCACCAGGGGCGAAGGGCA
>CAZCBS010000139.1:0-10245 GCA_964496965.1 uncultured Bacteriovoracaceae bacterium
GTTCTTGATCTTTGAGCGGCCGCGCTGGGAGCCGCTCGTCATTTTGGCGTTTGGCGCGATGGGAGCATTTCTTTTCTCTAGAAAGGTCAAGAAAAGCGCACCCGCCGCGAGCCTTTCAAAGTCTTCGCCCGAAATTTCTAAAACGACCGTGAAAGCGATCGCTGCCGCACCAATGGTGGGAGCGGCGAGCGCAACCACGTTAGGGAAGCTCTTTTGGGCATGCTTCAAAGCGGGGGCATTCGTTTTCGGGACTGGGCTCGCGGTCGTTCCCATGCTTGAGGGCGATGCGGTTTCGCACTTTCATTGGCTGACTCATAGCCAATTCATGGATGGCTTGGCGATTGGACAGATCACGCCAGGTCCTGTCGTGATCACTGTCAGCTTTGTCGGCTATCTCGCCGCGGGATGGTTGGGATCACTTGTCGCGGCGTTGGGAATCTTCTTGCCGACCTTCCTCAATATCTTGGTTTTTGTGCCGCTTTTTTGGAAGCGCTGGAGCGGAAGTCCCTCCTCTCAAGGATTTGCCGGCTGGGCGATTCCGGCCGTGATCGGAGGCATTTTCGGAACCATGCTGCGACTGGGACTCATTACCGTCACGACTCCGGTGCAGCTTGCTCTTTTGATTGTTTGCCTGGTCTTGGCGTTTCGTTTTCGACCACCGGTCTGGATGCTGATCCCTGGCGCCGGCATCGCCGCGCAGGTTCTTGCGCATTTCAAATAGAGCGCTCGATCAGCATCCAGCCTTGATTCGATCAGTGGTGAGGTCCGTGAGTTGTCCCTGATCCCGATCCAGACCCCGATCCGGAGCCTGGTAGAGGCACTGTTGTCGGAATCGGAGCGGATGTCGGCGCAGGCATCGAAGTAGATACCGGCGCAGGCGCCACGGCTGGAGAAGTCGTTGAGGACGCTGTCGGCCATGGATTTGGCCAAGGCAGCGGACGAGTCGTGCTCGTCGCCGTCGGAGCAGGCGAAGACGACGATGTCGGACGAATGCTTGGAGCAGGATCGACCGAACCGGGCTGTGCCGATGCATCATCCCGTCCTCCGGAGACAAGGATATGGTTTTCGATCCAACGGATATCGATTTGCGGATTGGAGCCGTCGTCATCTGGATCCGTTGAAGGAACGAGAGAATAGGGCACCCACATATAGTCAGGCCATGCGTCGTTGAAGAATCCTCCCATCTTCCATGCGCCGCCCATGAAATATTCGCCCTGACGGGTTACGATCACGTTTCCGGATGAGGCGATTTTTCCGTCGGATCCGAACTTCACCGGCGCATCCAGCCAGACTTCCATTTTCAGGGTGCGGCTAGCGAAAACATCGGTGTCCGCAAGAGGGAAATCAAACGGAGGAGTCTGAATCGACGCCGAAACTTCGTCGCTGGCCCACCAAATCGTCGATGTGACGTTGATTCGATACACATTCGGATTGGCGGGGTCCGCGCCCAGATAGTCTTCCGGTTTTGGATACTCGATTCGATAACCTGTCAGAGGCTGGTTCCAGATTTGATCCCCGGTGTAGCGATCGATCAGAACCGTGTTCCCCAGTTTGCCCATGTAGTTGGTCAAGACCAGGAAATACTGATCGGGAACCGTGTCATCGGCTTTGGGCGTGTTGTAATCGCTCGCGAAATCGACGCGATTTCCAAAGAAGTCGGCATTGGCCGACATGCCGGATTCGCTCAAGAGACCTTTGATGTCCGAAATACCAAATTCGATTCCGTTGACTGTGACGGATCCGTTGGGCTCTGGATAAAGCGCCGAAGCCGCGCACCATCCGTTGCAGTGGCCCCACCAACCTTGAATGCCCTTCACGTTCGGACCGTGAAAGCGTGATTCCCAGCTTTGCGCGCTGGTTTGATGGCCGCGAGCCGCATCGTATTTTCCCGCGGGGCTTGTGCCGCCGCCGTGCGCGCCCGAGGAAATCCCGCCTTCTTTGTAAGGCCACCAATATCCCGCCCACGGAGAGCGTTTAGGCTTTCCTTCTGCGTATTTATTGATGAGGCTTGCGAAATTTTTCTCGCCGCTCACATCTCCGCCCCTAAATCGTGGATAGGGATTGTTGCGTCCGGTTGCGTTGACGTCATCGAAATTAAAGTCCGCGTTTTCAGGCTTGCCGCAGGATTGAAAGGCGATGATCGATGTGAGTGCGATTGCTAGTGTGCTCGTGAATTTTCTCATGACGCCCTCCCGTTCGCGTTAGAGCGAAGGAGAATGGAGATTCCCGTGCTCGTTTTCAGATACGAAGGCCAAGGATTTCCGTATTGCCAGAGGATCTGCACCGGCCTTCCGAAGAAATCGTCTTGCTCAAGCCAGGTGCTTTGACGAAGATCCGGGCGATAGCTCGCGCGACTCGCCACGGATTGAACCGCTGCAGGAAGCTCGGGCGCCGATGTCGGAGTATTTCGAATCGCGGTTGCGATCTCTGGAACATCCAGCGCGTAAAGCTCGAGCGGGGTGATCCGTGAATGCAAGCCGTCGGGCGAGACTTTCACCGGACTCGTGCCGCCCTGAAGGCGGTAGGCCTTCTCGGTTTGCACGAATCGATCGCTCATTGTGAGAGTGAGCTCTTCGACTTTGGGATCGACGGGAGCCATTCCGAAATCAGAAATCTGTTTCACGCCGATCACGACTTGAGGAGACGCTCCGTTGCGGACTTCTTTGACTTCGTAGCGAAAAACGCCGCCTTTGCCGACTTTCGTCGGTTGATTTTCGGAAATCGGAGTCATCGACATCATGGGGCTTTTGATTTCCCAGGAAGCGACATCCCAAGAGTCGCCCACGCGATAATATCGGCCAAAATAGGCTTTAATGATCGGCGAGCTGAGTGCCGAAGCCGAGTTGGCCTCACGAGTTCGCGCGATTTTATCGCTGACGATTTTGAGCGCTTGTTTATAATCCTTTTCCGACATCGCATAAGACGAAGAGCTCGCAACGAGCATCACTAAGCTCGAGTAAAGGAGCCCTTTGTAGCCTTGTTTTTTCCATTCAACCTTTCGCATAGACCCTCCGCGCCAGGAGCAATCAGCAATCGGCGTGCCGGCCAGAACGTTTCATGGTAGCCTGGGTAGCGTGAAAAGCGTGACTGTCCACTCGAGCGAATCAGTTCTGTCCGACGCAAAGCCCGCGGGTTTCTTTCTTCGCGTTATTGCGGCAATCGTCGATCTTGCGATTCTCGTGTCACTGACCTGGCTTTTGGGAATGGTTTTGATCCACACGTCCAATCCTTCCAATGAGCAAGATCAGTTGGCGACGATTTTTCTGGTCGTGAGCGCCGTTTATTCGGTCGGGTTGAATTTGAAGCTCGGAGGCACTCCGGGAAAGCTTCTTCTGAAGCTTCGAGTGGTTCGGATGCGCGATGGTGGTTTGATGCGCTGGCATCAAGCGCTGGCGCGTTGGGCGAGTTATCTTCTATCGATCGCGATTTTTGGCGCGGGATTTTTAATGGCGGCGTTTCATCCGCTGAAGCGAACGATTCACGATCTGATGGCAGGCACGCGCGTGGTCAGGCTCGGTCGGACTTCTGGCCGACCAGATACGTGACGCTGCCGTTTTTAGAAACCTGCGCGGTGTGGGGGAGATGAGCAGGGAGATAAAGACGATCTCCTCCTTTGAGGGAATAGATTTTCTTCTCGATCTCGAAAATCAATTCACCCTTAAGAACCCAAATGCACTCATCTTGCTCGTGGGTATGCTCGCGATAGCAAGCGCCTGGTACGTCGTACCATTTGAAGGATTCGTAGCCTTCTTGATGAAGTCGCGCTTCGGCTTCTTCTTGAGACGGAAGATCTTTGCGTTCCCATCTCACGATTCGCATTGGGCTTAGATCGTTCCGCCCGAAGTGCGGGATTTGGAGAGACCGAGGTCCCAAAGTTCGCGAGAGAAAACGCGAATCTCTTCAAGCTCGTGCCACATTCCTGGCTGCCAGCCTTTGGCGCCTTCGAAGGACTCGTATTCCCAGGCAGATACGTCGTTATGCAGTGCGGTAACGGCGGCGTCCACGCCTTGGGCATTCAGAATATCGATGTACTTGCTGCGGTCGATTTTGAACGAAGTAGTCATTTGTTTATAGGATTACTCGTAAATCGGTCTGCGCTCAAGAGTTTCCGTTCAGTCGAGGGGGGCATAAGCTGCTCGTCGCGCGACGAGTTGAGCTTGTGATGGGGAAGAACCCATGGAGATGAGAAGGTTTTTTTGTGGGTATATTGTAAGAAATGGTCGACCTAGCGACCCATTGGAAGAACGGCCGGAACCACACGAAATCATTGAATATACCTCGTCCCGGCCTTTCGGATTATTTGAAAAGGCTGCCCAGTTTTATCAATCTGGCGCCAGTCTGAAAAAAATAGCCGAGCAGATGGATGTCTCAAAAACGACCGTTCGCAAGACTCTGATGAAGGCTGGAGTTCGCATCCGCCCTTCCAATGGAGCGCCTGAGAGCCGCGACGCATTTCGCAATCGACGAGCCCCAGGTGCCAATGCCCCCTATGGCTACGCGTACCTGGACGGCAGACTCACCGTCCATCCGAAAGAGATCCAGAACGTCCGGCGCATTGTTCAACTGCGAAGTACAGGGCTCAGTTTCAACGCCATCGCCAAGGCACTCAATGCGAAGTCGATACCCCCTAGAAGCGGCAAACGGTGGGATCACTCCGTCATTTCCGAGATCATTCGACGGGAATCTGATGAAAGCCTCAGACAAGTCCGTGGCGAGGTTTGAAAGATGTGTCAGTTTTGAAAGCGTCATTGCTTAATCCCAGTCGGGAGGGCGAACTCCAATAGTGAAACTTCTGAAGCCCTTTCCATTTTTGAGAACATTGGAGCTTCCGCTCGAATAGAGAGCCACCACCCGTCCTTGACTGTCGAGTATCGGACCGCCGCTATAGCCTCGCATTCCATCAGCCGTAGTGAAAAAGATATTTTTTTCATTTTTGATCGATTCAAGCTCGAAATCGCCTTCATTCAGCTCGCTAATAGAATCGAGTTCCCGAGAAGAGATCGCAACACCTCGCGAATAACGCGTAAACCACTGTGAGCCATTGAGTCCCGATGGACGCGGAAAGTCTGAAAAATCGCCATCGGGGTTAAAGTCGCTTTTCCCGGTTGGAACTGGAAACCCTAAATTATAAAATGTCCCATCCCGGGACTCCGGGGCGATTTCAAAAAAGGCTGGAAGCGAATCATGGAGCGGCATCGCGAAATAATCGTCTTTGATCCCCGCTAATGACCATGAGTAGCTCAGCGCTGCCGAGTTGGCCGTTATACCTAATGCGTTCTGCGTGACTACTTTTTAAATCGATCTCACAAAATTCTTTTACTCGATCTTGAATTTGGGTTCGGAGTAAATTGATGTGCTCCCCAAGGTTTCCTACTTCGGATTTAATCTCAAATTTCATTAGCAAGCTGTGGAAATCTACATCACTTGCACCATTGAAATGCGGTTGATAACTCTTCCATAGCTTATCGAATTCCTTCTTTGAATTACCTGTTAACGCTGATGGAGCGCCTGATTTCGAGATGTCTTGTAGAAAACTAGCAAGCTTTGGATCTGCGGCTGAGTTCGTGACAAAAATAAATTTTCGGCACTGGTTTTTGAATACAAGGTAATTTTGCAGCATCCTAAAAAAAGGAGAGTCTTGTTTCAGTGTTTTTCCGTTCCCGCCAGCCCCAAAAATTTCATTCAGCTTCCACGGGCCTCTATTGAGAGCTTTTGTCTTTACTTGAGTAAAAGCGTATATGTCGATGGGGCTTGAAGTGCTATGTTCGGTAACGAAGTCGTCATGCCATTCGCAAAAAACGCAGAGTTTTTCTGAAGTTTCGAATAGACCGAAGCATTCGGTAGCGACCTGGCAGTACTGGTAGTCATATTGCTGCGAGGTTCGAGATCCTGCCTGTTCACGAGGCAACACTTCATGAAGTTTTTTAAGTTTATTCACAAGTTAGCACCATGTCAGTTGCAGCCTCGCAATCCGAATTCCACCTAAAGCATCACCCTCCACATGTGTGGTTATGGCACATGTGGCTAGCAAACACTCTGTTTATGATAAAAGTAATTTAACTTTGAATAAAGTAACTGACAATCAATATAGGTCAGGAAAATTTAATTCTATTTACAGCTGGACCCACCCGCATCGGGACGTGGACCTTGTTCCTGTTTTCTTGTTCATTGGGAGTAAGATGCTGAGTGTCACATTATTTAGCTTGAAAGCTAAATATGGTTCAATTACATTTAGCCTGTAGGCTAATCATGAAAAAGTTAAGTAAAGCAGAAAAGGATCTCGAAGAATACGAAGAAGTGTTTTGGGCTTTAGCTCACGCTTCGAGGCGCCACATTCTTGTGGTGCTGAACTCACGTGGTGGAAAAATGCCCGCCGGAGATATTGCAAAACGCTTTTCTTGCAGTTGGCCGACCACTACTCGACATTTGAAGGTTCTGGAAAAGGCTTTGCTTGTTCAAGTGACCCGCGAAGGTCGAGAGCAAATATATCAGCTCAATCACGAAAGGCTCCAAGTCGCTAAGAAATGGCTTGGTTGGTTCGAAGGAGAAAATAAACATGCAAACTGAGATCGTTATTGCACTTTATAAACCAAAATCAGGGCGTGAGTCTGATCTGGAAAAACTTATTGAGCGTCACGTTCCAGTTTTGCGCGACCTTGAGCTTATTACCTCTCGCCCAAGACTGACCATGAAAAGCTCAGACGGAACTTATATGGAAGTTATTGAGTGGACAAATGTTGATGCCGCCGAGAAAGCCCATGAGCATCCGGCAGTCGCCCAGATTTGGGAAGGTATGGCCGCGGTATCGGACTTTAAAAAATTGAACGATTTAGCTGAAGCAACAAGAGCGTTCACGCATTTTAAAGTCGTAGCGCATTTATCTGAGGCATTCATATGAATCCAAAAATGAGCCTCCTGCGAGAAGCAGTTGGAAAATATCAAGGCGATGGCATCAACCATGAAAGTCAGAAATTTGTTGGAACATTTGATCTTCAAACGCTTCTAGGTGATGCGGGCTTTCAGATTCAATTCGAAGCTCGTTCGGAGAGTGACCCATCTTTACTCTTTCACTCCGAAATTTCGACAGTTGCGTCGAATGCGAGAGGTGGTATCTGTCTATTTAATCTCAACACAAATATGCCGTTTCTAGCCGAACACGAACTCGTCGAGGAAAAATCCAACCCAGAAGAAAAGCATCTAATTTTCAGGTTTGGAAATGTCGCCGATCGAAGTTCATTTCGAGAAGAGATTCATCTAAAGCTTTTTGCAGATGCGATTCGATACGAATATCACTGGGGCATGCCAGGCGGTGATTTCGCCTATCGGTCGGGTGCTTTAATGAAAAGGACAAAGTGAATATTGTGTTTTCAGACTTGTTCCTTGGCTAGTCCCCATTTCGTTAAAAAGTAATGCAGGCGGTTTTGTGCGATTCCTAAGCGACGAGAAGCTTCAGCCCTTGAGGAAGACTCATTTATAACTTTCACTACCAAGCGCTTTTTGATTTCCTCAGCGTGCTCGTCGATTTCATCCATTGTTACAGGATTTAAGTGAGCGGATTTTCTAAAAAGGCCGGCATCGAGATCGCTTTCCTGGATCAAATCGGTTTCACTGCTGATTAAATGCCGTTCAACCACGGATCGCAGTTCCCGAATGTTGCCGCTCCAATGGTAACCTTTGAATACTTCAAGACAGCGACGTTGAAATCGTTTAGTGAAGCTATTTTCCTTGCAGACCTGTTCAGTAAAAAAAGCCACAAGTGGCTCGATATCATCCGGGCGGTCGCGCAACGGGGTCGTCTCGATGACAATGTTGCTGAGTCGATAGTAAAGATCCTCGCGAAAAGTTCCTTGTTCGACCATTTTCTTAAGGTCTTTGTGAGTAGCGGCGATAATCCGAACATCAACAGATATGGGACGATTTGAACCGATCGGGTTGATCTCTCGCTCTTGAATGACTCGAAGAAGTTTAACCTGCAAATCGAGGCTCATGTCTCCGATCTCATCGAGAAAAATGGTTCCTCGATCAGCTAAGTGAAATTTGCCGCGCTGATCTTGCGCAGCTCCAGTAAAGGAGCCCTTCTTATGTCCGAACAGCGATGAATCAAGAAGCGTTGCTGGCTCAGCAGCAATGTTAACGGCGATATAAGGACCGTTCTTGCGATCACTGGCATTATGCAGAGCTTTGGCCACCAGTTCTTTGCCTGTGCCGCTCTCGCCTGTGATTAGCGTCGTTGCCTGCGTGGGGCCGATCTTTTGAATCTGTTTGCATAGATTGAATAAGCTTTCGGATCTGCCGATCATTCCGCATTCACGAATAATGGCTTCTCTCTCGTCGGGATCACGTTCAGATTTATCGATGGCCCTATAGAGCTGATCATACTTTTCGCAGATGCCACTAATGGTCGACAGCAAGACTTCATTTTCGGAGTTCTTATCGAGAAAATCGACAACGCCGGATTTAAAAGTCTCGCGCATGACTTCGCGGGTGTCGTCCATCGAAAAAGCCAGGATCTGCTGATTAGGTTTGATCTTCTTGATTTCTTCTACAGCCTGAGCGCCAGTCAGGCCTGGCATGTGATAATCCATTAAGATCAAGGCAAAGTCCTTCTTTGCGTTTTTGACCGATTGAATGGCTTCAGTCCCGTCGGACGCGACCGAGACTTGATAGCCTGCATGTGCAAGCAAGGATTTATTCACTTGCAGGTTTTCTCTATCGTCATCGACGAGCAATATTTTGTAGCTCATGACACCATCTCCGCTCTTGGAAAAGAAAGCTGGATCGTGGTTCCTTTTCCGACTTGTGAGTTTAGCGAAATAATTCCGCCGTAATGTTCGCAGAGCTGCTTAACAACGAAGAGTCCCAGGCCCGTTCCCTTACTGGCCTTAGTTGTAAAATCTGGTAAGAAAATCTTTTCTTTGATTTCGTCTGCAATGCCGGAGCCTTGATCCTCGACCGAAAGATGAACATCTCTTTGGTCGCAAATGGCTCGGAGACGTATCACGCCGCTCTCGCTCGAGGCATGGATGCTGTTACCGACAATATTTTCGATCAAGCGGCTTAAAATCGGCGACGGAATTCTAGCAAAGCAGCCATCGTCTATCTCCGACATTAGCTGTATGCGCTGCTCCAGATGCGTTGTAAATGCACATTTCTTTACAAGAATTCCGTTGCAGCCTAATCTCTAAATTACTATGGCATTTCAAATTTCTAAAATGATGGACGTTGGTACTAGTAATCCGATCGTTGCTCGTCTGGGAATCGGTCTTGATGAAGCAGTCAAAATGGCACGCATTAGCGAGGAAAAGAAAAAAAGCGTAAACGAAGGGTGCTTCGAAATTATGATTGCGTTGATCGAAGCGGAAAAAGCTGCCAAGCCATTGATGGATGAAATCAGGGCGATTGAATCGAAAATTGCAACCGAAGGTGTGAAAATTCAGTCAGGTGGAAAAGTGATAGAAACACCTGGAGTGGTAAATCTTGAAAATTCAAAAATATTTTTGAAGTTCTCAAAGGAAGCCCTTCAAAAGTTGGCTTCTCTAATGGGAACTATTATGGAAAAGAAATACAAAGGACCTCATTTTGATAAAATTCGAGATGATGCGCAGACGTTCTTTGGAAAAGACTCTATCGTTTCTAAGCTATTGACAGAGGATCACGGTTGGATAAAAGAAATCATCGACTTACGAAACGAGGATGAGCATCCAAGGTCTGGCAAGCCCTTTACCAGTCCGTTCCATATATCACAGCTTCCAGGCGGGAAGTTTCTAGTTAAGCCACCCATGTTTTTCAATGGCACTCAGGTGCTAAGCGGTTTGGAGGTGTTTAGCCACAATTTGCTAACATTCTCTGAGGAAATTGTGGGTCACTCCCTGGCTTATTTCTTTCCGGAGATGGTTGCGCTTTTCGACATTCCCGAAGATCAACGAAACTCTTCGAATCCAGTCCGATATAGGCTGGGACTGAAGGGCAAGTAACTTTATTCACCTTCTAAAATTTGTAATGAAGTAGGTCTCTTGCGCCTTCACTTGAGCAAACCAAAACCCTTCACAAAAGGGGCTTGAGATGACTCAAGAAAAAGCAAATTTCTATTATTTTGCGCTCGTGCATATCACGGCGCTGTCGCTCGTAATGTCTGGTTGTGCCACACAAAGTAAAAGCATCGGTCTTGGCGGTGCCATTGGTGCCGGGACCGGAGCTGTCCTCGGCGGGATCGCTGATCCTGGAAAGGATGGCGAGTATCGAACC
>CAZCBS010000140.1:0-6645 GCA_964496965.1 uncultured Bacteriovoracaceae bacterium
CGCTCGTCTTGACGAGATTTCTCGGACAGCGAAAGACAAGGCCGAGATGATTTCACGCGGGTTAGAACTTCTATGAATCAAATCTGGATTAGCCTCGGAGCGATCTTTGCTTTTTTAGGCGTAGGCTGCGGCGCATTTGGAGCGCATGGGCTTGAATCGAAACTTGAGCCTCGAATGCTTGCCATTTGGGAAACCGCCGCGCGTTATCAAATGTACCATGCCCTAGCGCTGATTGGACTCGGCCTTTGGATCAAACAAGAGCCAGGAGCTCTTCCTCCATCCGCGTCGATCACAGGCTGGGCCTTCACTCTAGGCATTGTTCTATTTAGCGGAAGCCTATATGCCTTGGCGTTAAGTGGTATTAAGGTTCTAGGAGCAATCACTCCACTGGGAGGACTGGCTTTTCTCATCGGCTGGATTGCTTTTGCATTCACTGCCCTAAAGAAGTGACTAGAAGAAATGTGAAGAAGAGGTGAAAAAAATGTCTTCAACTACTGATGAAAATCCAAATAGCACTCCGATTCAAGTCATCGCGAACGTTTCTCGTATCTTGACTCGAGTCGTGGATCGAATCACCGGCGATCGCGCTGAGTATCCCCTTCTTGTTGCCGCGGCTTGTGTCGAAGCATTAAAGCTTTTTGGAATCGAATCCCGAGTGATGTACGGCGAGGTCGCATGGATCGAAGTCATGCCCGATCATTCATTGGCATGGGCGGGTTGCTGGGGAGGCAATTTTCATTTCTGGGTCGCCACTCAATTTGGCGAGGTCGTCGATCTGAACACGAGCGTTGCTCACCGTACGCGCGCGCATAAAACTCCTCATCTCAAGGCTCAGTTTTCTCCACCAATGCTTTGGTCGGCGGAAGTCCCTAAGTTCTATCGCTACCTGCCCGAAGGCGTCGCTGAACTTGAGCTCACTGAAGAAAGCGATAAAAAGCGCTTTGAAACAGTTCTTCGCGAAATTCGCGAAAAATGCGGCCCCGCTCAAATCGCTCAAGAAGAGCAAGAGTTCCCGAACGAGCCGATTCTTTGCCCTGGTCGTCGATTGCTCGATGACTCACAAGGAACATTTAAGCAATTCGATCGTGCGCTTTCGGTTCGCGGGATTCCTAAAGCGCCTATTTGATGGGCGCTGACTCAGCCTGCGGCGGCGAAACGATATTGTAAGTCGCTGTCGCCATCGCTACAGGATCGCTTTCACCTTTGCGATAGATGTATCCGTGAATCACGCTCAGTCGTTTTCCCTTAAATACAACCTGTGTCTCGGCAGCGAGACAGTCCTTCAATTCAAGAGGCCTAAAGTAGTTCACTTTGAGCTCAACTGTGGAGCAAAAATCGCGCGGGCCTAACAACGGAAACAACGCCGCGCCACAAGCAAAATCGAAAAACGCGGAAATCACCCCGCCGTGCACGCGACCTGCGGGAGAAAGATGCTCATAACGGATTTTCAGCTCGGTTCGCGCCGTGCGTTTCTTGGGATTGACCGCGATGACTTCATAACCCAGAAGCTCTCCGAAAACATCCGGATGGCGATAGTTTTCGAGCTGATGCATTTTTGCGGTCGTTTTCTTTTTTTTCATAATCTCAATAGTAGTTAAATATTATGTCAGCTCCACCGGCTGCTCCCAGCGCTTAAATCGAGTCAGCAACAAAAGCCCAGGAATCATCGCAAGAATGGAGACAAAATAAAACATCTCCCATCCCATATTCTTAGCCATCCAGCCGGTCGGCGCTCCGCCGACCACGCGGGTGATAGCAAGCAGGCTTGAGAGCAGAGCGTACTGAGTCGCAGTAAACCGCTTGTCACAGACACTCATCAAGAACGCGGAGAACACGGCCGTGCCCATTCCAGTAAAAAAGTTCTCCGCCGCGATCGCCGTCACCATCATGGGGTAGTTGTATCCGAGCTGAGCGAGGATCATAAAGCAGCCGCCCGAGATTCCTTGAGCGATCCCAAAAATCCAAAGCGATCGTAAAAGCCCCAAGCGTACTGTCGCGGCGCCGCCCGCTAGAGTCCCCGCCAAAGTCGCGATCAAGCCAAAACCCTTGGTCACGGCACCGATATCGGTTTTGCTGAAACCCAGCTCCAACATGAACGGCGTCATCATGGCAAACGCGATCACTGAATCCAGCTTGTAGAAAATAATGAACGCAAGAACCTCAAACGCGCCTTTGCGTTTGAAAAATTCCTTGAACGGCAAAACGACCGCTTCGGTCATCGACTTGGGAGCAAGTGCGGGCACGCGCGGCTCGGGCGCAAGCAAGGTCGTGATCAGCCCGACGCTCATGACCGCGGCCATCACGAGATAGACCATTCGCCAGCTCATATGATCGGCTAGAATCAAAGCGACGCCACCCGAAACCAGCATCGCGATTCGATATCCTAAAATATAAACCGACGCGCCGGGAGCAATCTCGTTTTTATCGAGGACATCGGTTCGATAGGCATCCACAACGACATCCTGGCTCGCGCTGAAAAACGCCACCCACACCGCAATCAATGCCGTCATCCCGGGTGAACGAGCAGGGTCCGAAAAGCCCATCGCAATGATGCTGAAAATCAGCAAAATCTGGCAAATCGCAATCCAGCCTCGCCTTCTCCCTAGAAAAGGAGGAGCGAACCGATCCATCAACGGCGACCATAGAAATTTCACGGTATAGGGCCAAGCGACCAGGGAAAACAACCCAATGACTGTAAGGTCGACCTTCTCGGTTGCCATCCAAGCTTGAAGAGTCGCGCCGGTCAAAGCGAGAGGCACCCCTGACGCGAATCCAAGAAGAAGCACAGCAGCAATGCGGCGATTACCAAAGGCTTTTAACAGGCATGTTCAGTCCTAAAAAAGTACCACAGATTTGCGACTTTCAGGGAAGTTGGATAAAACCCATCGATATGAGCAATCATTCCCCTAAGCGAGCAGCCCTTTCCACCGACCTCATTCCCCTTCGCGATTCATTGACGGAAATTTTTCCGATCCTAGAATCCGAACCAGGTTGGTACGGCTCCATTTTCTTTGAGCGCAAGTCATCAAAGAGCTTTTCGGCCAATCTCAAGCAAACGCAATTGGCCGACAACGTGAGCGAGGGAGTCGTCTTGAGAATTTACGATGGCTACACCCTCTTTGAACAAGCCACGGATGAGCTCGCGCCCCAAGCACTTCAGAAGTTCGCGACTGAGTTCGCTCAGCGCGTTCGCACGACTCAACACCCTAAGGGCGCTCAGCGCAGAGCTTATCAGGCGCCAAACTGGAATCAGCGCCTCTCCGCGAAGGGACTGGAGAGTGAGCTTCTCGATCAGATTCCGTCCGATCCTGCGCCTCGGACCCCGGTTCACTTTGGCGTAAAGCTCGAAAAAGATCCCGCAGCCGCTGATGCCGCGCAGACCCTGGATCACCTCAAGTCTCTGGTCGAGAAATGCCGAAAACTCGCGCCTCAGGCAGGCTTCACAGACGAAGACCTGACTTTTATCGCCGCAAGGCAAAGCTCCGCGCTTGAAGAATCCATTTTCATCGACCGCGAAACGTTGATGTCCCAAACGCTCAATCGCTTAGCTCTCACCCTCATCACGATGTCAGCAGCCAATCGGACTTATCTGCGCGTCGGAGGGCTCGGGGGCCTTGAAACGATTGAGATCAAAGATTCGGAGATCGAAGAGCTTCTGATGGATTTAAAGGCGCTTAAAAGCGCGGAACGACTACAGCCCGGAAAATATCGCGTTCTCTTTAGTCCCGCGCTCTCAGGCGTTCTCGCGCACGAGGCGTTCGGGCATTCGCAAGAAGGCGACACCTGCGCGCGAGGCCGAAGCAAAGCCTGGGAACTTCACAAAAGCGGAGAAAAAGTCGGAAACGAGCTTGCGACCATTCTCAACAACCCCGCGATTTATGAAACGGGAGGCAAGAGCTTCGCAGCCTGGGGAAGCTACTTCTTCGATGAAGAAGGCTGGCTCGCGCAAGAGCAGACCCTGCTGGATCGCGGCGTTCTCAAAGCTCCAATGACCAATCTCACTTCGGCGATTCGCCTTGGGGTTCCTCGCACGGCAAATGGCAAGCGCGAAAGCTGGGCGAACGGCGTTTATACTCGCCAGACCAACACTTACTTTAGCGCTGGAGATCGCACGCTCGGTCAACTCATGGCCGAACTCGGTGATGGATTCCTTGCCTCTCACGCCGCAGGCGGAATGGAAGATCCTAAGGGAATGGGAATTCAAGTCGGAATCGCTTACCTGCAAGAAGTCAAAAATGGCAAGCTCACGGGGCGCGTTTTCAAAGGCCCAGCCGGAGGCGATATTCAACTCACGGGCTATACGCCGGATGTACTCAACTCGATCGTCGCTAAATCGAAAATCGAATTCGATTCGAGCGGGCCTGATCAAGCCAAACATCCTTGGAACGACGCCGGTGGCTGCGGAAAATATCATAAAGAGATCGTTTTCGCGGGATGCGGCGGACCGTACATGTTGCTCGATCAGGTGATTTTAGGCTGAGCCGGGCTCAAATCGGATAAAAGGACAAACACAATGGCCACAACGAAACCCTGGACACTGGATCAGTTAAAAGCAGAGCTCAACGCTCGCTGCAAAACGGGCAATGTCAAAGGCTGGACCGTGACGCAAGAAAATGTGAATCGCCGCGAGCGCTACTTCATGCTGGATGGAAGCGCCCTGATCATGGATCAAGATCGAAACGTCCATTCGCAGAGCATCCAATTGAAACTCTTCGTTCCCATCGGAAAGCTAGGACGCCAAGGCGAGATCGCAAAGAAACTTTTCACTTCGATATCCCTCAAGGAACAACTGGATTCCGCCATCGAAGCGGCTCGACATACCGATCATCAAGCGTGGGAGCTCCCGACTGAGATTCCCACGAAGCTTCCTCAGCTAGCCACCGCGGATCCTCGGATGGCCGAAGATCTCGAAGGCGTCGTGAACCAGCTCACCCAAGACATTTCGTCCGCGGTTTCCAAAAAGCGCGACACAACCTTTAATTCAGCTGAGCTCTTTCTCTCTCTTCATGACTCTGAGATGCATCTCAGCAACGGACTGATTCACCGTTCTTCGCAGAGCCGTATTTACACTGAAGCCGCCTATTCGTACCAGCGTCGAGGAGCGGACGGGCAACCTCAGTCGGACGAATACCTCAACACCCAGTGGGCCGTATCACTGGATGAGATGCCGATCGAAAAGCTTTTTGACGAAACATCCGATCGTGCCCGGCATTCCCTGGATGTCGTAAAGCCTTCGACTGGAAAATACCCCGTCATCATCGATGCCGAAGTCCTTGCGACTCTATTTCAAGCGCAGGTCTCGCAGCTCTCGAGCTCAAACTCGTATCACGGCCTGCCTTTCGTAAAGCCAGGCGACGAATTAGTCCAAGGCGCGCGAGGCGATCTCATTACATTGACCCTGGATCCATCGCTGGACTATGGCGCCGACACGACCGCGATGTCGGAACAAGGCTTGTCCCAATCTCCGTTCCGTCTCGTCGAAAACAACAAAGTCATCGCGACCTCAACGGACAAACGCTACTCCGATTATTTAAAAACCCCGGTCACCACCGTCAGAGGAAACCTGGTCGTTGACGGCGGAACTCTTTCTTACAAGGAATT
This sequence comes from uncultured Bacteriovoracaceae bacterium, assembly GCA_964496965.1. Classification (GTDB taxonomy): domain Bacteria; phylum Bdellovibrionota; class UBA1018; order UBA1018; family UBA1018; genus CAZCBS01. Next base: position 5,602 of record CAZCBS010000140.1, read on the forward strand.
GACGAAACAGGCACCGCGCGTTCTCGAGATCCTGCAGTTCTCGGGACTTTTCGCCGATCCGAACAGCGGAACCTATAGCAGCGAAATCCGCCTGGCTCGCCTTTACGATAACGAGAGCGGGAAAGTGACCTACATCAAAGGAGGCTCTCTTTCAGGATCTTTTGTGGAAAATTTTCAGAACGCGCGCTTTTCGCAAAATCGCGTCAAACGTGCTCAGTTCCATTCGAATAGCTCGAGCGGCAGCGGATATTTCGGACCCGAATTCGCTCTTCTAGAAGATGTGTCGATCGTTGGGTAATTAGTGCAATGTGGGGTTGGCTGCTTCTTCTTCGTAGAAGTGACTTAAGCCATCTCGCCGATTGAGCCAGAGCATGACAAACCCTACAGTCGCAACCCCAAGACCCGCAGCGATCAGGACCCCATAATTACTCTGCATCCAATCGATTGCCGATCGCAGGGCTTTGCGAGATTCGACGATCGATTCCTCAAGCTCTTCTTTTTTCACGCCGCTAATCTCTTCGATACCGGCGCGCAAAGATGATGAATCAGCGGGCTTTTTACTTTGTCCCTCAGGCATTGAAATTTCCTCCGAACTTGAAGAGCAGCAAAGTCTATACCCCTCTGAAGCCGGCTGTCTTTGGGGCGAAAAGCTTGCATTATTACATTGTCACGATGAGAGCAAAGATCATCACGATCAATCTGGCCGGAACCAAGGACGGCTGGTTTGAAAAGAGACGCGACTTGATGGTTCAAGGTTTAGCAGCCTATAAGCCAGATATCGTGTGCGTGCAAGAAACGACAATCACGCGCGGCTATCAAATCTACGATCAAGCTCGAGACCTCGGGGAGGCGATCGGTCTTCCCGTCTCGGCTTTTGCTCCTTACGGAAACTCCATTGAGATCATGAGCAGCGAACAAGGCGGCGTGGCCATCCTCTCTCGCTGGCCAATGATTCGAGTGAGAAACGGAAGGCTTCCGGCAGCGCCCGAGAATCCCCCTGCATCTCGAGTGGCGCGCTTTGCGACCTTTCAAAACGACGCCTGG
>CAZCBS010000140.1:6655-10218 GCA_964496965.1 uncultured Bacteriovoracaceae bacterium
AGCGGTGTTAACTGAATTGCATGCGATCAGGAATGCATTGAAGCCATCGGCGAAATCAAAGTCATCACGACTCATCTTTCTTGGGAGCCCAACAATACCCAGATGCGAATGATGCAAATGGGCCTGATTCTCGATGATCTTTTTCAAGGCCAGCCCTTGGATCCCCGCTCCAAGCTGATTTTGACAGGCGATCTGAACGCCGTCGAAACTGAACCCGTCGTCTCGCTCATCAACGAATGCATGCTCGATAGCTTTCGTCATCATCATCCGGACAAACAAGGATACACTTGGGCCACGAATAATCCGCTGACAGGACGCTACCCCATCGCTGATCGGCGGCTCGATTACATCTTTTGCCCAAGAGGCGCGGAAATCCGCAAAGCCGAGGTCATCCTGGATAAGGGAAACCCCGGCTACGCATCCGATCATTTCGGAGTGCTGGCTGAAGTCGAATGGCGCGAAGCTAAAAAATCGGCTGCTTAAGCTTAGTGCGCGACCGGAGGCATATCATCCGGAGCGACGCCTTGAGCGACTTGTTGAACCTGAATCGCATCGAAATCCAAGATCGCTTCGCCGACTTTCTTGTTGGCTTGATCCAACCAAGAAATCACAAAGCGATGCTTGCCCCAGGCTTGAACCGGAAATCCACCATAACGGAAAACGGCTTTCATCCTTTTCTGCTCAGCTGGAACGCGGAGATCTCCATTCCCAACCATTTGCTGCTTTCCGTCCGGAAGCAGGAGATGAATCATCAGTTTTCCGGAAAAATCGCCAGGCACGGTCTTCTCAAGCGAAAGCGAGATGACCAGCGACTGCAGCTGAATCGGAAGCTGTGGAACACGAAGCTCTTCGACGATATCAAAGACAGAAAGACTGCCGGTCTGTTGATCTACGGAAGCGCCCATCGACAATGCAGCAAATTGAAGTTTTAAGCTCATACGGTGAAATTAACTCAAGCTTTGCGTTTGCGCGAGAAAAACTCGGAAAGGATCGCTCCGCACTCCGGGCTATCGACCTGCGTAACGGTGAAGCGATGATTGAAGCGCTTGTCCTGATGCAGCTCGTAACCCAAGCTCAGCGCGCCCCCCTTAGGATCACGCGCTCCGTAGATCACTGTGCTCAAGCGCGCCTGTTGACAAGCCGCCAAGCACATGGGGCAGGGCTCCAAAGTGACATAAAGAGTACAGCCCGAAAGCCGCCAACTATCGAGTCCGCGAGCCGCGTCTTGAATCGCCAAAACCTCGGCGTGAGCCACGGGATTCTGTTCTTTTTCTCGAAGATTGTAACCTTGTCCAACAAGCTGCCCCTGAGAATCGATGATCACCGCTCCGACCGGCACTTCATCCTCGCGCGCGGCCTGCCGCGCAAGCTCAAGCGCTTTCTCAAGCCACTTCAGATGCGAATCGCCTGACGATGGATCAGATGCGTTCATCGGGCTCTATCCAACGACCTGCGCCTGCTTGGCTTTTCTGCGGGTCTTCATTTTAACCGGAGTATTCTCAAGCTCCTGAAGACGCTTGACGAACTCTTCCTGATTCAAGAGATAACGAGATCGTTTGTAGAAATCAGAGATGCGCTTCAATCGACGCGTAATGATTTTCAACGCGCGCTTTTGATCGCGATCGAGCTCAAAAAACTTGATCCCGACGCCCTTCGGATGCGTCACGGTGCTTTGCGTTCTCCAAACGACCGTGCCTTCGCAACGAACAGAAACTTGGAAAATCGAGAAACTCAATACGACCTTTTCGTCCTGCTTAAGGTCCGTGCGAAGCTTCATAAAGCATCCGCCCATCGAAAGATCCAGGATGTCGCCTGAAAAAAGGGAAGTTCCCGCGCACTCGAGCTTGGCCGGCACGGAAAGCCGATAACGAGGATCGCTTTCCCACCAACGAATTTTTGGAAAAAAGTAAGGAACTCGAACTTCTCTCGCAACGCGATAGACAATCAGTCCCAACACAATGATCGAGAAAATAAAGCTCAAAGCCTTGTGGTGAGTTTCGCCGTATTCATTCACCATGACCGCGTTCTGATAGACGATCAATAGATTGACGATGACGAATAAATACCACGCCCAACGCCTCATCTCCCAAAAGCCGTAGCCAACCACGATCGCCAGAGAGGACAAAATATAATACCAAGGCGAGAGCAGAACTCGGACACAAGAGCGCGCTGGAATATCGAAAAGCATGGCGCACGACAAGATATAGGCGATCGGAAACCCCATATAGAACAGTGCGAGTGCTTTTAAGAATCGTGATGTATGCTCTTTCATGAACGAAGTTCCAAATTTCCGCTGTGTTTGTACACTTTTATCGGAACTTTATGAACAGAGACTAAGAAAAAAATTTGAAATTATGGATCAAACGGCATCCAAGCCCCAAATCCAAACAGGGACTTGGTCAGCCAGTCGCCTAGCGGCCGTGAATTCCGATTCAGGATCAAGCATTCGGGCCAGACAGAGGAACTCCGGCGTCGCTTGACCGAATTCGATCCCATACTTCGACAGGATCCATGGCGCTCCTAACAAATTTAATCCTGGTCTCTGCTCTCGTAGCCAGGCCAGAAGCGAGCGAAGCGCCGTCACATCACCGCCCCACTCATGAACGATGCCTTGGAGGTCGATGCCCCGGCCGACCGCAACATATGCGTCACATTGCTGACGATCGCCCGTCCAGAACCATTCGACCGAGCGATGAGCCGCAATCCAGCGCTCATCAGAATCAGCTAAGACCAGCCCCCCGACTCTCTCCCGTAGCTTTCGAAAGATCAGGCGATCCCAACCGACCTGGACATTTGCCGCCGGAGACTCCGAAATCGACATCGAATCCAGCGGAAGCATAACTTGGGCGCCATAGAGCTCAAAACCTAACCTTTGATAGAGCGAATGCTCGGAGCCCCAAAGAAAAACCGCGGTAGCCCCCCGAGCCTTTGCCCAATCCGTCGCCAATGACACAAGGCTCGATGCGAGCCCTGCTCCGCGGTAAGCTTCGTGTGTCGCAACCGCTCCAATCAATGCAACAGGTCGTTCCCCTTCAGAGGTTGCCAATCGCGCCATCCGCACTCCGGCACATGCCGCAAGCTCGCGCCGCCCCACCGTAAACGCGCCCAGGCGAACGATTTCGTCGCTAGCGGGAACAATGCATTCGTCCCAAATCGGAAAATCCCCAAGAAAAGCATGCCCCTCGGGAACTTTGAAGGAATAGTCAAGGAGCGCCGCGAACGCGCGCCGCGATGAGTGGCCGTTGATCAAATCCACTTCAAATCGGTCTTTTTCGCGGTCTTTCAATTCCATAAATATAATATAACCAGATTGTGAATTGATTAAAACCCCTGCAGATATTGCCGATAAGTCAAATGTCATAAGGAGGGTTCCCTCAGTGTCAAAAAAGAAGAATAAATTCGATCTCGGCCATTTGGTTCATGACGGTTCTTTAAAGGACGGTCAGGTATTGTTTTTTGTCAGCGATCCTAAGAAGACCTGCAAAGTCGCAAAACAGCCTAACGGCGAATATAAGGTAGTCGTCGGCCCTGAAACGATGACCATCCATGCGTTTTCCCAAAAA
>CAZCBS010000141.1:0-10158 GCA_964496965.1 uncultured Bacteriovoracaceae bacterium
ATCCTGGTGAGCTTGGGGTACGATGTTCGTTTTTACAGAACCGCAGTATTAGAAGAAACGACTCAGGATTATGTGCGCACGGCGAGAGCTAAAGGGTTGAGCGAGTCGCGTACGCTTCTCAAGCACGTTCTCAAGAACAGCATGGGACCGATTATTACCAATGTGGTGCTCGAAGTTCCGCTTTTGATTACAGGCGCGTTTCTTCTGGAAGGATTTTTTGGGATTCCAGGGCTTGGCGGTATGACGATCAGCGCGCTTCATAATAGCGACTTTCCGGTGATCAAAGCGATGACGACTCTTCAAGCCGTCTTATTCATCGCTGGAAATCTGACGACTGACATTCTTTATACGGTCGTTGATCCGAGAGTGAGTTTGAAATGAGTACGGGATCTGTTTCGGCAGGAGTGGTGGACGTCAACTCTCAACAGGCAGTGCCTAAGGGCAGAAGCTTGCTGAAGGATGGCTTGCATCGACTGAAAAAAGATAAGCTCGCCTTGGTTTGCATCGCGATTGTCGCTGTTTATGCGGTCATCGCGCTTTTGGCGAAACTCGGTGCGATCGCGACTCCTTGGGATACGGTCGTAGGCGCGTCTTACCAGCCACCATCTTTTGATAAGATGGAGCTCTGGTTTGGGACCGATATTTTTGGTCGAAGTGTTCTCTACAAATGTATTCACGGCACTCGCATCGCGATGAGCGTGGGCTTGGTTTCGTCTTTGATCAGTATTCCAATCGGCGTTGTCTTGGGCGCGCTGGCGGGATACTTTGGTGGATGGATCGACGAAGCCGTCGTTTGGTTTTATACGACGCTCTCCTCGATTCCGAGCATCATGCTTTTGATCGCGATTACCTTTATGATGGGCAAAGGCTTGACCGCGATCTACGTCGCGCTGGGAGTGACGGCTTGGGTGAGCTTGTGGCGCGTGATTCGCGGCGAGTTTATCAAGCATAAGTCGCGCGAGTACGTGGTTGCGGCCGAGAGCTTGGGCGCGACTCATCGCTCGCGGATTTTCAAGCATATCTTGCCGAACGTTTCGCATTTCGTGATCATCAATCTTTCGATCAACTTCATGGTGGCAATCAAATCCGAGGTGATTCTCTCGTTCTTGGGTTTGGGCGTTCAAGGTCAGCCGAGCTGGGGCGTGATGATCGATGACGCGAAGCTGGAGCTTGCTCGTGGAGTTTGGTGGCAATTGGCTGGGGCGACGGGCGCCATGTTCTTCGTGGTGCTGGCTTTCAATATTCTTGGGGATTCGCTGCGCGACGCGCTCGATCCAAAGATTAAGTGAGGTTCTAGTTTATGGACGGCACTTCTGAAAAAATTCTCGAAGTAAAAAATCTGGAAACGTCCTTTTTCACCGAAGCCGGAGTGGTGAAAGCTGTCGATGACGTGAGCTTCAACGTCTACCAGGGAAAGACGCTTGGCATCGTCGGTGAGTCGGGTTGCGGAAAAAGCGTGACCAGCCTTTCGATCATGCGCTTGATTCCCAATCCTCCTGGACGAGTGACGGGGGGCCAGATTCTGTACAAGGGTCGCGATCTTCTGAAGCTCGATATGAATGAGATGCGCCGGATCCGCGGCAACGAGATCTCGATGATTTTCCAAGAGCCGATGACTTCGCTCAACCCGGTTTTTACGATCGGTAACCAGATCGTCGAGGCGGTGCTTTTGCATCAGGATTTGAGCAAGTCCGCGGCGCGCGACAAGGCCATTGAAATGCTTCGATTGGTCGGGATTCCGTCTCCGGAAAAACGCGTGCTCGATTATCCGCATCAGCTTTCGGGCGGTATGCGCCAACGCGTGATGATCGCGATGGCGCTTTCCTGTAATCCGAACGTGTTGATCGCGGACGAGCCGACGACCGCGCTGGACGTGACGATTCAAGCCCAGATTCTGGATCTTTTGCGCGATCTTCAGCAAAAGGTCGGCATGGGCCTGATTCTCATCACTCACGATCTGGGTGTCGTGGCCGAAGTCGCGGACGAGGTAATGGTGATGTACGCGGGTCGCGTGGTCGAGCAAGGATCGGTTCGCGAGATTTTCGGAAATCCGAAAATGCCTTATACACGGGGATTGTTGAACAGCATCCCGACGCTTTCAAAAGATCCGACCGGCAAGGTGAAAAAGAATCGTCTTGAGACGATTCCTGGCATCGTGCCTAACCTTTTGCATCTGCCGCAGGGATGCCGTTTTCAAGAGCGCTGCTCGTATGTCGACGCCGCTTGTCGCGGAGCGGAGCCAGGCCTTCGTCAGATTCAGTCTGGCGTGGATACTCGAGGCACGTTGCCGCATTCGATTCGCTGTGTGAGGGATATCTAAATGGAAAATAAGGAAGTTCTTCTCTCAGTTCGCAATCTCGTCAAAACCTTCCCTATTAAGGGCGGTTTTTTCGGAAAAGAAGTCGCAAGCGTGAAGGCAGTCTCGGATGTCTCGTTCGATATTCGAAAGGGTGAGACGCTTGGGCTTGTGGGCGAGGCCGGGTGCGGCAAGACGACGCTGGGACGCTGCGTGCTTCGTTTGGTCGAGCCGACCAGCGGTCAGATCTTGTTCAAAGGACAAGACATCACAAAGCTCTCTGCGGGTGAAATGCGCAAGCTTCGCCGCAATATGCAGATCATTTTCCAAGATCCATATGCGTCGCTCAATCCTCGCATGACGGTTGAGGATATCTTGGGCGAGCCGCTTGATATTCACGGGCTTTATCAAGGTAAGCACGAGCGCAAGCAACGTATTTTGAAGCTTCTGGATCTTTGCGGTCTTCGTCGCGAGGCGATTGCTCGCTATCCGCATGAGTTCTCGGGCGGGCAGCGCCAGCGCATTTGCATCGCTCGCGCGCTTGCGGTCGAGCCGGAGTTTATCGTTTGCGACGAGCCGGTTTCCGCGCTGGATGTGTCGATTCAGGCACAGATCGTCAATCTGATGCAGGATCTTCAAAAAGAGCTGGGCTTAACCTATCTCTTTATCGCTCATGACCTTAAGGTCGTTGAGCATATCTCCAATCGCGTGGCGGTGATGTATCTCGGAAAGGTCGCGGAAATGGCGACAGCCGAGGAACTTTACACTCATCCAAAGCATCCGTACACGCGGGCGCTGCTTTCGGCGATTCCGATTCCGGATCCTAACTATCAGAAAGAGCGGATCATTCTCCGGGGAGATGTCCCGTCGCCGATCAATCCTCCGAGCGGATGCTATTTCCATCCGCGATGCCCGGTGGCGAAGGAAAACTGCAAGACGGAGATTCCTTGCCTGAAGGACCAAGCTCAGCCAGGTCGTTCGGCACACGACGTTTCCTGCCATTACGCTTAAAATCGTCATTCAATTGACGAGTAAGCGGAGAAGTCACGTTTCTGCTTCTCAAGTCATTAATAATTTAGTCCAATTTGCCGAAATGCTTAGAGATGGGGGAGTGCCCTGGCAATGGACTTTAAACAAAGAAAGCTTCCGAAAGAAGCCGTTGAGCAGCTGCGGATCTGTCCGATCCGCACGGTGCAGCCGTACGCCCTGATGATGGCGCCGGCCTACGTGTACATGAAGCTCAATGAGAAGTTCGTGATGGTCAAAGGCGCTTTTGATTTCTTCACCGAGGAAGAGCTGGAGCGACTCAAATCGTTCGAATCGATTTTCTTTCCCGAAGAAGTGGATACCGCGATCCGTTTCCGTGAAGTGGCGAACGAGGTTCGTGAGCTTCTTTCTTGGAATCCGGAAACCGCGCTTCTTCAACCGCGTGAAGAGATTCCTTTGGCGGTTTCGTCCTTTGAGCTTTCGGATGCGGTGATTCGAGTCATCGGGCCTCTTTGGAAACCAGGACCCTTCATCGATCCGTTCTTCGTATCCGTATTCGTGAATGAGCTTTGCGAGCTGTTGACGCCTGATCTTCTAAAAAGTTATCGCGACCAAAGCGTCGTGGATTTCGAGAAGGCCGTGATGAGCTCGAGCTGGGCGGTTTTCATCGCCTTGCATTTGGGTTACAGCGATCTTCGGTTTATCAATCGCCTGCGGCTTTCGGTCGTGCAGGAGATGATGACAGGACAATGCGAGAAATGGAGAAGTCCTGAAATCTCTCAGCTCGTGAGAACCGCTCGGGAGTCGCTCGGAACGGAATGTGAACCGATTCCCGGCAGCATGATTCACTACAATGTCTTGAAATCAAGTTTTGGAACGACATCCGAAAAGCTCTCTTCGCGCATGCGGCGTGTGGAAAGGCTCGCGCATGTATAGTTTCGGCAAAATTCCTCCAAGAGCGATTCAAGCTTCAGGCGTCGCAAGCGTCCTTGGGGAAGATTGTCGAGTTTTCTACGATCACCTCTTCACTTCTGCCGGCCTTGGCAGAGTTTCAGATCTTTTGTCAGCTCGACTCAAAGCCATTCATCTCGATGAGCTCAAGCTGCGCGCTGTTCTTCTTTTCGGATTTTTTGAGGCGTATCGAGCCCAAAACGTGGATGGGGCATTGGATGAGCCGCTTGTGGTGGAATGTGGAATGGACGACGAGAAAGTTGCCGTCGGAGTGGCATTTTCGCTCAACCATGCGGACAATTTCAAGATCGAGGGATTGTCTGACGATTCACTGCTCAGGATGATCCATTTGAACTCGGATCACACGATTGTCCGCGTGAATCTGGCTCAAAAACGCGTCGAAGTTATTTCGTTGCTCGCGATTCCAGGCAAATTGGAGCTAAGCGAAAAGCAGCCGATCACGGTCATTGAGCAGGGAGCTGATATTCTTTCTAATTTGGCTGATTCGGTGAAAGCCAAAGAGTATGTTCAGCTCGCCGATCTCGAATACTCCGATCTCTTAAAAGAGGACTCCCAAAGACCTAAGAAGAAAACGGCGTTTTCCACCGGAGAAATTCTTTCGAAGAGATTTTCGGCTTCAAATGAGGGAACTTCTAAGGCGACAGTCAAAGGCTCTACGGACGAGGACTCCTCTGAGGTTCGCATTTCGAAAGGCGCCGAGACAGAAAAGGACGAGGTAGTTCGGATCAGCGGCGGAAGTTCGGGTGACGCTAAAAAAACCTTGATCAGAGTTTCAAGCGGAACGGCCAGTGGAGCTGCCGATGAAGATCTCGAAAGAGTCCCAGGCTTCAGCGTTCAAGAAATATTGAAGAAAGTCTGGCCATTTAAGCGCAAAAAACAGGCGCAGTCCTCCGATGAAACAGATTCTGAATTCGATTCGGTCGAAGGCGTCCAGGCGAGCGTCAGCGTGCAGAAATCGGAGTCTGAGATCGATAGTGAAAACGATCCAACAGTGATCGCGCAGCATCTTTCCCAGAATTTCGCCACAGGCAGCTTCTCGCAATTTGTCGAGCGGACTCAAGAAATGGCGCAGACGATTAAGCGAGAGTCGCAAGATCAGGCGGCAAAACGATGGGCGGATGGCCTGTCCCAGCAGATCATGGCTGAGAAAGTGCGTTTGGGCGCTCTTTCGCAAAAAATCAATCAGGCGATCCGACAAAAGGAACAAGATCTCAAGAAGCGGGAACAGCAATTTGCCGAGGATTTGCGTCGTAAGGAAGAAGCGCTTCGCCAAAAGAACGCGGCTTTGAATCGCGCCAAAGAACAAGTCGCTCAGCTGACCGCGCAACTGGAAAAACAAAAAAACACGAAGAGCACGAATACCGAAGATGCGGCCCTCAAGCATAAATACCAGCTTTCTCAGCGCATGATTCTCAGCATGAGAGAGGAGAACGCAAAGTTGCTGGCAAAGATGGAGGATGTTAAATCACAATCGACATCTTCTCAAAAAGCCGCGGAATCCTCAGCGCAGATCGAGCTTGCGAATCTCAAATCCAAGCAAGACCAGATGACCCGTCAGAATATGCAGCTCAAAAGCCTGAACGAGCAGCTGATGAGACGAATGAATCAAGGCTCGGCCAAATCCAGCGAGAAAAGCGATCGTGCCGCAGTTGAGGAAATGAAGAAAAAGTACGAAGCTGCGTCCAAGCTCTCCGAGCAACAGCAGAAGGACATGGCGCAGCTCAAAGGCAAGCTGGATAAGCTCTCGAAGGAAGAAACGCGCTGGATTGCGGATCTTGCGAAAAAAGATGCAGATCTTCGCAAAATGAAAGCGGAGCTTGAGCAGCTTCAATCGCAGGCAAAATCAGAGAAAAAAGCTGGGTAGCCTCGCTCGAGCGAAACTACCCAATCGCGCGCTAAGCGTGGCGCAGTTTCAGCGTTATTCGAGGTGAAAGCTATTCGCCATTGGATCGTAAACCAATACGCCGGAAACTTCTCCGTTTACGATAGGGGTGTTGCCGTTCATGAAAAGAACAGCTTCTCTCGCCGTGTCGATGTCGAGTGGGCACAAGCCATTCACTTGAAATTGGCGGAAGCTGCCGATGCGATACGTAGGGCGGCCATAATAACAACCATCGGTGCACTGGTCGACGATGGCTTTTCCGATGATCTGGGCTTCGAGTTTTCCACCGCAGAGTTTTCCTGCAGCGACCAAATCACAGGCTTTAGTGAATCTCGCTACGTCCGAGTAGCGGGCATCGCTTGGGTCAAGAAGGATGCTATCGATTTCGGACGGGGTGATGGAGTAGTAGATGCTGCTATTGTAAGCATCTAATCTAGGCATGATGCATTTGTAGTCATGAGCGGAGTTTGCTGAGGCATTTGCCAGGGTGCAAGCAAGAGAAAGAGCGATCAAGGCCATCGTTTTAATGCTTTTCATAATCAAAAATCCACCTAGGGTAAAAGTTGGGTTTACGTTCGGGGCGGCAGATTTATAAATTACTTGAGTGTAAAAAGATACTGTTTTTATCGGCCCATCTATCAGGAGATAAGTATTTAATATCTATCGGCATTTTCCGTAGTTTTTTAAGACCAAGCCCCAAGGAGGGGCGAGCTAGGAGCATATTTTTCAGGATAGAAAAAATGCGACTCGCAGGAGCGCAAAAGCGCGACCTGCGAAAGGGGCCCCGCGAGCGGGGATTTTGTGAGTCAACGAGCTGCGAAGCAGCGAGGGAGAACAAAATTACAATGGTGCTCGCGAACAGACTCGAACTGTTACGCCTTACGGCACTGGTTCCTAAGACCAGCGTGTCTACCAATTCCACCACGCGAGCACGGTATGAATTTATTAGTATATTCGGCAGAACTCTGCACGCACTTTTCGGGATCCCACTAGCGATCTTGTAAAAACATGGCGCAGTGCGGCTTGAATCCGGTCCGTAAATAAGAGAGTTTTTCGTCCGCTTGGATTTTGGAAAACTTCCTCATATTTCTGGTGTCGACTTTAAGCTGCCTGCGGACATGCAGGGAAACGTCCAGCTTTTGCAGCGGACTGGCTTTTCAGAGAAAAGCGCACAGACTCGAATTTATGTCGGCGCGCCGGTTTGGTCGCAAAAAGAATGGGTCGGCCGGATCTATCCAGCGGGAACTCGAACGAAAGACTATCTGAAATATTACTCCCAGCAGTTCAACACGATCGAGCTGAACATGACTCATTACCGAGTTCCGGATGAGGAGATGATTCGAAGCTGGCGGACAATGTCGGAACCGGGATTCAAATTTTGCCCGAAATTTCCGCAGACGATCTCCCATGAGCGAATGCTTCAGGGAACGGAAGCCATGACTGCGGCGTTTTGTGGCGCGGTCATGGGACTTGGAGATCGACTCGGGACGAGCTTTTTGCAGCTTCCTCCTCAGTTCAGCCCTGCGCAGCTTCCGTTGCTTGGAAAATTTCTTGAGACCTTGCCGAAAGGCTTCAAACTCGCCGTCGAATTTAGGCACCCGGCCTGGTTTTCTAAAGGTGTGCTCAGGTCCGATGCAACTCGTCTCTTAGAGAGTTTCGGAGTCGTTGCTTTGATCACGGATGTAGCGGGAAGACGCGATGTGCTTCATATGAACCTGACCGCCCCAGCGGCTATGGTTCGATTTGTGGGAAATTCGCTTCATCCGACGGATTACTCGCGAATCGACGCATGGATCGGGCGACTCAATGATTGGCTATCGCAGGGAATCCGTGAAATCTATTTTTTCATCCACGAGCCTGACAACGCTCAGGCACCTGAGTTGATTCTATATTTTATACAAGAAATAAATACGAGATGCGGATTAGATCTCAAGCCGTGGGTGGAGATGAACCAAGGCTCGCAGCTCAGCTTGTTTGGTTAGTAAAAGGAAGAAGCAAATATTGAACGCGCACGCATCGACCATCCGATACTACGATCATAATCAAAAGAAATACTTCGAGCGCACTCATGCGCGAATCGATCAATCCGCGCTTCAGGAGTTTTGCTCCGACTTGCCCAAGGGAGGCTTGGTTTTGGACGCGGGCTGCGGTACTGGACGCGATCTTCGGTATTTCAATCGACTTGGATTTCAGGCCGAGGGATTCGATGCTTCAAACGAAATGGTTTCGATTGCTCGCGCGCAAAGCGGATGCCGGGTTTGGCAAGCGGATCTCATGCTTCTGAGTCTTCCAAAGGAAAATTATGACGGCGTCTGGGCTCACGGGGTTTTATCGCATCTCCCGGCGCCGGGCTGTCAAAGAGCCATGGCGAGTTTTTTTGCCGCGATGAAACCGGGAGGGACGCTCTTTGTTTCCATCGCGGAAGGCGAGGGAAATTCCGAAGATCGCACGGATGATCCCACTGGGCCCGCGAGAATGATTTATCGCTATCGGTCCGACGATTTTGCCTCGTTGATTCGGCAGAGCGGATTTCGGGTGATCGCCCAAGGTAGAAACCCGTCGCGCCCGGAGCTTTTGGCATATATTGCGAAGCGGATCTAGGACTGGTAAGGAAAGCAAATGCCCAAATTCGACCCTGTGCTGATGGATCTCCCGGAGACGGACCCAGATTATCCTTCTACGCTCATCCCTTTCACTTTCGAGTCGAAGGGTTCCGCGCTTCTCTCTCGTTTTCTGTTGGCATCGGGAAAGGGACCTCATCCGGTCGCGATTCTCCTTCATGGCTTTCCCGGGAACGAACCCAATTTCGATATCGCGCATGCGCTTCGCCGCGCGGGTTGGAACGTTTTGTTTTTTCACTACCGCGGAGCATGGGGGAGTCCTGGAAAGTTCTCGTTCGACAACGCGATCGAAGATGGATTGTCGGCCGTCGAGTTCGTGTCCTCGCAGAGAGCGCGCGACGAGTTTCGATGCGACCCGACCAAGATCATACTGGTGGGACATAGCATGGGTGGATTTATCGGGCTTCATACCGCGGCAGCGGATCGTCGTGTGAGCGGCGTCGCGACTATCGGGGCCTTTAATTTCGGCGCCTTCGGAAAATGGCTTCGCGCGAATCCGGACAAGGTTGAGTTGGCAGTCCAAATGTTCCGCCGAAGTGTTTTACCTATTCAAGGCGCAACGGCGGAAGGGCTTATACAGTCTTCAATTGAGAATGTAGAAAAATGGGATCTCGAGCTATTGGGAGATCGAGTTCGTAAAACGCCGCTCCTGATTCAATACGGCAAGAAGGATGATGTCTCGATTCCTGAGCATCACCATCACGCTCTCATGAGAGCGTTTTCTGAAAACCGCGTTGCATCGCTGCAGGAAAAGGAATTCGACTGCGACCACATGTTTATTCAGGTCCGAATCGCGCTTTGCAGGCAGATCATCGAGTGGTCGCAGCTAGCTCTTTAGCCCTGAGACACTCATTTCGATTCGGAATAGGCCGTCCGGAGTCTCAAAAGGCAGAGTGACCGCAGGGACAGTCGCTTCGAGGCGATAGCGAAAAGGCTGACCTGCAGGGATTTTTAGAATTTGCAGAGCGGTTCGGTGAGCGTTTTGAGCGTCGGGCCAGAGGATTTTCACCTGCACGAGAATAGCGTCCACCCAGCGCGCGAAAGCGCGATCGATATCCGTAGAAAACGTGTTTACTTTGCGGCCCAGGATTCGTGAACTAATCGCGAAAAATACGGTTTCTTCGAAGCAAAAGGAGAGCGAGACGGAATAGTGATGAGCAATGATGTGGACCAATGCCGTCGTTTCGGCTTTGCGATCATCCGCTTCGTCTTTGCTTACGTATGGTTTTCCAGCTTCGGCTTTGAGAAGACATTCTGAAGCCAAGGTTTTGACCGTCGCGTCAACGAAAGGCTGAATGATCGATTGGATGGGAAAACTCATGATGTACGACCGATTGCTAGGGGCGTTATTAAGTTCATGTAAATTCCTGAATAAGCTCCGTTAATTATGCGGGATGGTT
>CAZCBS010000142.1:0-10152 GCA_964496965.1 uncultured Bacteriovoracaceae bacterium
TAATGATTTTATTTCTACGTATTTTTTTAATTGTTGCAACCGTCCCATCGTTAGCTATGCAATGCCTTCAGACCAACGCCATGACCCAAAAGTCATACACTCTGAACCTGGTTTTGGCTCCCGATAGCACTCTCCAAGCAACACTGTGGATGAGCTCACCGAACGCAAGAATGTCGGGCCCGGTCTATCAAGGAACTGTCTATCCATCTCAAGTTTCCGATGGCCCAGGATTCGTCAAGACGACGTATTATGGAAGAAACAGAGCGGGACAAGAGATCATGTTTGCTTTGATTCGCAGCCAAATGTCGGCTCAACGCATCGACTTGCTCAAACCTGAGCTTGTTGAAGCAATGAGCTGCCAAGATCATTAAGTCTCGAGCGCGATCGCGCGCAAAGTCTGAAGCGCCTCTTCGTTAGACACGACTGGCTCTTTGAGCGAAAGAACGTCGCGAACATACTCCGGCTGACGCATCCCTACGAGAACACAGTCCAATCCAGCCACCGAAAGATAAAGTCGAATCGCTTTTTGAGACAACACTTCCGTCTGATGAAGAGGCGGGCAGGCGTGATCGATCTTCGAAGAGAGAAGATCGGATTGATACGACGCCTGATTCTCGAGATAAGCCTGAAAAACTTCGAAAAGGCGCGAGCTCGCTTCCGAGTAATCTCGCATCCAGCCCTGATAGGCGGGAATGCTCTCGAGCTGTGCGAAAGCGGTATTGAGCGTCGGTTCGATCTGGTACTTGAGCGTGCCTTTCCAAGAATCAAGATCGTTGAGCTTCTCAAAGTTGTGCCGAAGAATATGTCCCCAAGCCAAGTGCTTCGGCTGAACCGGAGGCTCGGACGCGAGTTTCGGATAGGCTGATTCAAGCTCCATCGCGCGAGTCCAAGCGGATTTCAGCTCTTCCGCGACATCGCGGTTATCGTGAGCGGGAAAATCCGCCAAGCGCATCAGGCCTTTTTGAGTAAAGGAATTGAGAGGTCGATTGGAAAGAGTTCCAAGCCCTTTTTCGCGTGCAAACTGAAGCAGGGTCTTGCCAGAGTTATTTTCCTCAAGAGCCGCGCCTGGTTCAAAAAGATTGAATGGAAACTGGATGACTTGAAAATGGTGCGGTTTTCCCTGCGCTTGCGCGATCTCTTCGGCAATGTCCCAGATCGCCTCAAGTGAAGTATAGTCGGCAGCCTCGCGGGGAGAAGGGAAAGTGTTCGACGAGATTCCGTATCGGGCAATACGGCCCGCGCTCACTTCAGTCTCAAGATACTCGAACGCCTGACGGATTCTGCGATAGTACTCGCGATGCTCGCCTTCGGCTTTCAGATAATATTCTGGATTATGAAGGAGGAGCACGTCGACAGAGTCAAGCTGAAGTCGGTCCAAGGATCGGCTGATCTGATCTTTCAGAAACGCGGGTGAGATACAGTGCCAAACGGATTCGTCATATTCGACCATTTCTGGAAAAGCGTCGCCTGCCGCTATGCGCTCGCGCGCTAGCTTGAGATTTTGACCTTGGACATAGCCCGCCTTGGTGACAAGGACGATTTCGTCGCGAGCGAGGCGTCGGGCGTGAAAGAGCTCGGCAAGTACGTCGCCAATCAATTGTTCGGAGCCACCGTCACCGTAGTTCGTGCTGGTATCGATGAGATTGCAGCCAGACTGAATCGCCAGCCGGAGTGCCTCGTGATGCGAGGGCTCTTCGTCCGTCACACGATAGCCCCCGAAACCGACGGGCGAGATTTGAAGCCCGGTGTTTCCGAGGGCTCGTGCAGAAAGTGGGGGCCTGAGTCGTTCCGCGTGTTTCGCGAAATATCGGGCCGTACCTTCAGATGGCGCTACGCTCATATGCGTAAGGGGAGCTATAACAACATCTGAGGAAAAAATCCCGATCAGCCGACCTTACGGTCGAGATTTCTCTGCGTTTGGTTGACGTCGTGCTGAACCCGTCCAGAGATCTTGGCGATACCTGAGCTGATTGCGCTTCCAACGGAGCTTCTGTCGACGGGGGTTTGCACTCCTCTGGATTCTAAGAACTGCTGGATTTTGTAACGGTTACGATAAAGGTAAAGAGCGCCTAAACCGACCAGCGCGAGGAATCCTGCGGCATTGTTTCTGCGTGCCATCATAGAATATCTCCTTTTTAGAAGGAGACCGATTGCAACGCAAATACCAGCTTGACCCATCGCACCGGCCGGCTTTGGCCGATTTCAATTCGCAGCTCAGCTTACTGCTTCGCGCGCATGAACGTCATCGGAACGGTCTCAGGACCGCAACCGTGAATCCAGGTCTTATCAGCGGCGTACAACATCACTGAGCCGCTCCTGCAATGCTCAGCGGTGATCGACGCGACGGGATCTTTGGCTTCGTTCATGATCCGAGTGTCGAGGATTTCGGCATTGAACCAGACATAGCCTGAGTTCTCTTGTCGAGTTGCGACATCCGGAACGATCCACAGAAGCTCGGTCATCTTATCATTGCCCGGTACTGGAAGGGTATAGAGACCTGCTTTTCCTTGTGCGAGCGAATCGAACGCGAGCGAGTCCGCCTTTGCCGAAATCTCGCGTCCAGTCGTTTCGGTGAACTTGCCTTCGTCGCTGCTCAGAACCAGCTTGGTTCCAGTGGGTTGGTCGACGAAAGTTCCTTGATAGCCGGAAGGGATCTTTCCGCAGGAAGAGAGGGCGATCAGAACGAGCGCCGAGAGCGCCACGCTGAGTTTCTTATTTAAGTTCATTTGCGTTTTCATTTTTTGATCTCCGTTTTTCAATATTGTCGAGGCGGCCTTCGGCCGCTACGCATACAATGATTTAGTTGAGGGTTTGAGCTTGGGAGAAGTCCTCGCGATGGATCACGACGGTTCTTCCTGCTTCTTGGACCTCGACTTCGATCACGCCACCCTTGTTCGCGGCCTTGACCATGACGGGAACCGTGAAGCTCACGCTTTCGCCTTGGTCGATGGGCATCAGCAACTGCGGGTTCGGGCCGATGACTACAAAGTTCGTCGGATCTTCCGTGTTGAGGAAGCGAACCTTGAGCTGGAGGCTATTGAACATCAATCGACGACTCTTGTTCGTGACCTTGTAAGCGATGCGAATGACGCCAGGCGTGCGCAAGGCGGTCACTGCACCGTTCGCAAGGTCGATGAGGTAGTCGTTGATGATCGGGAACTGCCGGCTCATATCCAGCGCGCCGATTCGGCGTCCGGTGATGGAGCCGCCTTCGGTCGCGGCGAATCCGAACTGAATCGATTCGGACTGCGAGATGCCACGTCCGATCGCGCTGTACTCGACAACACGGCTTTCACCTGCGGCGAGCGATCCGACGTTGATCATCGGTTGAGCGACTTCGAGCTGTTCCGCGTTTGCCTTCATGTTGAGGACGATTCCGTTCGCGGTTTTGTCCCCAGTGTTCGTGAGCTTGACTCGAACAGGCATCGCCATGCCTTCTTTGAAGGAAGGAGTTTCGGCGAGCTCGACCTGGACCATGAAGTTCGGACGAACTTCAAGAACCGTGGTGTCGATTACCTTGCCTTGGTAGACAACGGCGACGTCGAACTTGATGGAGCGTCCTGCCGCGAGCTCATTCGCTTGGAACTCAAGCGCTTCGCGGATCTCGGTCACGCTTTGAGCCTTGAGTGATTTTGCCAAGTACTCTTGCTTGATCGTGACCGTGCTTTGATCCGTGTTGCGTGCCTTGATTTGCACGGCCAAGTCTTGAGCGCGAATCTCGCCTTGCGCGAAGTTTCTCACTTGGACATGAACGCGAAGCGGTTCGCCCGGCTCGAAGACGCTGTTAGGAATCGTCTCAGTCGCTTCGATTCCGGTGATCCGGACTGGGCGTTGAGCGAAGTCCTGCGCTTCGTCGTTTTGGCCGCGTTGATATTCGCTTGCGGCGTACTTCGGATACATCTCGTTGTATTTAGTGTTACGAGCATCGTCGAATGCGGCTCCATAGAGCTGATCGACGCGAGCTGCGTACGCTGCGGAGCGAGCTTCCTCGAAATGCTTCGAGTACAGGCTATCGTAGTTCTGGCGGTAGGTACGGTCAGATGCCGGACCGAACTCGCGGTTGTAAGCAATGTTCGATGCTTCACGATAGGTGCGATCATACGCCTCGCGATAGCCGCGGTCGTGGCCTTCACGTTGACCTCGCTCAAAATCAGCGCGATAGTCTCTACGTCTTGCGTCGTCACAACCTCGGCGATTACCGCGATCGAAGGCTTGCTTAAATGCGGCGTCGAAAGCCGAAGAGTATCCTCCTTGGAATCCTGAGGCGTAACCTTCGCGAGCTCCGCTCGAATAAGCTTGGTTCTCTTCAGGAGTTGGATAGTTCTTCTTGAGTACCAAGTAGCGATAGTCCGGGCTTGCGGATCCCGCAGGCGCCGCAGCTCTCATATCTGCCATCGATGTGCTTGCTGACGGTGAGAACAGCTGACTCAGGGCTTGCCGAGCTGCTGGCTTCTGGATCACATCAGCGTGGCTTTGCGGAGTCAAAGCGTATTGCGCGCTATTATAGTCCTTGCGTCCGCGAGGATAGTCCGATGCTTGCGCTTGAGCGAGGGCATCGGCATCACCGCGTGCGGTACCATCGCGGCGTCCGCGATCCGTGGCATCCGAAGAGTTGGCTTGCTCAATGCCTTTTGCACGGCCTTGAGGCGTGGCTTCTGCATTGGAGTCGAGGTCGGCGCGGCGGAAACCGTCGGCCTGTCCTTCGTTCACTCCGCGAGCTGTTCCATCGCGATCGCCGGTTGCGCCGCCTTCTTGCGAGCCGATGACAGAGCCTTCTCCAAATCCACGTTGAAAGCCTTCGTCATGTGCGCGATCGCGTGCTTCGCGTTCGCATTGATCGAAACCTTTTCTGTATCCTTGTTCGTCTCCTGCGCGCTGGCCATCAGCGGGCGCGCGCTCTCGGCCTTCGCGGTCGCCATCGGGGCGTCCATCGGCTTGACCTGCAGCGCGGGCTCCGGCCGTGTCAGGTGCGGGAGCCGCTGGAGCTGGAGCTGGAGCTGGAGCTGGAGCGGCTGTTGGAGCAGGGGTGGGTTGTGCCGGTTGAGATGGTCCGTGACCTTGTCCGCCTCCTCCATGGCCTTGTCCTTGTCCGGGGCCTTGGGGACGGCCACCGGTTTCAGCAAATGCTTTTGCGGGGAATGTTTGGGCGGCCATACTGATGGTCAACACCATCAAATTCGCCCAGGTCATGTAATTCAAACTGGTTCTATTTTTCCGTTTCACGATTTCGATCTCCCTTTTTGACGGTCCCATTTTCAGGATGGGTGAAGCGAACAGCAAAGATGGTGCCGCATCTGTATCAAAGTGGTCGGGTATTGACTAGAGGGAAGGAATAAAATTTTCAAGCATTGGAAATGAAAGATATTTTTAACTTTTTATTTGAACAAATCGAGCGGTTAAGGGGTTGAACTGACTGAAGAAAAATGGTGTCAAAATGGACCTACTCACTTGCCATGCTGGTCCCACTTTGCGTATAATTAGAAATATAGGCCCTAGAGGGGCTTAGGAAGGGGGTGGTGTCGTGGCAAGTAACCATTATGACAGTTCCACGGCGGAGGTGACGGTCTCGTAAGAGATCTCCCTACCGCCGGAAACTGGAAAGGGAAGCCGAAAGGCTTCCCTTTTTTTTTGCCCCATCGCCCTGTAGTTTCAATTCATATGCAAATTGGCCTCGTGGGTCTTCTTCTGGCGATCGCGCTTTTGGGTTTCGTGGCGCAGGCCTGGCTTCAGTACTTTTCGTTTTCGATTCCGGCGGTCGATTTCTCGATTTTCGATCAGATGATTCCCAATACCGCTCGTGGGCATTTCATGGTTTCCGCGGCCTGCGGTGGCTGCGATCATTTTGGAATCCATTCGACGCCGATTCTTTTTCTTTTCTATCCGTTTCACCGATGGTTTGGTCATCCGCTTTTTTCCGTGACGCTTCATGCGGTGGCGCTTTGGTCCGCTGCGATTCCATTGCTGTTGTTGTGTCGTCTCAAGCTCGAGCGCCCCTGGCATCGCTTGGGTGTTCTGATCGCTTTTTTCTGCTCGCCGTTCCTGATCAAGATTTTGGATTATCAATTTCATCCCGAGGTTTTCTACGTTCCGCTCTTTCTTTGGTTCGTTTTTCTGGTCGAGACTCAGAGATGGAAGAGCTTGTGGATCGTCGCCGCGCTCATTCTTTCGGTAAAAGAAGATGGCGCGATTTATCTTTCGGCGGCAGTGACGGGAGCTTTCTTGACGAAGCGGATGAAGCTCCGGCAGGCGATGGGGCTGATTGCTTTTTCGATCGCGGTTTTCGTCCTCAATACAAAATGGGTGATCCCGACGAATGCGGGGGCGAACGAGTATCATTTGGCGGGTACGGTTTCTAAATACGGGAGCACTCTCGGCGAAGCGATTCTTGGAATGCTTCGACACTGGAATGATGTTCTTGCCGATGTCTTGCGTGGCGTTTGGCTGAAAAAACTTTTTCACGTTTTGTTTCTGCCGTTGTTTGAGCCGTATTTCTGGATCGCGGTCGCACCGTTTGTCGTGGTTCATTCGATTGCCGATTCCACCGTGATGAGCGGGCTTGCGACGTATTATTCGGCGCCGTATCTACCGTGGGTTTTTGCGGGCTTTGTACTCGTACTTGGAAAGAAACGCGTTTCGGAGCGAGTTCGGAATATCGCCGTTGTCTTTGCGATCGTTTCTTCGATTCCTGCGTGGTATCCAAGGCATTTTCCAAAAATCTCCGAGCTCAAGCAACGAAATGAATCCTTTGCCGAGCTTTCCCGGCATCTGGATCTCAATCGATCGATCTGCGCTCAGGGAAATATTTTTCCGCGCTTAGGGTATCCTGAGAAAATCGCGCTATTGAGCGAGGCTTGCTTGCAAGGCTCGCCTGCTCAGTATGATCAGATTGTCGTCAACCCTAAGATGGGGATGTGGCCGCTCTCTGCCGATCAATTCGAATCGATCACGCGTCGATTGCGCGAGAATTCTTCTTACAAAAGCGAGACCTTCGGCGATTTCGTTTTATTCTCGAAGAGACTCAACTAAAAATTCGATCGCTTTCTCAGTGAAATAGGTTTTGTATTCGATTCGACTATGGCCAGCTGGGGCTTGTATTTCGAGAGTCTTTGTCACAATCGGAGCTCCCGATGCGACGCTAGCGATCGAGACTCCGACATAGCATAGGCCAACCGGTTTTTCTGGAGTACCGCCAGTTGGGCCTGCGATTCCAGTGGTGGAAACCACGGCGATCTTTTCTGGACCGGATTTTTGAAGTGCTTTTGAAAATTGTTTGAGACCGCTTTCGGCGAGGCTTTGGGCAGTTTCGGCGGAAACTGCGCCGTGTTCGTCGAGAATCTGAGCCGGAACGCCAAGAGCGATTTTTGCCGAGCTATCGTAGACCACCCAGCTTCCCCAAAAGACATCGGATGCGCCAGCGATATCGGTGATTTGATCGGCGATCATTCCGCCGGTACAAGATTCGACCGTAGCGAACAGGATGCGGCGGGAGCGAAGAAGCAAGAGCAGCTGGGATGGATTCATTTTTATTCTCTGGATTTCTCAGGACCGCATGGATGGGTGAGCGCGCAGGGCCTGGATTCTTTGCAGAATGGGCGGATGCGTGTAGTCTAACGCAACCTTGAATGGGTGTGGCGTGAGGTTTGACATATTGTCGATGCTAAGCTTTTTCAAGGCGGAGATCAGCTCGTCGGATTTTCCGTAGGTCTCGACTGCGTATTGATCGGCTTCAAACTCATGCTTGCGCGAAAGCTGGTGAGTAAAGACCGAGAGAAAGCGCATGATCGGCGAAAAAAGGAACGCGACAAAGACCAGGCTTGCGTAGACGCTGAGGTGGTTCACGCCGAACGCAGAAAATAAGCCAGAGTTATTTAAAAATAGCCCGAGGATGTAAAACATCGCGCCAGTCGTGATGATCGAGAGCATGATCATTTTTTGAATATGCTTTTTCTTGAAATGCCCGATTTCATGAGCAAGAACGGCAACGAGCTCGTCACGGCTATGTTTTTCGATGAGAGTATCGAAGAGAACGAGCCTTCTGAGTTTTCCAAAGCCGGTGAAAAAGGCATTGGACTTGGTCGAGCGCCGCGAGCTGTCCATTTTGAAAATGCCTTGAAGCGCGAAGTTTTGCTTTTGGGCAAATCGCTCGATCTCTTCTTTCAGCTCGCCATCTGGCAGTGGATCGAACTTGTTGAAAAGCGGCATGATGACCGCGGGCGCAAGAAACATCAAAAAGAGCTGGATCACCGTGAAAGCGATCCATGCATAGAGCCAACCCGAGGATCCGGACTTCATAAAAAACCAGATCACGGCCGCAAGGATCGGGCCTCCCAGCAAAGCGGATAATAAAAGGCCTTTGAAAAAATCGGCCACGAAAACTTTCGGAGTCGTGCGGTTGAACCCGTATTTCTGCTCCAGCACGAAAGTGTCGTAAATCGAGAAAGGAATGCCGACGAAGGTTCGAAGCAAAGAGAGCGATCCGATAAAAACGAGTCCGGTTCCGATTTCGCTAAAGCCGAAGCTTCTTGCGAAAAGGTCGGCGTACTGAAACCCACCCGCTAAAATAAAGGCCGTTCCCGCAATCAGCCAAAAGGTTTTGGTCATGGATTCGAAACGAAACGAGTCTTTTTGATAGCGGATCGCCGTGCCGTATTTCTCGGAATCGTAAATTCCACGAAACTCTTCCGGAAGCTCAGGCGTCATTTGGGCCGCATTCAAGGCGTCGGCGATCATATCGACCGCATAGCCGATGAAAATCAATGCTAAGATAAAAATGAGATACCCATTGAACTCTACTGGAAGATAGGATTGCATACGTCTGGTTTTATCCCCTGAAGGAGATCCGATGTCAAATTCGACAAACTCACCCAATTCACCCGATTCACCCGATTCAAAAGATTCGCTTCAAGAACAATATTCGCCTCAGAGCGCTTGTTTCGGATGTGGTCCCGCCAATGAAAAAGGACTTCGGATTCAGAGTCGCGTCTCGTCGACCCATCCCGATGAGATCGTCGCTGATTGGAAAGCCGAGCCGCATCACGAGGCTTTTCCCGGGATGCTCAATGGCGGCATTATCGGCGCATTGCTTGATTGTCATTCCAATTGGACCGCGGCGTATCATCTGATGAAAAAGGCGGGGCTTGATCATCCGCCTTGCACGGTGACCGCGGATTATTCGATTCAACTCAAGCGACCGACGCCGACGGATGGGATCATTCATCTTTCCGCTCATGTCGTGGATTCCAAGGAAGATCGGGCCACGATTGAAGCGACATTGACGGCGGGAGGAAAGGTCTGCGCTACTTGTCGCGGAACTTTCGTGGCGGTGAAACCCGGTCATCCAGCCTATCACCGATGGTAAGTCTGATTTAAAGAGCGGGCTCCTCGACGGAGATCGCTTCGAGTGCGCTTTCGAGATTCATGACCCGACAACCGGATTCCGGCAGGAGTTGAGCGCTTTCGATCAAGATGTCGCGAATTTCATCGGGCTTGAGCGCGGGATTTTGTTGAAGAAGAAGCGCGGCCGCGCCTGAAACCATCGCGGTAGCCGCTGATGTTCCGCTGAACATTGCCCAGCCTGGAATGCTCGGGACAGCGTTTTGGCGCGCAAGTTTGGCTTGAGGCGGCACCGGAACGAGGAGCAGTCTTCCGTGCGGACGGTTGCCCGCGATGCCGCAAATATCCGGAACTTGGCGATCTGGGAAAATTCGGCTCACAAATCGAGAGCTCACGTCCGACGGCTCGAATTCGCCAGTGGGAGAATAAAAAACGGCGCCCGCCGAAATCACCTCGGGCATGTTTCCGGGAAAGCAGCGTTGACCGTTTCCAGCCGCGGCGACGACGCAAACGCCGTCTTCGATCACCCGTTGCAAGAGGCGGTGAAGCTTTTGAAATTCCTTGGGAAGCGAACGGCTACGCGTCTGGTCGATATTGAATCCCCATGCGCAATTTAAGATATGAGGCTCGACTTCAAGTGCTTTTCGAATCGCGTAAGAAGGATCTTTATCCAGGCATTTGATTGCATGGACTTCGACTTCAGGGGCCACGGAAAGCAGGCTTGCGAGCATCGCGGTTCCGTGGCCGTAGACATCGACTTGTGGCTCCGGCTCTTTTCGCGTGGCAATGCGACGGATGTCGTAAGGCTTGAGCTGATAA
>CAZCBS010000143.1:0-10127 GCA_964496965.1 uncultured Bacteriovoracaceae bacterium
CCGTGAGGTTCGAGATATAGCTTCCGATGCCGTGATAGCTTCCGCTATGCCAAAACGTCAGACGGAAAACGAACTCGATTTTGCGATCTTTCGAATTCCCCGGGACGACCACTTGATAATTCTTAGTCATCGGCTCCCAGCCATCGAGATCTGAAGCAGAGGTCACGCCCTGAGGTAAAGCGCTTGCGCTGGGCATATCGGTATTCACGACCGCATGCCCGTCCTTCACGAATTGCCAAATGGATTTACCCAAATTGACAATATGCTCGAGAATAATCACGCTTCCGCCGATATCGCCAATCACGCCACCGGAGGTTGGAATCGGATCATAGACAGGTGGGATGTAAGGAGGTGGCGTATAAATAGGAGGCGTCGTGCCAGGAGGAACAGTGCCCGGAGATGTTGGAGTCGTCGGAATACAGCCCACTGGCGTGCTTTGATCGATGATCACGGGCCCCAGCGGTCCGATCACAGGAGGAACTCCTGGAACCATATCCTTTGGGCAGGGAGGAGGATTTCCACCGGTGCCTTGGCTTTGCTCGGGTCCGCCTGGAATCGTCCAAGTTGGGGCCATGGCATAAGGATAATAGACGGGCTGAAAGCTGGAATTTAAAATTCCCATCAAGCGAAGCTCGCGATTAGAAAGTTCGCGAACTTGAATGGCATCCGCAGCTGAGATGCTAATAAAACCGACCAAAGAAGCCGCTAAAACCAAGCCTCGAAAATTCGACAGAAACATGCTCACTACCCCCCGCTCTAGTTTGGCGAAGAATGGATCGCCAAGAATCGAGCATCCCTTTCTTTGGCACTTTAGATAGTCTAAGTTTTAATCCAACGCAAGCTCGCGACTCGCCTGCAGGTGCTCAGAGCTCAAAAGTTTTTCGGCAGCCAGTCCTTCAGTCAGATCGCTCGCACACCAACGAACTGCAGAAACGGCGCTCCGGCGATCGTTTTCGCTCTCAAGACTCCATTGAGCGTGCTCCAACAATAATCCTGCGGCAAAAACCCGAGCCATTGAGTACGCGAATACTCGAGCAGCGCCTTGCGTTGCGTCAACTCCTGCTTGAATTGCTTTGGGGAGAAACTCTGTCAAACAGGTGAGCGCCTCGCGCACTCGCAAGACAGACGAGGCCAAGTCCGAATGAGTGACCTGACTCACGCGAGTTTGCGTTGACGCCACAAGCGCTTCGAATGCGCCTTCTTTTTCAATCGCGCGAAGAAGATCCAAGCTCAACACATTGGTCGTTCCTTCCCAGATCGCCAAAACCTGCGTGTCTCGCAAAATCCTCGGAATCCCCGTGTCCTCGACATAACCCGCGCCACCGAACGATTCGACGACTTCGCTCACGACCGAAACGCTTTGCTTGGCCGTATAGAGTTTCGCAATCGGCATCAGGCCGCGAAGAACCGCGGAGTCCTGCGAGCTTGCTTGCCCGAGCTCCTCTTTGCCCAAAAGCTCGGCCGCATGCATGACCAGATGAAACGCAGCCTCAAACTGCACTTGCAGCCCAGCCAAGGTTTCTAAATGTAAAGGCTGTTCGGAAAGCGGTTTTCCAAATACTTGCCGTTTAGGCGCGTAGTCGCGGGCCAGCGCGATCACACGCCGCATATTTCCCACCGCGCAGCAAGCATTGTACAAACGAGTCACGTTAAAGAGCGTCGAGATTTTTCGAACGCCGCCTCCCTCGCCTCCGACTAACTTCGCAGGAGTTCCTTCGAGCGTGAGCTCCGCGGTCGGAAGCGCATCGGTTCCTAACTTTTCTTTCAAACGATTCACGCGAATATTTTTGAGCTTTCCATCCGATCCACGAAGCTCGAGATAAAAAAGACTCAACCCACGACTTCCTTCGGGCGCACCAGGCAGTCTCGCCAACGTCATCGCCATTTGTGAAGCCGTGGCCGAATTAAACAATTTGGCTCCGGAAAGTCGAAACTGGCCGTTCTCGAAGCGAGCCTCCGTCTGAGTGCCGCCGACATCGGATCCCCCGGTTCGCTCCGTCATCCATTGGCCCGAGGTCCAAAACTTCTGGGGATCTCGCGAGGTCAAATGCTTGAACGCGCCGTTTTTCAATTCCTCATCGCCATGAACCTCAATGAGTCGCGCGGCGCCATCCGTCATGGCCAGAGGGCAGCTGTAAATCGCTGACGAAGGATGAAAGAGATAAAGCTTTGCGAATTGAACCAGGCGAGAAAGCGAGCCAAATTCTCGCTCGTATCCCATCGCAACGATTCCTTCTTGCGCCGATACGGAATCGAGGTCTTTCCAGGCTTGAGAGGTCTCGATCCAATCGATTCGACGCCCCCAAGGATCAAACTGGATCAGCCGCGGCTTGCTCTTCTCCGCAGCGATCGACATTTCTAAAAGATCCGTCGCGACTCTTTCGCCAAAGCGACGAAGATCTTTCTCGATCGATGCGTAAACTTGGGGTGTGAGCTTTCGTTTTAGAATCGAGCGCAAGACTCGGTCGGCATCCCATTGATTGGCGAGCAAGGGTCCCGTCTGAAAGAAAGGATTCATATCCGAATCATAAAATAACTTGAGTGAAATTGCTAAAGTATGCGAAAAGTAGCCTTCATTATGGAACGCTACGCAAAACAGGCGGCTCACGCCCTCAACCAAGTTCTTCCCGCCTATGGCATCGAACCTCTTCAAGCCTCGGATTTAGAAACCCCTCCCGATCCAAAACTCGGTGATTTTGGTTTTCCCTGCTTTAAGCTGGCAAAGCCTTTGCGCAAAGCGCCTCCTCAAGTCGCCGCTCAAATCGTCGAAGAGCTCAAAGCGAAAGGCGCCGTTCCGCAAGGTTTGGAAGTGGCAGCTGTGGGGCCTTACGTCAATTTCACCGTCCCTCCGCAAGAAACACTGAGCTCACTTTTGAAAGATATCTTGGCAGGTCCAGGCTTGGGTCAATACGGCAAACTTGAAGCCGCTAGCCGTGGCGCCTGGGTTTTAGAGTTCAGCTCTCCCAACGTAGCCAAGCCGCTCAATATTTATCACTTGCGTCCCACCGCGCTGGGCGCCGCGCTCGATCGCGTCGGCCGCTATCGCGGTTACAAAGTCGTTTCGATCAATCACTTGGGGGATTGGGGCAAGCAATACGGAATGCTTTCGATCGCGTTCGAGCATTTCAAGATCCCGCTCGATCGCGACATCACCATGAGCGAGCTGGTTGATCTCTACGTCAAGATCAACGCCGAAGCCGAAAAAGACCCGACGATCGAAGAGCGCGCCCGCGAAGCATTCCTCAAGCTCGAAAAAGGCGATCCCGCCATCACGGCCTTCTGGCAAAAATGCGTCGACATTTCGATGAAGGAATTCAATCGTATTTATAAAAGATTGAATGTTCACTTCGATCATATCTGGGGCGAAAGTTTCTACAAAGACCAGCTGGAGCCGCTGCTTGCCGATCTGAAAAAGAAAGGCCTTCTCGTCGAGAGCGAAGGCGCGTGGATCGTTCCTGTCACCGATCGTGAAGGCAAAGAGCTTCCTCCCTGCCTTTTGCAAAAAAGCGATGGCGCGACCATTTACGCGACTCGCGATGTCGCGGCAGCTCTCTATCGTTACAAGCAGTTTCACTTTGATCGCATGACCTACATCGTGGGCGGCGAGCAAAGGCTTCACTTTCAGCAAGTTTTCGGTGTTTTGAGAAAAATGGGCTGCGAATGGGAATCTCGCTGTGAGCATGTCCCTACCGGACTCTATCGTTTCAAAGATGCCAAGATGTCGACCCGTAAAGGCAACTTCGTTACGCTCGAAGACGTTCTTGAGCTCGCTCAAGAACGTGTCACGCAGCTGATGACCGATCGCGCAGCCAAGGCCGCGGCCGAAGGGACGGGCATCACGACCGCTGCGGATTCCGCAACCACTGAAGCCATCGCTGTCGGCGCCGTCGTCTTTCACGATCTTTCCACCGATCCTGCACGCGATGTCGAATTTGACGTCGAGCGTGTTGTCGACTTCGAAGGCGAAACCGGCCCTTATCTTCAATACGCGCATACCCGCTGCCTGAGCATTTTGCGCAAGGCGCGCGACACCGGCCAATATAAAGAAGAAATCGGAAGCGCTTCGGTCTTCTCGGATACGTTGATATCAAAACTTGGAATGCCTGAAGAACTTGCGCTCGTCAAAGCATTGGGCCAGTTCCCACTGCATCTCGAGCGCACCTTGCGTTTCGGAAAAGCCAGCCAGCTTGCGCACTACCTCATCGACGTCACGAAAGTCTTCGGCGCCTTCTACCGCGAATGCCGCGTCCTAGGCGAAGAGCCCGAGCTCACTCGCGCTCGTCTGATGCTTGTCGATGCCACGCGCCGAATCCTCGCCCAAGGATTGGGACTGCTTGGAATTCCACTTCCTGAGAAGATGTGATTCGGCTACTGCTTTCGTAAAATCACGGTTAAGAGAAGCTCACGCGACTCAAGCTTCAAAAGCCGCGCATCACCACGCTCTTGAAGCTCACCTTCAAAATGAACGGAGCCCGCTTTTGCGCCCCACTCTTTCAGGACATCGCTTTTGAGCGAACCTGAGACATGCACGTCTTTGCCGCTCACCTGAGAAAGCTGCAAAGTCACAGACCGCAATCCACCAGGCGAAGCCGAACTCACCCCCGGCGCCGGGGTGATCGACGGTAGACGAAAACTGAGCTCGCCTTTCAAGGCCGTCATTCCCTCGATCTGAGTTTTAGCCTGAGCCTCGATCTGCAAAAGACTTGAGTCGCGCTGAGAAGGAACGACTAAAATCCCTTTCCAGCTTCCGGAAAACTCTGGGTTCAACGTCACCGGCGATTTGGTATCCATCCGAAGCAACGGCCCGCGCGACCGCGGAACGCCCGGAGATGTCTCTTGAACGCGATCCTTCACCCAAGGCATCTGCTCTTTTTCGTAAAATTTCTGCAAAAGCGCGTTCGCGCGAGGAGTCGCAATTTTTCGAAGCGCCTGGCCGGCCGCAACGCGGGTTTGTGGATCTTCATGATCGAGAAATTTGCCGATAAAATCGACTTCGCTCGCTCCAGCGGAGTTACCGATGGCGCGAATCGATCCATTCCGAATCACGTCTTGCGTGCTACTCTCCGCAAGCTTCTTTAAAAACGCCAAAGCTTCAGGGTCCTGATACCAACCCAAAGCTTCGACCAAGCGAAGTCGCTGATAAATACCAGGAGCTTTTTCATAAAGCGCGATCATCGTCTTTGGAGCCTCCGGCCCGAGACTCTGCCACCAGGCCGGAGTATCGGTCGGATGACGTTCCGAGATTTTCTCTTGAATGATTTCTTCGAGATCCTGATTTGCCGCTAAGACCGAAAGACAAGTCATCGCAAGCAAGCTTGTTAAAACACACGCCGCCAAGAAGCCAAAGCCTTTGCCAGTTTTTTTCGAAAACGCCTGAGATCGATCAGTCATTTGTGCTTTCATTGAATAAACGAACTATAATTAATAATACCGCCCGAGTGCGGAGAAAAAAGATTTCCATCCCCAGTTCCGGATGCCCTGTCCCAATTCTTGGTCGTCCACCACATGATGTGATTAAACTGACATTCTTGAGCAGTCTCGCAAAAGCTTCCTGTGCCCGAGCTGTAGCCAGGACATGCCGCGCTACACGTACTGCCGGTTCCCTGAAAAGCATTGTTATCGAGAAGCCTGCAAGAGCTTAAAGAAATATATCCACCTAGGCTCTTTTCCGTACAGATCGGAGTATCGTCCACCGAATCGTGAGTCGCTCCGTCACTCTCGCTTGGATGATTGAGACCCAAATAATGTCCGAGCTCATGCGCGATCGTTCCTGAAAACTCGACGAATGATGACTCGAGTGTATTATCTGGGCATGGATCCGTCGAACAGAGCGGATTAAAAGTGTCCAAATGATTGAAGCTGGAGAACGAGGCGCCACCGATCGGATTAGGAATCGACACAGACCCGCCGATTCCTCCCGCCATACCTAAAATCGTTAATCCACCCGAGGTGGAATCACGAAACTCGGTGAGCATGTAAAGATTGACCGACTTACCCTGCGTCGACGAAGAAATCAATGGTGCCGAGTTTAGATAGAGATAACTTAAATCAGACATCTCGATTGAGTCATAATAATCACCGCACTGATCACAAGGAAACTCAATGGCATGAATCGCCCCGAGCTTCACTGCGGTTCCAGACTGATTGTAGTAGTCATAAACTTTGGTGAAGAGCGTGTTCAGATTCTTCTGCCCTTTCGCGGTACGAGACGCCTGCACATTTTTCGATCCGACCAAGATCACGTTGAGATCAATCGCTCCTCCCGCGTTCGAATCCGATTTTTTAACCACCGTGACTTCAAGATCGGCTGTGTCATTATTGACCGTTTTATAGCTATTAGCCAAGAGTACGTACTTGGCGACATAGTTTCCGCCGTAGCGAAGTCGAGGAGTCGCGTAACCCGCGCCCACTGGAAAGAACGTCGAATTAAACGCGCACTCGGGCTGTGAGCTATCCGGAGGCACATTGCCTCCCGTCCAATTACAGGTCGGAAAAACGTTGACGCTGGGATAAGGCTGCGTCGCATCCGAATCCGACGTCGGAATCGTCACCTGATGCTGCTCCCATTCCGTTCGATTGTGAAAAGCGCTTGGCCACTGGACCGTGCATCCGCTATTGGCTGAGCAGCTGCTGCCTGAACAAGTGTAATAACCCGAGCTCGCGCAATCCCCCGCGGCGCCCGAACGTTCGAGATTGATGTATTCGTTGACTCCGTCCGAAAGAGAGACCAGGACGGGAAAAGCGTTTCCATAGAGCCCTGAAGGAAAATTCTTCACCTTGGCCTCAAGAGTCAGCGATCCATAAGCCCCAAGGTCCGTCGACATATCGATCGTCACGCTCACTTCACGCGACGCCGGTGCCGCTTGTCCTAATCCCGTCAAAGGAGCGCCGCTCACGCTCAAGGTCGACCGCGAGACCGTCACTGTTCCGTCATGGTTGGAAGATGCCATTCCCGTCACGCTGGGAATCCAAGGCGAACCCGTCAATGCCTGACACGACGAAGTCTGACTGCACGTTCCAGCCATCGGATAATTTTTTGACGAAGTCGATGAACTGCCACTCCCTCCTCCTCCGCCTCCGCACGAGCTCACGCCCAAAACCACGCCCATCAGAGCGGTGGAGATCGCGATGAGCGAAACGAAACGGGACATGAAAGAAGGCCTCCTGATAGACCTTCACTTGTCGGAATTTGAACAGCAAAGCCTGAGATATTCCGCTTACGGCGAATCCATCAATTTCAAAGCGTGATGCATCAATGTTCGCAAAAACTGATGATCGTTGAATTGAGAAAAGTGACCGACCTGGGGCAAGATGACGCACTTGTCTGGACAGCCAATGTTGGCATTTTCCGTGGGAACCATGCCATCGCTCCACGCATATCCACTTTTCTCAATGAGTCGACTGGGGACCGCCAGCGAGGAATTGGAAAATTCCGGCATATCCGCTCGGGTCCAAGAGGCCACAAAGAGGCTCGGCACTCGCTCCAGCATTCGATCCACCGACGCTTGATGAGTAGCCATGTATTCTCGATAAAACTTTTCAGTCTGAACTTCCAATGCGGACTTCATGGGCTTTGGAAGAACGTGCTTCAGTTTCCCTGCCGCGAAATCCGCTACCGGAGTCCCCTTCAGCGTTCCATTCACGGATATCCAGGCTCGTACGCGACTCTGCAGCTCGGGATGGGCGACCATGAGCTGCATCATCAGAATCGAACCCTTGCTATGCGTGACCACCAGCATCGGCTGATCCTGGCTCATCCGCGCAGCGATCCCCTCTACGATTTTTTCAGGATAATCCAGGCCGTACGAAATAACCGACGACTCAAGCCCCTGCGATTTGAGCCACGCCACTTGCTCGCCATAAAGCCGCGCTCCCAGTTTCTCTTGAGCGCCACTTAAAAACCCAGGAATAAACAGGATTTTCAGGTTTTTCAGCTCTTGAACTTCGTGTTGAGTCAGGTTTGGCGGAAGAGTTTTCAGATCACTCAAAAACTGTGCACTGGCCTGATTCGTCGGCGGCGAGTCTTTCGACTCGAGTTGCTCAATCGAGGAAATGACGGATTCTTTGCAGGGATCATTTGCGAAGCTCGGTTGAACGAGGAACAGTCCAATCGCTAGACCGAAAAAAACGCGGCTTAATTTCGCCTTTCCGGTCATTTGAAGGGAGCTCACAAGCGCTTAAAAAAGCAGGTCTTCAACTTTTTTAGCAACGCATTGAAGCTGCATTCGAGGATGAGGTTTCCCTTCCTTCACATGAGCAACCACTGCGGCCTTGATCTCATCAAGCTCGGCGATGGCTTTCTTATCGCCTTGAGCGCGATGAAGAGACTCTTCAAAGGTTCTGCTCAAGAGCCCATTCGCAAGCTTCTTGGTCCGTTCAGCTTCCGCTCCTTTTCTTTCGTCCAGCTCTTTGGCGATCGAGGCCGAAAGAGTTTCCATGAAGAGCGCGTCCTTTCCGTGATATCCGAACTTGTCGAAATTCACTTTTTTCAGGAATTGATCAAGATCTTCCTTCGCGATGTAACGCTCCTTCATGACATGATCGAAAACCGGTTGGAACTGCTTGGATTCGATTCCTTTATGGATTACTTCGTCGGCCATTCGATCGACGACTTCGTCGATGAGCCTGCCTGCGAAGGCTTTTTCTTCAGCCGTACTTCCTTCTCGGATGCCTGGGAACATTCCGTTATTGATCAGCTGGCTTTTAAGCTTCTCGATTTTACCCAAATCGTCGGTGGCTGCCTTCCCGCCTGTACGGGCACTGCCATCGTTACCTCCCCCGGGCGAGTAACTTCCGTGATAGAAAACTGCGCGATGGCCAGCCGAAAGCTCAACCATCCGCTTGAGGACGCTGGAGAGATTTTCCACGTCGTGTACTTCTTGCATCGCGGGGCGAACATATCCCAGATAACCATCACCTGGAATCAAGCTCACGAAGTCGGCTCCGTTCTGGCGATTCAGCATTGAGTTAACCATCCAGTGCCCGTAGACTTCATGAACCGCGACTTGATGCAGAAGCTCCGGCGACACTTTCATTTTCTCGACGGACTTGAGGTTATGAACGGAAGGCGTGCGATCGATCGCATCCAGCTTCATATCTTTTTTGAATTCCCAAGTCTGCTTCTCGCCGCCATCCGCGAGCTTATGACCTTCAAGCCTGACTTCCTGGCCGTCGACGAACCATTGTGGATGCTCGCCGTCGGGAAGTTTCATTTCGATCTTTTGAATGCGATGCTGCTTGGCGCGGCCTAAGTCCGCCATCATGTTTTTCAGAGGACGGAACATCAGAGTTTGAAAACCCTCGTCGACTTCACGCATCCCAAGCTTGACCGTGCTCAAGCGTTTGACCACGGCTTCAGTCGCTTCTTCTGGAATAATGATCTCCATTGCGGGATTATTGTTGGCCTTTTTAAGGGCTTCGATTGCGTTTCGGATTTTTACTTTTCCGACGCCTATCGAAACACTCTTCGGCTGCGGACCCATCACATAAACATGGCCTAAACGCGCAATCTTCGGAGCATCCAGCCCATGTTGCTCGAGATTTTTTACGATATCCGCTCGAGTGAGTTTTTCTCGAATTTTTTTGACCAAAGATTCTGTTTCAGGATTGTCATCTAATCCGGAAAAGAGCTCTTGAAGGGAGTTTCCGGTAATACCGACGACAAATCCTCGAGCGTCCTCGTACTTGCCCGCGATTTTGAGCTTCTGCTCATCCAGGAGCTCGTAGAGATCTTGCAGAACCGCGATCTTTCCGCCTTTTTGTCCGTTGGCGCTCACACCTGAGTCTTTACCGATCTCGGACATCAATTCGTCAAACAAGATCACGCCTCCGCCGGCTGATTTACGGCTTTTGAACCAGCGTTCGAAATCGGTTTCTTTGTTTCCGCCTTGGATTCCCGTCGGAGGGCGAAAATAATCAGCAAGTTCCCACGGATGGTCCACGCCTGTGATTTTGAACATCGCCTTTTCGTCGCCGTAAAGCACCTTGGCCAAAGCTTTGAAGGTCTCGGTCTTGCCGTTACCGGATGTGCCCAGAAGAGTGAAAACAGCTTTATCGTTCCAATCGACGGATTTGCTCTTGAGCACACTCGCCATATCCGTAAGAACATCATGATTGCCCTTCACGTA
>CAZCBS010000144.1:0-7321 GCA_964496965.1 uncultured Bacteriovoracaceae bacterium
GATTTCACCCGGCTTATTCAAAGCAGCGCGATCTTCAGCGATATGACGCTCAAGGATACTCAATTGATCCGCGACGAGCGGAACAGGCAAATCGCCAGCTTCAGCTTAACGGCGAGGAAGAGGTAGACATCCGTGAATCTTCTCAATCTTCGCGAAGCGCTTTTGAAAGTTCCCATCACGCCGCTGGTGCTCGTTTACTTGGCGTACTTGGGCTACGATTATTACGATTTCATGACGGATATCGGATCCCCGCTCAATCAAGCCAAGCAGCGGGTCGACGTTGCGCGCACTGAGCTCGATGCATTGAATGCCAAAATCAAGAAGGTAAACGATTTCGCAAACGTGCTGAATCTGAAAAAAGCGGAATTGCGAAATCTCGCTTCGGAGCTCGAGTCCAGCAAGGCCAGTTTGCCAGAGTCTTTGAATATCCCTGAGCTGATGAAAATCGTGGTCACAGAGGCGAAGCGTGCCGGTTTGACCGTGACCAGCCTAAAGCCGGGTGACACGAAGAGCGGGGATTACTACGCGGAGCAGTCTTTTCAGTTCTCGTCGACGGGGATTTTCTTTCAATATGCCGCGTTTTTGGACCGCATCTCGAATTTGCAAAAGATCATCACGGTCGACAGTCTGGATTTCAAGCCCGTGAGCTCGGCGTCGGCTAAATACGTGCAGCTACAATCCTCGATCGATTTCAGAGCTTATCGATATCTCGCCTCGAAAGAGGACGAGCTCGGCAAGGAAGCTTCTCCCAAGCCGGCATCGACAGGGAAGGGGCCATGAAGGCGAAGGTTTACCTTCTCAGCATGTTGATCGTGACTTTTTCCTCGGGTACCACTGGCACCGCTTGGGCAAAGGATATTGCAGCGTCCTCAGTGCAGCCGGCAGAGGCAGAGGCTGCGGCAGCGGATAAATCGAGCGATCGCGATGCTCTTCAAGCGCTGAGGGAGATGCGTGATCCGTTTAAGCGGATCGGCACGGATGTGCCCGATGTGCGCGATGATCGGCCCAGAAGCGAGCTCGAGAGCAGTCCTGTGAACGAATTCAAGCTGGTCGGTGTGTTGACGGGACCGTACAAGACTCGCGCTTTGATTCGAGGGCCCAATGGCACGATTCACACCGTATCGATTGGAACGCGGATCGGCGTTCAAAACGGACACGTTAAAGCAGTGCTCGCTGATCGCATCATCGTGACCGAGGTCGTTCAGGACGTTTTGGGCGAAAAAGAGAACATCACGAGCGAAATCAGGCTTAGTACAAAGGCGAACGATAAGGGTGTTTCCAGCGTCCAGGGAGTTTCTCCTCGGCAAGACACCATGAAATACGACGATTTCAAGTCGAACGGGGCACCGGCGACGCCTTCCTCTTCTCAAGTCGTCCCTGCCACTTTGTCTAAAAGCCTGGCTCCTGCCGCCGCAACGGCGGCAGCGGCGATGGTCGGAGGAGTGAACTTCAACTTAGCGGTTCCGCCACCCATTTCGGCTCCAAAAATAGGCACGATTACTGGACAAACCTCGAACGCATCACAACAAACGGCGGGCTCAAAATGAGCGTTTTCCGATTCACTAGGAGAAAACATATGGCAAGGACTGCCTCTTTGAGAGTGCTTTTAACGGCTCTGATCTTAGTTGCTTCGATTGGAGGAGCGGCGAGAAAACTCAATGCCGAAGAGACTGGAAGCGCCAAGATCACCGCGATCAATTTCAAGGGTCTCTCCGATCCGAGCGAAATTGAGATCTCGGCCGATAAACCGGTGACGATCGAAAAGACGATCAATAAAAAAGATAAGCAACTGATATTGAATATTTCCGGTGCGGTTCTCGAGCCAGGAATTACTCGCAGCATCGACACGTCTTCCTTTGACAGCCAGGTCGCGATGATCAGTCCTTATCAGACGCAAGGGAGCACGCCTTCGGTGAGAATCGTGGTCCAGCTTCGCTCAAACGCAAACGTCGACATTGCCGCTCAGGGCAATGGGGCGTTGATCACGATTCCTAAGAGAACGCTGGCGTCGAACGCGGAATCCGTCGAAGCTCCGGAGCCCTCGGAATCGACCGCGACGGGGGTCGGGAAGATGGCCTCCGAAAAAACGATCTCCGACAAAGGAGGCGTGGACGCTGACGAGATGGATCAGCTTCTAAAAGCGGACAAGACCAAGAAGTTCATTGGCAAGCCGATCACGCTTCAGGTTCGTGATGTCGACATTCAGGATGTTTTCGGATTGATCGCGGAAACCAGCGGCTTCAACATCATTCTTTCGGACAACGTGAAAGGAAAGTTGTCGCTCTCCCTGGTGGAGGTGCCGTGGGATCAGGCGTTGAGTATTGTTCTGCAGACTTTGCATCTCGGCGCGGATCGAAGGGGGAATGTGTTGAGAGTCGATTCGCTCGCCGCGATCACGCAGGAAAAGCAATTGGAGCTCGCTGCAAAGGTCGCGCAAGAAGCCGTGACCCCGAGAGTTACAAGGGTTTTTCCGATTAGCTATGCGACAGTTGCCGGCCTTAAGACGACGATTCTGGATCTTGCCGCTGCGGAGCAAGCGAGTCGGGGCGGCGGAAGCTCGCAAGCCCCTTTGATCGTGGAAGGGGACGAACGGACGAATAGCTTGATCATTCGTGGCCTGCCCGAATATGTGGATCGCGCGGGCAAGTTGATCGAGATCTTGGATACGCAAACTCCTCAAGTCCTGGTCGAAGGCAAGGTCATCGAAGCGACAGAGAGCTTCTCTCGCTCCATCGGCGGAAGTTTGAGCGGAGCAAAGCTGGAGGGTGAGGGAGCGTATGGCTTTTCATTCAATGGAGGAGATCCGACGACGAATCTTTTCGGAGCGGGAGGATCGATTACGAACTCGTATAGCGTGGTCTCGAACTCCGCCGCGGGCGCGGCTTTTGGATACACGATGCTCGTGGGCGGAAATCGTATCAACGCGACGTTGAACCTCAAGGAAACCGAGGGAAAAGTGAAGATTGTCTCCTCTCCGCGCGCTGTGGTCATGAACAACAAGTCGGTTTCGATGGTTCAGACTTTCCCAATCGCCGTGACTCAAACGACGACGACAGCGACAGCGACGACGACGACGCAAACCCAGGTTTCCGGTCAGCTGAGCTTGAACGTGACGCCAACGGTGACAAGCGATGGCAGCGTTCTGATGCAGCTCTCCTTGCAAAGAGATGTCGTCAACACGACTGCGTCAGGCCCTGTGGTGGCGAACCGAAACATCACGACGAACGTGCTGGTCGAAAGCGGCACGACCTTGGTCATGGGCGGTTTCTATAATAATGAATTGATCGAGAGCGAGTCCGGGATTCCTTTCTTCAGAAAGATTCCGATCATTGGTTGGCTTTTCGGGAATAAAGGCCGGGACGAGTCGCGCTCGGAGCTGATGTTCTTCATCACTCCGCAAGTGATCAATTCTAAAAAAGCGGGACTGGTCGGAGCGACATGAGACAGAAGCTCGCGGGGCATCCGCAGATCTACGAATACCTGAAGCGCTACCAGGAGGATCCGACCTCCCGTATTTTCGCTCCGCTCGCGGAATCGTATCGCAAGGCGGGCTTGGTCGATGAGGCGATTGAGATCGCTCGCGAGGGATTGAGGATTCATCCGCAGTTTATCGGTGGCCGCGTCGCTTTAGCGCGGGCGTTATTCGATAAAAAACTTTATGGCGAAGTGATTGCGGAGCTGGAGAAAGTCGTCGAAAACGTTCCCGACAATCTTGTGGCCCAGCGCCTGATCGCCGAAAGCTATTTGATGTCCGGGCGCGTCTCCGAAGCATTGAGCTCCTATAAAATGCTGCTCTATTTTTCACCTTCGGACGAAGAGACCGCGAAAATGGTCCAGGAACTTGAAGCGCAGGCTTATGAAAAAGGCGTTCTGGTTCTCAGGACTGATCCTAAGAAGCCCGAAATTCCAGAATTTGCCGAAAAATCAGCGCATGAAGCGATCGAAGGGGATCCCGCGCTCAAAAAAGCCCGCTGGATCGCCAAAGTCGAGCGGCTCCAGTCTCTTCTTCAAAAGGTCGAACGCTATCGCGTCCGCGTGAGTTAATTATGACGCGTCCGCTCTCTGTTCTGGCTTGATAATTGACACTCGCGTTTCTGTCGGTTAAGCCATTCTGATCCATTTTGGATGAACAATCTTTAAATTCATTAGGAACTCGTGGGCGCCTTGCCTGCGAGTCTGATTAGGTGAATCTCTATGTACGCAACAAATCAGTTTCGCAAAGGCTTGAAAGTTGAACTCGAAGGAATTCCATATGAAATCGTGGACTTTCAACATGTCAGTCCAGGTAAGGGACGCGCTTTCACTCGTACGAAGCTGAAAAACATGCTCAACGGGAACGTGATCGAAAGAACGATCACCTCGGGCGACAAAGTGGATAAAGCCAATACCGAGCAGAAAGAAATGCAATTCCTCTATAAGGATGCTGCCGGTTACAACTTCATGAACCAGGAGAACTACGAACAAGTCGCTCTCCAGGATGACATCATCGGAAGCGCTAAGGACTTTCTCCAAGAAAATCTTGTGATCCAAGTCATGTACTTCAATGAGCGCCCGATCGGCATCGAGTTGCCGACTTTCGTGGTCCTGAAAGTCACTGAAACGACTGGCGCATTCAAAGGCGATACGGTCGGCGGCACCAAGCCAGCGACTTTGGAAACCGGCGCTGTGATCCAAGTTCCTTTCCACTTGAAGGAAGGGGATATGATCAAGGTCGACACTCGCGATTACTCTTACGTTGAAAAGGCGAATAAATAACGTGGCTAAGCTCAAATCGAAATCCAGTTCCGTGAAAGGCGCTGGCGGCAGCAAGGACGTGTCTGGACTTGAGCGTCTTGAGAGAATTATGGAAATGATGGATCGGCACAACGTGGCCGATCTGGAGTGGGAAAACGGCGACGAGCGATTGCATTTGCGCACTCAAGCCGCGGTTCTTGCTTCGGCGACGGTGATGCCGATGGCGTCGCTTCCAGTCGCGGCGAGCACCCATGCTCATGCGCCAGCAGTCGCGCCTGCTCCTGCTCAAGCAGCTTCTGTGGCCGCTTCCGCGGCTTCAGCAGCAGGTGGCGCAGCAGCGGCCGCTCCTGCAAATCATAAGCAAGTGACTTCGCCTTTCGTTGGAACGTTCTATCGCTCGCCGTCGCCGACGGCAGAGCCGTACTCGCGCGAAGGCCAGATGGTTAAACGTGGCGATGTGCTTTGTATCATCGAAGCCATGAAGCTGATGAATGAGATCGAAGCCGAGTTTGCCGGAAAGATCGTTTCGATTTTGGTCGAGAACGGTCAGCCTGTCGAGTTTGGTGAACCTCTATTTGTAATCGAGACCTGAGAGAATGAGTAAATCAGCGCTTTTTCGCAAGGTTCTGATCGCCAATCGCGGAGAAATCGCTCTCCGCGTGATCCGTGCCTGCCGCGAGCTGGGAATTTCAACTGTTGCTGTGTATTCGACGGCGGACGAGCATTCGCTTCATGTGAAGCTCGCCGACGAAGCGGTTTGTATCGGTCCGCCTCAGTCGAAGCTGAGCTATCTCAATATCGCGAGCCTGCTGACGGCCGCCGATATCACGGGATCCGACGCGATTCATCCGGGTTACGG
The DNA here is from genome assembly GCA_964496965.1 of uncultured Bacteriovoracaceae bacterium. Taxonomy (GTDB): domain Bacteria; phylum Bdellovibrionota; class UBA1018; order UBA1018; family UBA1018; genus CAZCBS01. Next base: position 5,594 of record CAZCBS010000144.1, read on the forward strand.
GTTTTTGTCCGAGAACGCGGAGTTCGCTCGTCTTTGCGGCGAATGCAAGATCACTTTCATCGGCCCATCGACTCAAAACATCATCGATATGGGCGAGAAGACTCGCGCCCGCCAAATCGCGAAAAACGCGAATGTGCCGCTTCTTCCCGGGACTGTTTCCGCGGTTCCTGGCGTAGAGGCTGCGCTCGAAGAGGCGAAGAAGATTGGATATCCCGTGATTCTTAAGGCTGCTGCCGGTGGTGGCGGTCGCGGAATTCACGTGGTTTACAATGCTCAGCAGCTTCAGTCTTCTTTCGATCGCGCGAGCGCTGAAGCAGGCGCTGCTTTCGGAAACCCGGCGATGTACGTGGAGAAGTATTGCGAGCATCCGCGCCACGTTGAGATCCAAGTTCTTTGCGATAAATACGGAAATCGTATTTGGCTCGGTGAGCGCGATTGCACGATCCAGCGTCGTCACCAAAAGCTTTTGGAAGAAGCTCCAAGCCCGATTCTCGACGATAGCCTTCGCCAAAAAATGGGCGAAGCTGCGCTTCGTCTTTGCGAATCCGTCAATTACGAGAACGTCGGTACGGTGGAGTTCTTGGTCGATTTTCAGACCAAGGATTTCTACTTCATGGAAATGAATACCCGTATTCAAGTCGAGCATCCGGTGACTGAGATGGTGACTGGCATCGATTTGATCAAAGAACAGATCAAGTCGGCGGCCGGCCATAAGCTCACGATCAAGCAATCTGACGTTAAAATCCGGTCTCATGCAATCGAGTGCCGTATCAACGCGGAAGATCCTGATACTTTCGCTCCGTCCCCTGGGAAAATCACCGGGCTCCATGTTCCGGGTGGTTTGGGAGTGCGCATCGATTCGTTCGTGTACGACCAATACAAAGTCGTGCCTTTTTACGATTCGATGGTCGGAAAGCTCATCGTTCATGCGCCTTCTCGCTTAGAGGCGGTTGCCAAGATGCGACAAGCTTTGGATGAGTTCGTGGTCGAGGGGATTAAAACCAATATTCCGTTCCATAAGAAAATCTTGAGCAGCAAAAAGTTCAAGGACTCGGACTACGACACGCATTTCCTCGAAGAGTTCATGCCCAAATACGAATAGCTCTGTTTCCGTCAGAATATCGTCGGATATTTTCCGAAAATTTCGACGGAAACAGGATCGAACTAGGCAAATTTTTCCAACGAGCGGCTGGTTAAAGCTACTTTGTTTAAGAGCATGAATTGCCACCAGCTTTTGATTAACTTTCGTGAGGAAAGTCATTACAATCAAAGAGTTGTGGGAAATGATCACTCTAAGAAAACCCATCACCAAAGCGGCGATTCGACTCGTGTCGATCTCGGCCATGATTTGATCGCCTCGACCGTTATTGTTCCTAGTCGAAAAGAGAATCGTGCAGAGCACGCTTCCTCTGGGCAAACGTTCGCGGAGCAAACATCCGCGGAGCAAACATCCGAAGAACAGTTCGAGAACGCAAAAATCCTAGCCAACGAAGGCTTCGTCGACGATGCGAAAAAGCTCCTGCGCAAGATCTTGATCAACGATCCCAAGCACGTCGCGGCAAGAGAGCATCTTCAGGAAATCCTAGATCGCGAAATGAGCGAGCTCTTGGCGGATCGAGATCCGTCTGTCAAGCGGCCAAAGCTGTTTGAGCGCAAAGGGAAAAACGCCCGTACCCCTCAAACAACGGACGAAAAAGTCCCCCATGATCCCGATCAGTGATTTTGCCC
>CAZCBS010000144.1:7331-10115 GCA_964496965.1 uncultured Bacteriovoracaceae bacterium
GCTAAGAGTACCCAAAGACTTTCACCGCGAAGAAGCGCAAAGGGAAAAACGCGCGTACGCCTCAAGCAACGAGCGAAGAAGTCCTCCATGATCTCGAGCACGAGTTTGGCCTGCTGGATTCGAGTGAGAAGAGCGAGGACGCTGGATCGCTTCAAGCGGATTTAAGTGGCGCGTCGGAATCGGATCGAATCGACCTTGGAATCGCGTTCATCGAGATGGGGCTTTATGATCAGGCGATTTCCCATCTCAGAGCGGCTCTCGAGATGATCGAAAACAAGAGCGAACCAGCGCCGCTTCAGCGAATCTCGGCAACCGCGCTTCTTGCTCGCGCTTATTTGCTTGGGCGGCATCCGTATGATGCCATTCATCATCTTCATGCGATTGCTCGCGATGCGGAGATCGCTCCCGCCGACAAAATCGAGTTTTTCTATTTGATGGGCTTGGCCTATGAACAGGCGGGCGATCGCAAGGCCTCGCTTCCGTGGTTCGCTAAAGTGCGTGATTTAGACCCTCATTATCGCGACATTCAAGAACGGCTGAGAAAACCCATCACGTGAAAAAACCGAGTCCTTTTCTCACTTTCGTTTGTATTGTCTTTGTGCTCGTGACGAGCGCCATCGTCTTTATTCAGAGTCGCTCTTTCGCGCGATTGTTCAAGGGCGCGATCGCTAAATATTTGCCCGCGGACCTGGGCATCGACGCGGACTTCTCCGAGTTCGCGATCCAGATGTATCCGCCAGGGCTATCGCTCAAGAATCCGCATATCACTTTGCGAGAACGAAATATTCTCAAGATGCCCGCCGGATCCTCGGTAAAAGCGGATCGAATCGATTTTAATTTTCGGCCGCTCCAGATGTTCACCGGAAACGTGCGCGTGCATGAGCTTGTGATCAGCGGGGGAGATCTTCAACTTTATGTCCAAGAGCAAGCTGAGCCGAAAGCCAAGAAACCGAGTGTTTTGAAACAGGCATTCAATCCTAGTTTTCATTGGGACGAGCTTTTTCAAGTTCACGCTGAAGCGGTCGTTATCCAAAACAGCAAAGCCCGTGTCGAGTGGATCGGATCAAAAGATTCCGTTGAGCTTGGAGTCAACACGCTTCGACTCGGCCAATGGCTGGGACGAGGCGGATTGGGTTACGAATTCAAGGCGGATCTGACCGGGCTGGGGGGCTCGATTCTCAATTCGGCTCCTGCGTTGAAGTCTTTGGATAGTCTCCAGGCGACGGCGCATTTCAATGTCTTGGGCGCTCAACTCGATTCCATTCACCTCAAGGCCAAGGGACTTGAGGTCCAAGGTAACGGAATGATCCGAGGCAATCTTCAAGGCCCGAAAGATGGGCTCAACCTCGAAGCGGATCTCTCGTCCGAGGCGGATATCGGCTTGATCGCCTCAGCTCTGGCGCCCAATAGCAAAGCCCTTCTTTCAGGAAGCGCCTCGTTCTCCGGACGCGTTCACGGAAATCTCATGAAGGCATTGGAGACACTGAAGCTTCAGGGCGAATTCGCCGCGAAAGACTTTCAGTTTCGAAAATTCCATGCGGACGAGATCAAGGCGTCCGGCACCTGGACTTCTTCCGCGTCGGGCGGAGAGATCGATCTTGAAAGAGCGCTGATCTCCGCAAAAGAAAGACCGCGCGCGCCTGGGCACGCGGCAAGCGGGGGAAAAGTCGAGGTCGGCGCTTTGAAGATAAAGCTGGGCTCTCCGGAGCCCATCAAAGTGAAGCTTAATTTGGATCACGCCAACGTCCAGTGGCTTGCGGCCGCGGGACTTTCCGACTTGAGCCCCGTGTTTCCTCTCTTATTCAATGCAAGCGGTCCGATCGAAGCTTTGATCACGCCTCCTTCGTCAAAAAAACCTTTAGCGCTCAATGCGCAGCTCAAGCTGAAGATCGATGATTTCATTCTCGATAACCAGAAACTGAACGTGAGTCGGGCGCAGCATCGCATTTTTAAAATTCCTTCGTTCTTGCTCGAAGGCCCGATCGCGATCGACGGCGCAGGGATCCATCCTGAGGGAATCTCGCTTGAGCTGCCTCATTCCAAGCTCAAGGTCGCTGGAGGCATCTCGTTTGAACGCGGGTTCGATCTCTACGGATCAGGACCCGCCAATCTTGGGGACCTCGGTGAAGTGGCGGAAAACGCGATTCGGGGCGAGGGGCAAGTCGCGGTTCATGTCCATGGGCCCACAAAGAGTTTGATGATCGACGTCGATGTGGACGCGAAAGACGCGTATTACATCCATCTCAACCTGGGTGAAATCAAGGGACGAATTACCTGGGATGACGATCGCAATTATCTTTTTCTCCACAAGATGAGCGCTGTCAAGGGAACGACCGAGTACGGAGTGGACGGAAAGCTCGACTTGGGAAAAACCAATTCGATCGGATTGAAAGCGAATATCGCGAAGGGGAATATCCAAGATTTCATCCAGATCTTCTCGGAGTTGACGAAGGATCTGTGGTGGTTTCCCCAGTCTTTGTCAGGTCAGTTTTCCGGCGCGCTGGATATCGATGGAGGCATTGACCTCAAAGAATTGCAGATTCTCGGGCGCTTGAACGGATCGTCCTGGGTTCTTTTGGGCGAACGCTTCTCGAAAGTCTCGATGTTGGGCGGATACAGCAAAGGCAAGTACTACGTCAGCGATTTCAAGGCGACCAAGCGGACTGGGCGAATCTCCGCGCGGATCGAGTACGATGATTCCAATTTCGACTGGGATCTCCACACTTCTCAATTCACGGTCAGCGACCTCGATCACATCGCGCAGTTAGATGTGCCGATTCGAGG
>CAZCBS010000145.1:0-10106 GCA_964496965.1 uncultured Bacteriovoracaceae bacterium
CACCTTCATTCAGGGCAAGGCGGGGCATCCGCTTTGGAGCAAGACTCGACGTGCGGCGATTCCGACTGAAATCACGGTTGAGCATGTCATGGCATCGTGTGCGATTCCGGTGATTTTTCAGCCGGTCAAAATCGAGTTTGAGAGCGGCGAGTTTTATTTCGGCGACGGTGCTCTTCGAATGATTACGCCCTTCAGCCCTGCGATCCGGCTCGGGGCGAGGCGTGTTTTCGCGATCGGAATTCGATCGCAGGCAGCCGCGATGGCGCGCTCTCGAAAAGAGCTGAGTGCGCTCTCTGTTGGGAGCTCGAAGAAGCTTGTCATGAAAAGACCGCCGCTTGCACAAGTCTTTGGTACGACTTTGAACGCGATTTTTCTCGATCATCTCGACACTGATCTGGATCATTTGAATCGCATCAATGAATTGATCCAAGCGTATCACACCGACTCGATCCCCAATCCCTCAATTCCCGTGATCAAAGAACCGATGCATCGCGTGGATCCGTTCGTTATTCATCCCTCAGTTGATCTTGCCGAAGTCGCCGAGCTTCATGGTCATCGCATGCCGCGATTTCTTCGGTACCTTATGGAAGGGCTTGGAACGTCGCGCTCGCAGTCGGCGGATTTGATGAGCTATCTTCTATTTGATTCGAACTTCACCCGCGACCTTGTTGAGATCGGCTATAAAGATGCCCACGCGCAGATCGACGAGATCGAGCATTTTCTTTTGGCTGAGAACCTGTGATTTGGTTCACTGTCCTCGAGGCCAAGTTTCCGGAAGCTCTTCATGGAGGAATTCGACAGGATATGGCTCGACAGCGCGCGTTCGATCGATAAAGACAAAAGCGTCGTAACGATTTGCAAGTGAGGTTGGAACGTAGTTTCCCCAGCGTTCGTGATCCGGGTCGTAAACAACGCCGATTGCTCGATGTCCTAAAGTCTCGGAGAGCGCAGAGTCTTCGTCTCGATCGCGATCTTCCATCAGGACATAGGTTTGCAAATGTCCACTGGCTTCGCAAGCATCGTGAAACGCGGCTTCATAGGTTCCTTCACGCCCGGGAGGAAGCGGAAGATTTTGAATCGGGCCGTCCCAGGAATGAGACGCGATCACTGAGCCTTGATAGGTGCCAAAGCCGACAAGCGAGACCTGATCGTCTCCCAGGCGCTCGCGCGCGAGTCCTCCGATATTGACTTGGCCCATGCTGAGCATGTCGGTGGCTCGATAGTCCCCGATGTGAGTGTTATGTTCCCATACGATTCCTTTGGAGTTTGGGCCGTAACGGTCAAGAAGAAGCTCCAGCGTTTCCATCATATGGCGATCGCGAACGTTCCATGAATCCTCAGTGCCTAATACCATCGTGCGATAATAGTTCTCGGCGTTTCGAACGATTCGAGCGTTCTGTCGCGCATCAAAAAGAGCCGCTTCTCGGTCCTTTAATCCGTCGAGCCTAAAATTCAAGAGATCGCTGAGTACTTGCGCTACTTCTGTTTCGCATCCCTCCGGCATCTGGACGAGCGATCTTGCATATTTGCGCTCATCTTGATGAAAACGATCAAAGCAACCGTAGAGCTTGCGCGCTCGTCGAGCCAAGAAAGGATTGATCTTGGAAAGAAGATCCAACGTGACTTCGATGGATTCGAAAAGCGAGTACACGTCAAGCCCGTGAAAGGCTGCTCTTTTGTTTTCGTCTACGGCCGCATTGTATTGGCGAAGCCATTCGGCAAGATCAGCGGTTTCGGCATTGGCCCACATCCAGGTAGGCCAACGATGAAATGCGCTGAGCGCCTGTCGAGCGGTCTTGTAAGGGCTGACGTGAGCGACATATTCATTGAGCGTTTGGCAGGGCGGCCAGTCTCCTTCGACTGCAATGAAGTCAAAGCCATGATGAGCGATGAGTTCCTGCGAGATCATGCGGCGCCAATCATAGAACTCGTGAGTTCCGTGAGTCGCTTCTCCTAACATGACGACTTTCGAGTTTTTGACGCGCGAAATGAGAGGATCAAGATCTGAAGCTTCGCGAAAGGGAAGGGCTCGTTCTCGAATCGTCTTCACTAAGCGTGAAGCGTTCGATTTCACGCGGCGTCTCCGGTTTTTCTTTGGCTTTTGAGGGCAGAATCCACGATGTCTTCATCGCCCTCGGCTTGCTCCATCTCTTGAGAGCGAGGGCGCTCTTTTACGTAATAGTCTTCCATCGCTGTTTCGTTCTGGTTTCGCTGGTTCTGCTTCTTTTTGTCCTCTGGTTTGTGGTTTTTCCCTTTTTCTCCCTGAATGACTCTGAGTTTCATAAACGGAATCCTGCTTTCTCATCAGTTTTGTTAGTCGCGCATTTAGTAACTGCTAGGGCCTACTGCGAACGGCACAGGCGAGGTGCCAAAAATGTTGTAGCCTGTTGCTGAAGACGTATTCCCGGATCCTGGTTCGTTTCGATTTCGTCCCGCGTCCGTTTCATTCAGGTTTTCCCAGCTCGGTGGTCGATTGATGTAACGATTCGGCCCTTCGTTTGGATCGGCCGTAGTTCGGGATGTGCCTCCTGGTCCGACTGGCCCCACGCCCAGCTTAGGGCCTCCGCCTGGAAGAGGAGTTTCCGTTCCCACTGGGAGCTGGTCCGTGCCAGGAGTGCCGCCCTTGTCGTTGAGCATGGAAGTTCCCGCGGTTCCGGCTTGTTGGTGAGTCGACGAGGAGCCTGATGGGATCTCTTGATCTTGCTGCCAAAGCTGCACTTGGGGGCTGGTTTGTCCCGCTTGTTGCTGGCTTTGCCGCTGCTCCTTGAGTTCCTTCTGGCCTGAAAAACGGTAAAGTTCGTCACCTGCGAGCGACATTGGCGAAAATGGGCTGAGTAATGCCACGCAAGTCGCCAGGACACTGAACGAGCGCTTTTTCCATGTAGCTTTCAACTTAGACACATGGTCACCTCATGCTTTAGCGCATGCAAAACTCAGACAATGATTATGCGGAGAGACAGTCGTTAAACTGTGTTAATGTATTATCGAATGGCAGCTCATATCACGCGATTTCAAGTCATGGCGATATTACAGGCCGCACGCGCCCGCTATTTCGGGCTCGATTCGGACGAGGCGAAAAGCTGGGGTCTGAATCGGGCTTTGTTCTACGCGGCGGCGAAAAATCGTTGGGCGGAAGCAAAGGCCATTGGCGCTCGTAGGCCTGTCATCCCGGAGTTCGAGCTTGCTCGCCAGACTCATGAGCCCGAGTACAGCCCCGGCGGAGAAAAGGCGTTTGTCTGCCGAGGCCCGCGGAACGGATTGAGGTTTCGCTTCGGACAACGAACGCAGCTTCCGAGAGATTTCGACTATCAAGTTAAAAAGCGGTTTTCCAACTGGCCGGAGGCATGGGACGAGGCGGTCGAAATCATTAAAAGCGCGGATCCGAAGGATCTTCAGACGCAAAGTAGATTTTTCAACAAAGTTTATAAACCAAGGCGCGATCTCTTGGCTGTCAAATGGTCCAAGCAAGAGGTCGCTCCCGCGTTAAGAACGTTTAGGCGTGCTGCTTGATTCCGGTGATTTTGACATTATTTATAGTGAAAATAAGGGCCGCACGCTAGGTTTGGCGTCGGCCCTCATGCATTTGTCCAAAACGTAATTTATGGATTTCCCGTTGCAGAGCCGGACGGGCTGTTTGAGCCGGTGTTCGAAGTGTCGCCCGCTCCAGAGAGCGAGCCTGTGTTGCCACTGCCAGAGGAGCCGGACATCCCTGGAGATGATACGGTTCCCGGCTGAGTGCGAGAAGCGTTGTAGTTTGGGTTGTTTCGATTGGGATTGCATGCGCTCGCCGCGAAAATAAGGGCGCTTGCGCTGATGGCCAAAACAGAAGGGCGAATCATTTTAAATTTCATAAAAATCCTCCGCCGCTTGAGTCTGCAACTCACATGCGAATAGAAGACGAAGGACGCGTTAGAATGGCTGAGCTTAGCATGATCAAGCTGATCCAAATCAGGTCGGCAAGAAGCAGATGCACCATCTGCAGCCCGATCGGGGCCAAGAGCAAAAGATTAGTGCCACCGATGGCCATTTGGACCAGGACAAGCGCTTGCAGTGCTCGCGCCCAAGTATGCGTATCGCCTTGGGGTGGTTCAGACCACCTTATGGCGAATTCAGAATAGAGATAAAGAACGATCGCTGTGATGACCGCCATCGCGGGATGAAAAACTCTGAGCTTTACGAGGAAATGGCTTTCACTGGCAAAATCTTGAGCAAACCCGGAAGCTAACGATTTACTTTGAAAAAGCGTATCTCCAAGCGCGGTCAAAGCTCCCGTCGTGCCCAACAGAATCGTGGAGACGATCGCGGTGATGAACCAGCGTTTTGGTTTCCCGTTCCATGTATTTTGAATCGGCTTATGTTCAGCAGGAAGATTTGAGTGGCGAACCGTGAGAGTGAGCGCTCCTAAGAGAAAAAGCGTGTTCACGAGATGAATGGAAATCGAGATCGCCCGCCGCACCGATTGATCATGCTCAACCAGAGCGAGTAGAACAAGAGCTGCTCCGACAAGAGCTTCGCTGATGGTTAGCCCAAACGACCAATGAGCGGCGGTTCGGGCCGGGTGTTTTTTGGGAAATGATCGCCGAGCCCACGCCATGAGAATGATGACAAAAACTAAGCATAAGCCAGAACTCAAACGGTGGGTCAGCTCGATCCAGGTTTGAATGCGCTCCGGACGCGGAATCACTTCACCATTGCAAAGCGGCCAATGGCTTCCACATCCAGCCCCCGATCCGGTAGCGCGAACATAAGCGCCCCAAAGGATCACTAGAACATTATAACCGAGGCAGAATGCGGCGAACTTCTTAAACCGATTCAAGCGTCACCTGACGCAACGAGTTAGCGGATCGTGCAGCCAATCCAAGGATTTTTTGCGTCTTTAGGGCAAAGATAGGAATCCTTAGGAAGCTGCGTCTCAGGAGCAGGAACACCCAGCATTTTCGCGTAACGACCAGTGGTTCGGAACGAAAGATCCATGATGTTCAAGGCCCAATCGCCCACGATGGCACCCACGGCAGCTAGGCCAATCAAGCCCACAATGAGACCTGGAACCAGCTTGCTCATAGGAATTTGAGACATTTTTGCCATTGGCGAATTGGTAGCCATTCGAAGACGCTCCTTAAAGATGGTATATATCCCACTCTACCTCAGGGGCAAGAAAAAGTAAGCCGTTTACTTCACGTGAAGCGTGCCTTTCATGGTGATCGAATGCCCCGGATAGGTGCAGATATAGGTGTAATCTCCGGCTGCCGGCATGGTCATGGTGACGCTGACCGTTTCGCCGGGCTTGGCAAGCTTGGTATGGCCCAGGACAGTGGCGCCTTCAGCAACCCAATCTTTCGAATCGCCGGCTTGCATGCCGTCGGTGGCGACTTGTTGTTCCGAGCCCGCTTTCACAAGAACCCAATTATGGCTCATGTTTGAGGATGCGGAGGAATTGTTCTTAAAGGTGATTTTCACCGTTTGGCCGGCCTTGGCTTCCAATTCTTTCTTATCGAAGTAAAGATTGTCGCCATCGGTTCCCAAGGTGAGCTCGGCTTGCGCTGTTGCCGCTGTTGTATTGTTGACAGCGGCTGGAGCGGGCGAGGTCGGAGGCGGGGTCGAAGTCGAAGTATCCTTTTTTGTGCAGGAAGAAAGTGCGACCATCGAGATCGTACTAGCGAGGGTGAGTGCTTGAACTAAAGAAAAACGCGACTTCATTTAAACTCCTGAGCTCCGTATAGGTTGTTTTGGGTGAAGGGTTATTATAGGGTCAATTCTAACATATTATGATGAACAAAAACAAAAGGGATGCCTCATCCCAAGCTGCCCAATTTATAAATTTAGCGTCGGTCAGTCAGAAATTCGCCATGGCCCTTTCAGGGCTCGGTCTGGTCGGCTTCGTGATCGTCCATCTCTTGGGCAATCTCTCCTTGTACCGAACTGACGGCGCTCCTTTCAATACCTACGCAAAAGCGCTTCACGATCTCGGCGGTCTTCTCGTTGTCGCCGAAATCGGATTGTTGCTGGTTGTACTTCTTCACATCGTCACCGGTTTCGCATTGAAGAAGAATCACTCAGCCGCCCGTCCTGAAAAATACAAGATGTGGCGCTCGAAGGGCGGAGCAACGCCGAGCAACTTTTCTTCGCGCACGATGATTTTCTCCGGCGTGACTCTTTTGGTTTTCATCGCCGTGCACGTTTGGCAGTTCCGCTTCGGCGCAAGTGTTGACCAAGGTTACGTCACGCAGATTCACGGCGAAGAAGCTCGCGACCTGCATCGCCTCGTGGTCGAGACGTTTAAGAACCCAGCTTGGGTTGGATTCTATGTTTTCTGCATGCTTCTTTTCGGAACGCATTTGAGACACGGGATTTGGAGCGCGTTTCAATCCCTCGGTGTCGTGAGCGGTGGAACGTCTCGCAAGCTTCTGAGTCTCAGCGGATTGCTCGGTTTCATTCTCGCGGTGGGATTTCTTTTTATCCCAGTCTACATTTACTTTTTTATCTAGGAGTCACCCATGAGTCTGATGAACTTGGATGCAAAGATTCCCTCTGGTCCTATTGAAGAAAAATGGAGCAAGCACAAAGGCGAGATCAAGCTCGTCAATCCTGCGAACAAGCGAAAGCACACGGTTCTTGTCGTAGGAACCGGTCTTGCCGGCGCATCGGCCGCCGCGTCTTTGGGCGAGCTTGGCTATAATGTAAAGACTTTCTGCATTCAGGACTCCGCTCGTCGCGCTCACTCGATCGCCGCTCAGGGCGGGATCAATGCCGCGAAAAATTACGCAAACGACGGCGACAGCGTTCATCGTCTTTTCTACGACACGATCAAGGGCGGCGACTATCGTTCGCGCGAAGCCAACGTTCATCGCCTTGCTGAGCTCAGCGTCGATATTATCGATCAATGCGCGGCTCAGGGCGTTCCATTTGCTCGCGAATACAGCGGCGAGCTGGCGAACCGCTCTTTCGGTGGCGCGCAGGTATCACGTACGTTCTACGCTCGCGGCCAGACCGGACAGCAGCTTCTTCTCGGCGCTTATCAAGCGTTGATGAGACAAGTCGATGCGGGAAAAGTGACGATGTATGAGCGCCACGAAATGCTCGACGTCGTCATGATCGACGGAAAGGCTCGCGGTATCATCACTCGCGATCTCGTCACCGGAAAAATCGAGCGCTTTGTCGGCGACGCGGTGATTCTCGCGACCGGTGGCTACGGCCGTATTTTCTATCTATACACCAACTCATTTAACTCGAATGGAACGAAGATCTGGCGCGCTCCCAAGCGTGGCGCCGCGTTCGCAAATCCTTGCTATACGCAGATCCATCCGACGTGCATCCCGGTTTCGGGCGAGCATCAATCCAAGCTGACTTTGATGTCCGAGAGTCTTCGTAACGACGGACGCGTTTGGGTCCCAAAGAAGAAAGAAGACGTCAAAAAAGATCCTTCTTCGATTCCCGAAGAAGATCGCGATTATTATCTGGAGCGCAAATATCCGTCGTTCGGAAACTTGGTTCCTCGTGACGTCGCTTCCCGTAACGCAAAACAAGTTTGCGATGAGGGCCGTGGCGTTGGCTCAAGCGGACTCGCCGTTTACCTCGACTTCCGTGACGCGATCAAACGCGACGGAAAGAAAACGATCAGCGAGAAGTACGGAAATCTCTTCGATATGTATCATCGGATCACGGACGAAAATCCGTACGAAGTCCCGATGCGCATCTACCCAGCGGTTCACTACACCATGGGCGGCTTGTGGGTTGATTACAACTTGATGTCGACGATTCCTGGATTGCACGTCCTCGGCGAAGCCAACTTCTCCGATCACGGCGCAAATCGTCTCGGGGCCTCGGCGCTGATGCAGGGCTTGGCTGACGGATACTTCGTGATTCCGTACACGCTCGGTCATTACATCGCATCGAACACGCTTGCGAAAGTAGATACGAATCATCCTGCGTTCGCGCAGGCTGAGGCTGATGTCCGCACTCAAATCGATCGCCTGGTCGCTGCTGGCAAAAAGGGCGGCAAAAAGACCGCGCTCGATTTCTACCGCGAGCTTGGCCACATCATGTGGGACAAGGTCGGTATGGCTCGCAATGAAAAGGGCCTTAAGGAAGCTATTACTAAGATCAAAGCTCTTCGCGAAGAGTTCTGGTCCGGAATCCAGCTTCCAGTCGAAACGGATACTTGCAACAAGAACCTCGAAGTGGCAGGCCGCGTGGCCGATTTCCTCGAGCTGGGCGAGTTGATGGCGCGCGACGCGCTTAATCGCGCTGAGTCTTGCGGTGGCCATTTCCGTGAAGAGAGTCAAACGCCTGAAGGCGAGGCGCTTCGTGACGACGCGAGCTACTCGTACGTCGCGGCTTGGGAATACAAAGGCGAAGGCCAGGAGCCGGTTCTGCACAAAGAGCAGCTCGTATTCGAAAACATCAAGCTTGCTCAACGAAGCTACAAATAAGTAAAGGACCCCTGATTTATGGCAAACACCATGACTCTGAATCTTGAGATCTGGCGGCAAAAAAGCTCAAACCAATCCGGTGCATTCGCGACCTACAAGCTCGATGGCGTTCTTCCGGACATGTCATTCTTGGAAATGCTCGATCTTCTTAATGAAAAGCTCATTCGCGAAGGCAAAGAGCCAGTCGAGTTCGATAGCGATTGCCGCGAAGGAATTTGCGGAAGCTGCGGATGCATGATCAACGGTCAAGCACACGGCCCTCAAATGGCCACGACGACTTGCGAACTTTACATGCGCCACTTCAAGGACGGCGACACGATCGTGATCGAGCCTTGGAGAGGTCGTGCTTTCCCTGTCATCAAGGATCTGGTGGTCGATCGCGGAGCTTTCGACCGGATTATCGCTTCGGGCGGATACACTTCCGCCAAGACCGGGAAACATGCTGACGCGAACGCGATCTTGGTTCCAAAACCGATCGCGGATCAGGCCATGGATGCCGCGACTTGCATTGGTTGCGGAGCTTGCGTCGCCGCATGTCCGAACGCTTCTGCGTCGCTCTTTACGGCAGCTAAGATTTCGCAGCTTGCGCTCATGCCGCAAGGCCAAGTGGAACGCGCTCGCCGTGCTGGCCGCATGGTTCGCCAAATGGATCTTGAAGGTTTCGGAAACTGCACCAATATCGGTGAGTGCCGTGCCGCGTGTCCAAAAGAAATCTCGATCGATTATATCTCAAAGATGCGCGCGGAATACGCGAAGAGCTTCCTTTCGGATAATGAAGATCGCGAGTTCGCCGGTCCTTAAGCGGCGGCTTGCGCCCGCATGACGGTGTCGATGTATTCTTGCACGTTTTTGCGGCTTCCGAGAGCAGTGTGATCCTGCTGGTGCGGCTCGAAAATGGGCACGTCCAGCAGCGACTGCACGCAGTTGCTTGAAGCGCCAGAGGCTTGTTCAAAGAGATAAGCCATCGGGGCAGACTCATAGAGCAGTCGGATTTTACCCGTCCAGTGCTGAGAATCAGGTGGATAGAGATAGATTCCACCTTCGAGAAGGATTCGATGAGCATCGGTCGCCATCGCTCCCGAGTAACGGAGTGAGACATGTTCAAGCTCGACGCGCGAGCGAGTAATGAGCGAGTCCATATATGCTTGAACCGAATCCGGCCACTGCGAAAAATGAGCGATGTTCGCGCAGAGGTAGTTGCCGTGATCCGGACATCGAATACTAGGATGCGAGAGCTGAAATTTTCCGTTTGCCGGATCCAATGTAAAGCCATTCACTCCGTGTCCGGTGCTGAGAACTAAAATCGTGCAAGTGCCGTAAAGAAAGTATCCTGCTGTGATTAGATCGCGCCCTTTCGGAAGTGGATCTCTCTGATCACGATAAATTCCAAAAATCGATGCAACCGTTCCGTTCACATCGAGGTTCGAAGACCCGTCGAGTGGGTCCATGGCAAGAAGGAGAGGAGATTCGATTTGAGCTTCAGACTGACTCAGAGTTTGCGGATGATTCAACTCCTCGGAGACAAATCGATGGATGAGATTGCTGGACGATACGCGTTCTAAGAACAGGTCGTTCGCGATCAAGTCGAGTTTTTTTTGCGTATCCCCCGTGCTGTTAAGGGATTTGCCTTTATTAGCGATGCCCAATTTGCCAGTGAGTGGGGCGGGCGATAAAATC
>CAZCBS010000146.1:0-10048 GCA_964496965.1 uncultured Bacteriovoracaceae bacterium
TTGTAAAACCATGCGAACGACTGGAACTTCGTGGTTTTCCTGCCAGCCCACGCCCTGCACATCTTCGTCCAGCTCATTTTGCAGAATCTCGCCGAAGCTCTCGCGATCGGTCTCGGCCGCCATCATCGGATCTTTCTTGTGGTAGCCAACGGTTTCGGCGTTCGCGAGATTGCTCGAGATCGTGTTCATGCGCTTGGTCTGTGCATCAAGCCCCGTAGCGCTTACCCGCATCGAAGAAAAAAGATCCATTAGCGATTACCTCCGCCTTCCGTGATTGCGTACTTCAGCATACCGAGCTTGCGTTTAAGCATTTCAGCCGAAGCGTCGTACAAAAGCTGGTTTTCAGCGAGCTTAGCCATCTCACCAGAACGATCCACCGTGTTTCCGTCGAGGGACTCGACGCCGTTTGGATCATCGTAAATCTCGGGATCGACCGGATCAGTCGCTTTGTGCGTGATATGCCTAGGGTCGCTCGACTGCATGGGAAGATTGTTCCCAACGTTCAGCGCGTCTCGAAGCGCGCCCTCAAACTCCATCGTCTTAGCTTTATAGCCAGGCGTATCCGCGTTCGCGATGTTGGAGCTGATGACATTCTGCTGAAGCAGCCGAAGATTCAGCGAAGTATTTAGCGCGCCAATTGTCGGGTCAAAACCGTTGCTCATCCTGAGCTCCCCTTTTTAAATCGTTGGACTGCTTGGTCCCGGCTCCTCAGTTACAAGTTACGTGCCGATTCCCTCGATGAAAATTTTGCCGTCATTCCGGGACTTTCCGATCACGCCTCTATGCCTCTTCTCGCAGCCGGGCAGAATTTTCCGTTCTCTCCAGGCAGAAACCTCCCCTCAGGTTGGGAGCTTTCTGCCCAGAGAAAAGTCGGAGTGATCTCGAATCAGACTTGGATTCCAAGCTTACGATAATCCGAAAGCTTGTTTCTCAAAGTGCGGATCGAGATCCCAAGAGCGCGCGCCGTATGAGTCCGATTGCCTTTGTGATACTCAAGCGCATCCAAAATCACCGTGCGCTCGATATCGTTCAAGGTTTGGCCCGGAGACCATGGAGCTGCTGGCAGAGCGGAGGTCGCGCTCTGTTCAGCGACGATCGCTTGCGTATCGTCGATCGCGATCGAACGGCGCTCGATCGCGATATCTTTCGACGCGATCGACGGTGACGACGCCGTGATCACAGCGCGCTCGATGACATTCTCGAGCTCGCGCACGTTTCCTGGCCAGACATGCGCTTCCAGCATCCCGAGCGCCTCTGGCGAGATCGATGTGACGCCTTTGCTGTTTTTCTCCGAATATTGAGCCATAAAGTGAGAAGAGAGAATGCGAACATCGCCGATACGCTCGCGCAGCGGCGGGATGGTCAGGTTGACGACGTTCAAGCGGTAGAATAGGTCTTCGCGAAACGTGCCTTCTCGAACGCAATCCGCTAGATTTTTGTTACAGGTCGCGATGATGCGAACATCGACCGGGATCGGCTTGCGTCCGCCGATTCGATCGACCTCGCCTTCCTGAAGCACGCGAAGAAGCTTGGCTTGAAGGCGGACATCCATTTCGGAAATTTCATCGAGAAGTAATGTGCCGCCATTGGCAAACTCGAACTTGCCGGCCTTGCTCGTTACCGCTCCGGTAAACGCTCCGCGCTCGTAGCCGAAAAGCTCGCTCTCGAGGAGGTTCTCTGGAATCGCTGCGCAGTTAATGGCAACGAAAGGGCGTCCGGCGCGCGTGCTGTTATCGTGAACGAGGCTGGCCATCAGCTCTTTTCCCGTTCCGCTTTCGCCTTGGATCAGGACTGTAGCCTTGCTTTGCGCAACAGTCTTTGCCAATTGAATCAGCTCTCGCATCCTACGGTCCGCTGTGATGATTTCCGTCATTTCGTCGCCCTCCTTGGCGTGAGTCGGATTGAGTTTCAATTTCCCTTCAACTGGAGATCAGCTAGCGTTTCCCGCGCTAGCTTTTTCCAGAAATCCTCGGTTTTACTTTCGGTCAGCTTTTGAAGCGCCACTTTCGCTTTCTCGCGGCTTGCTTTGCCGCCTGTCTTGAGCAACGCTCGGGCATAGCCGTACATCGCTTGATTTCCGCCAAGACCTTGCTCGACGGCCTTGTGGTAAACGGACGCGGTTTCGCCCCAACGCTTCATCGAATCCAGGAGAACGCCCTGATTCAATAATATTTGTTCAATATCTTGGACTAGGGCGACACCCAAGAAAGACGCTGTCGTCGCGACTTTCTTTTCCTCAGGCTCCGTCGCGACCTCGGCGTCTCCCTCGCCTTCTTCTTCGCTATCGGCCTCTTCTTCTTGCTTTTCGCGCGCAACAAGCTTGCTTTCGAGGGACTTGTACATTGCTAAAGCGGTCTTTGAATCGCCAGCTTTCGCCTCGATCCCAGCCAGCCAGGAAAGAAGCTGAAGCGACGTTTCCTCCGACTCCTCGCCTTTGCCCGCGGGAGCGAGCACCTGCGCCTTCAGGATGTGACCTCGCGCGGTTTTCAACTTGCCGTGCTTTTCCTCAAGCAGTCCCAAAATCACTTCTTTTTCGAAAGAATAGGGAGACTCCGCGACGACTTGATCGAGCTGCGCGCGAACCTTGTCCGCGTTTTTCGCTCCTAGCTCACTCTCTTTCGAGGTATCGCCCGAGATCCAAAGCGCGCGCGCCTCAGCGAATTTTTCCTCTGAAACGCGCAATCGAGCGTCCAGTCCACTCGGCCCGCTTGAGCTATTTGAGCTTGCTTGAGCGATCGAGCGCTTGGGCGCGCTCGCCTGATGATACGCATCCGCGAGAAATTCCGCCTTTTTCCCTAAACCAAGTCGAGAGGCCGCAAGCGATAGCCTAAGCAAATAGTCTGGATCGATAGACGGGACGTCTTTCGGGCGAAACTTAGAGCGCTCCTCATAGAAACTCAGCGCATCGTAGGGTTTGCCTTGATCCAAAAGATTGAGGATATTCTTTCGAAACAACTCCTCATACATCCGACCCAGTTCAGCTTTGACCGGCGCCACCTTTGTCAGGCTCAGCTCGCGCTGGGCGATATCGATCGCGGCATCGTCATGCTCAAGCGTAATATAAGCCCTCAACTGCGCGAGCGCTCGATGATCTGGATAGCGAACCATCGAGACTTCGCCCGAGGCATCGAAATTCTTCGCCTCTCCGTCAAAGAAGCGCGACGCCGACTCATAGGTGAAGCCGCCGTGATCCCCGCAAGAGATCAGGCGCAGGCGCGCAAGGGTCGCGCCTGGACTGAGCGGAAACAGATTGATCGTATCGTAGAACCACTTTCGTGAGGCTGCCTCATGAATCGGGCTCGCGTCTTGGCGGCCGAGGATTTCGCCCAGTCGGTACGTTGCGCGCCAGCCGTGAGGATAGCCCGAATATTTGTTCGTGAAGTCTTCGAAAATTTTACGTGCCTCTTCGTACTCCCCGAGTCCGTAAAGCGTCTCGCCACGATTGAGATGGATCGCCGGATAGCTCTCGGACTCTTTCCTGAAATAGCGAAGCGCGCGCGTATAGGCCTCAAGCGCCCGCGGAAGCTCGCGGCGCTCGAGATAGACATTTCCCAATCGCAATGCGCCCTGGGCTCGTTGCTCCGGACTTCGAGCATTTTCCGCGACCCAAAGATACTCTTTCGCGGCTTGTTCGGTCTGCTTGATGGCCGAAAGCGCTTCGGCTGCCCCGAGATGAAAAAGCCAAGCCAAGCGATGATCCGGATAATGAGTAAAGAACCACGAAAATGTTTCGTAGGCGGCCAGCGGATCCTTAAAGCGAAACTCTTTTCCTTCCACGGGCTCAAGAAGCTTGCTCGCCAAATAAAGAGCTGAGTGCAACGCTGCGGGCTTTCCCTTAGCCTCAGCGCGAAGATCAGAGAGAATTCTCTCGCCCTCGGCCTGCATTCCGAGCTTCAAGAGCGCATTGGCCCGGAGAAATCGCATTTCAGTTCGATAAGAGGAAGAAGGTTGCTCTGTATCGAGAAAATCCAAAGTCCTTACCACGAGCCCGTATTTTTCTTCGTGATAAAGCTTCAGAGCCAGTCGAACATATTGAGCGTCTTGCGCATTGCCCTTTGGCTCGTAATAAGGATACTGAGCATCGGGTGCGCCGTGAGGAAGCTCCTTTTGGTAATCAATTCGCTCGCTCACCGGCAAAAACGAAAGGAAAACGTCTTTCTTTTCGCTCAAAGGCTCCGAGCAGAATCGCCCCAGATCATTGATTTCGGATTTCGCTTTCTCCGAAGCGATGCGCCGAGAGACACGATTGTCGATCTCCGCTTTCGCACGGCGAATCTTCTCCTGCTGAGCCTGCTTTTTCCTCAAAGCCTCGGCTTCCGCTACGGTGATTCCCTTCTTGAGCCAAAAATCGACGACAAACTCGCCCGGACTGTGCTCGCGAAAATTGAAAGTCTCCATTCTCGGATCGGCCGGAGCCGAGGGCCCGGACGGAAACTTCCATTGACCAACAACCTTCAAGCCGCCCGCCACTTCGCGCAAATCGATGGACGAAAGACGAGGATCGCGCAGAGTTTTGCTGAACTGCTCGGCCCAAGCCTCTTCCTCTCCCAAGGGCGCGCCCAGGTCGGTAAATCCGATTCCTTTGAAAACAGCTTCGAATCCGTTCTGAGTCTCTTTCCATTGAACAGGGACTCCGTCGTCCATCCGGAAAACAAGGCGACTGTGGGTTGGAAAATTCTGACCACGAAGGTGTCACGACAGCGGCTTTTCGGCGTGCGAAGCGTCCGAAAAAAGCGTCATCCAACTGACGAAGGCGATCTGGCTGATCAAGGCGATCTTGGCGCAAAATCTCTGGCGAATCGTTTTTGGAGTCAGTCGAGCATCCATGCTCTCTTTGCTCTCTCTTCTTAAGAAGTTCTATCCAATTTGATTGGACAAGGCCTATCTAAAGCAAAGCTGATGCCATCGCGACACACCTTGTCCGATCGAACCTCAAATAGTGTTGAAACCTCTGGATCGACTCGGTAATTCTTGACCGGGCAGGAAAATACCTTCGACCGTTTTGATCTCCGAAATTTTAGCCCAGCGTCAGGAAACACGACAGCTCATGCCGAACCTTTGACGAATCCGATAAAGAACTATCGCTTTTGTCACGCTTGCGAGTGGACCCTGAACTGTGAGAGAAAGAAAAGACAATGCACTCTTTGAAGCCCTCACTTACTGCGCAGTTCGGCGCCCTCGTTCTTCCGTTTCTCCTGGTCGTTTCTTCCGGGTGCAGCGTCGTTGTCGGCAACGTGAAGCCTCTCGAAGAGAAATCGACTGAATACGGCGTCATGGATTTGAGCCACTCCAATCCGGATTGGAAAAAGCTGGATCCAGCCAAGACGGCGGCTCAGGGCGAATCCATGAAGGCTCAGGACATGAGCCCGACCGAAGTCTCCGACGTCGCCTATCAATCGGCAACCACTGCGTCGATCATTTCCTTGGATTCCGCTTGCCGGCAGTCCCTCGACTCTCAAAAGAAAACCGTCGAACAGGATTTAAAGTCCCTGACCGACCTTCTTTTATTGGGAATCACGGACGTCACACTTCGCGAAGAGCGCGGCATGGAAATCCAAAAAAACCCCGCCCTGGAAACGACGATCATCGGAAAGCTCAATGGCGAGCCGATGCAAATCCGAACCGTCGTAATGAAGCGTCAAAACTGCGTCTACGACCTTGTTTACATGTCGCGTCCATCCTATTTTGAAAAGCAGCTTTCGGACTTCTCCCATTTCGTTGCTTCCCTCAGATTGAGAGAGTAGTCTTAAGAAATGCCTCCATCGGCCATTGACCTCTCGCCTGCTGCCGCACCCAAACTTCCGCGCGCAATCGCCCTGCGAATCGGCCAAAGCTCGATGGCTCTCATTCACTTTGTCGGTGGATTCGCCATTCTCTGCTCGCAAATGGCGAAAGAAATTTTCCGGCGCCCATTTTACTTCAGCTTGATCGTGGATCAGGTTCTTTTTATCGGCGTACAATCGCTGGTTCTCGTGGGAGTCACGGCTCTCGCGACAGGCTCTGTCATGGCGCTTCAGTTCGGCGCTGGACTTCAAAAATTTGGCGGCACCCTCTACGTCCCAAAACTAGCCGCGCTTTCCATTCTTCGCGAAATGGGCCCGGTCTTCACCAGCCTCCTTGTCGCGGGCCGGATCGGCTCCGGAATCGCCGCCGAAGTGGGCTCGATGAAAGTCACGCAGCAGATCGATGCGATCCGTGCCTTAGGCACGAGCCCGATCAAGCGAATCGTCATCCCTCGCGTGATCGCAAGCATGATCGCGCTCCCGTTGCTGACCTTGCTTGCCGACTATATCGGACTCTATGGCGCGATGATGGTCTCGAAGTACGAGCTCAACATCAACACTGAGTTTTTCATGGCAAAGATCATCGAGACCCTTCGACTCGCCGATCTCTTTACAGGAATGATCAAGACGATCGTTTTCGCATTCTTCATCAGCGTCACCGCTTGCTGGAAGGGCCTCAATACCGAGGGCGGCACTCAAGGCGTGGGTAATAGCACGACTTGGGTCGTTGTCACCTCGAGCATTTTCATCATGATCAGCGACTTCTTCCTGACCAAGATTTTCATCGAATTTTTCTACCCAAAGTAATCTAGATGACAAAGCCTCAAACCCCGATCATTCTCGACTTAAAGGATCTTCACAAAAACTTCGGCCCAAAGATCGTTCATCGGGGAGTCAGCTTTTCGCTTCACCGGGGAGAGATTGTCGGACTCTTAGGCGGATCCGGCACTGGAAAAAGCGTCATCCTTCGCTCGATCATCGGACTCGAAAAACCGGACCATGGCAGCATCTGGTTTGAAGGCAAGGACATCGTTCAACTGAGTGAAGAACAGCTCCCCGACGTCCGAATCAAGATCGGCTATGTTTTTCAGAACGGCGCGCTCTTTGACTCCCTGACCGTCGAGGACAATCTCGCCTACCCGCTTCGCGAACACACCCAGCTCTCGGAAGTCGAGATTCAGCGCAAAGTAAACGAAATGCTCGATCTGATCGACATGCGCGGCTCCAATCTCCTTTTCCCCGCCGAGCTTTCCGGGGGCATGCAAAAGCGCGCGGGACTCGCGCGCGCGACGATCCTGGACCCACACATCATCCTATTTGACGAACCGACCGCGGGCTTGGATCCAGTCAACACCCATCGCCTCATCCAAAATATTCACAAGCTGAAGAATAAAGACATCACCGGGATTTTCGTAACGCACGATCTTCCGGCTGCCTTCGAAATCTGCGATCGCCTGGCCATTTTGCATCAGGGCAAAATCTATGCGATCGATACCGTGGCCAATATTCGAGCCTCCACAGACCCGATGATCCGGAGATTTATCACGGGGGAGTTCGATGTCACGCATCCCAATTCGGCGCCCGCGGCAAAAATTTAAGCAGAGTTGAATCGAGAAAAAGGAACGAGCCCTATGAGCCAGAAACGAATGGAAACAGAACTAAAAGTCGGGATCTTCGTCTCAATCGGATTGATTCTGGTCATGATCGCCGTTCTGCTCCTGGGAAGCACGGAAAACCTGCTAGCAAGAAAGAGTCAGTATACGATTCACCTCCCTAGCGCGGAAGGACTGATCGGCGGGGCTAAAGTCATGCTGGGCGGCATCCAGATCGGCACTGTCGATCGCGTCGCATTCGACAATCAACAAGGCAATATTGTCATCTCGTTGAATGTCACGGCCGACAACGCCAAACATATCAAGAAAGACAGCGAAGCCGAGATCGCCACCCAAGGCGTGCTCGGCGATCGCTACGTCTCCATTACTCCCGGAAGCACTGACGCTTCTTCCCTCCCCATGGGCTCTGATATTCCTGTTCTTCCCAGCAAGGGAATTTCCCAATTTCTCAGTCAGAGCGATCAGCTCGTGGCACGCCTCAACAGCGTAGCGACGTCGCTCGATATCGTCCTCAAACAGTTCGCGACCGGAAATCGAAGCGAAAAGATTTTTCAGGGCATGGCACTCACCTCCAAGAACTTGGCGAGCGCATCCGAAAAACTCGACCATCAGATGGATGACCTGAAAATCAAGAAGATCGTCAAGAATCTCGAGTCCATCACGGAAAAAATCAATAGTGGCAATGGAACGCTAGGCGCGCTCGTAAACGATCCAGGACTTTACGACAATGTGAAATCACTGGTCGGACAAGCGAATCGCAATCGCATTCTTCGCAATCTCGTACGCCAAACCATTCGCGAGTCAGAGACCAAAGAAGCCGAGCAGCAGCAGCAAAAGAAATAAGCGTGGTCTGACTTAGATCGCGGGTTTATCGAGAATCATCACGGTGAGGCGGCTCACGCAAACGAGCTTTCCAGCCGGGTCCGTGATTTGAATTTCCCAAAGATGAGTGGTTCGCCCGAGGTGAATGGCTCGAACTCTTCCGGTCACTTTTCCCTCGCGTGCGGATCGAATGTGATTCGCGTTGATCTCCAGTCCTACGACGGATTGTTTCTTGGAATCGACATGCAGAACGGAAGCCACGCTTCCCAGGGTCTCCGCAAGCGCAACCGAGGCGCCTCCATGCAAAAGCCCAGCTGGCTGCTTGGTTCGATGATCCACGGGCATCGTTGCCTCAAGCCAGTCGTCGCCAACGGCGGTGAACTCGATCCCGATCGCCTCGCCCATCGTGCCGCGGCCCATTTGATTGATCTGATCCAAAGTAAAAGGTCGGTTTCCGAAAGCCATAGGTCCTTCTCGCACATCCTGTGCTCGACTGTCCACCGGACAGTCGGCGTCTGCGCCATTCTGGCTTCGACGTATTTCACAGATGAAGAGCGCTCTCAATAGCCTCAACGCAGCCTTTGCGGTTGATCGTATGAAGCATTCCCAAGCGACCTTGAGCGTCTGGGCCTCGAAGCGATTGACCTTGCTTGGATCGTTGAGGAGGCATTCGTTGAGCTTCCGGAACACTCTCCCAGCTGAGTCGCCGCGCGATTTCCGGATTGGTTCGAATTTGCCGCATCAGTGCCTCATCCGACGCCGCCTCCATGAAGTTCATCCGAGGCTCGCTCTGCCCGGTATGGCAAGAAGCGCAGTTCTTTTTGAAAAGATGAAGCTCGTTTGCCAAATGACCGGCAGACTGGCCGGAAAGCTTTGCGCTTCCATCGAGCATCACTTGTCCGGCAAGAATCATGGGCGGCATTTTGCTTTCTTCTATCTTCCAAAGATCCTGCTCCACCGGATGGCCCAAATTTTTTAAAAGCTCTCGATAAAGATCGCTTTTGACGATGGCTCTTCCATCGAAGAATTCCGTCATGGAAGGACTCTTGAGCGCCGCATGGATTTTATCGACGTCTCCACCGGCTAAGTTTTTGATGTAAGTGACATCGTCGTCGTTGAATATCGCGGCGGCTTGTTTCAAAACTTCGAATTGATCTTGCTGGAACGAATTGCCCGCCCGGTTTCGGAAAAACTCTCGATATTTTGGACTTTTTGAGGATCTCTCGCTGAGTGGGTCCAAATACGGACTGAGTGGCATTGTATTGGGATCTTTGAAAGGATCTCGATTAGGAAGCTCTCCCTCGCTCATCGGAATCCCATCCTTAGGCCAGGATTTCGTTAAAAGCTCGTCCAATCGGGCCAACTGCTCTTTGTATTTTTCCCGGTCCTTGCTTTTGCTCGACCTGTCTATAAAAGCAAGCTCTGCGATCAGGCGCCTGCACTCAGAGCTTTCGATTGAACTCGTTCCGCATCCTCGGCGAAACAGCTCTTGAGCGAAGAGAAGCCCGCTTCCGCGTTGCACATTCGCATCAAAACCAAAGACTCGCGTGAAGGCCTTATCTCCCGCTGGAATCATAAAATCTTGGCCTCCATTGAGACCGTGAGTCTCGAAATGCGGATTTTTCTCCAACATGGCCTGAGCGACTTTCGCATTATTTTCAGTTTCGCTCCACGGTCCCGTGGAGAAAATCGGCCCCCCGTGCTGATTCCAAGTCATACAAAGAGCTCGATCGGAATACTCAACCACCGGTTTTAATCCCCGACCAATCGTAGTGACCTCTTGAAACTCAAACATCGCACGCAGTGGATTAATCCGTGTACCTCCACGAC
>CAZCBS010000147.1:0-10030 GCA_964496965.1 uncultured Bacteriovoracaceae bacterium
CAGGCCTTCTTTCTTGATCGATGGACCCTTCCTGCCATCGGATCCATTCTCATCGGATCTCTGATAGCCATGCACCGTACTCGCGTTCCAATTCGATTGCTTTGGCTTGGAGTCGGCGTCATTTGTTACTTTTCGTCGTTCTTTCTTCCGGTAGCACTGCTGAATATGGTGCCCATGTTGCAGGCGATAACATTCGCTTTAATCGTTCATTTTGTAGCTGAACGTCAGCATAGTATTTGGGTGAAAGCGCTCGAATTTGCCCCTCTTCGATACATTGGACAGATGTCTTACAGTCTCTACCTTTGGCACTGCCTTTTTATGCGAACAGGCCCAGGAAGCACCCTTAGGTTTCAAACCTATCCATGGCACATCATCCTAACAGGCGTCTCAGCCGTCCTCTCCTATGAATTTTTTGAGAAACACTTCATCAAGCTGAAAAACCGTTGGCAACGCGCAACAATCGGCGAAGCGACTGCGAATTCCAAAGAAACTCACCCAATAGAGGCTCTACCTTTGACTAGTTCTTAAAAATGGCGCGAATACTCGACTTGAGACGCTGAGGCAAAAGGCCGACCGTCATCCTCTTCACGCCATAACGAAGGGAGAATCGCCTAAACTCCGGCGCAAGCAATCCATAAAGCGCTTCCGTCACTTTGCGGCTTTCCGCGTCCAAGTTCGTCAAAGTTCGATATTGTTCAATAAGCTCTGGACGCCGATCTTCAACTTTTTTGGCGCAAATAAAGTAGAGAGGCGATGTCTTTGAATCTCTTACCTCGGTCCCAGCACGATATTCAATCCAGCTGATTTCGAACCCTGCTTTTTCAAGAATAGATCGAATGCTTTGCTCGGAAAAATAAAAAGTATGAGTGTATTTGAAAAAACCCGGTACGCCAACACGCGTGCAAGTTGAGTCCAGTGCAGGAGTGGATAACAATAAATGACCACCCTTTTTAATCATCCGATTAAAATGCAGAAGAGAAAAGAGTGGATCATTGAAATGCTCAACAAGCGCTGAACATAGGGCGTTGTCGAAAAAAGAATCGTCGAAATCGTTGGCCTCGATCACCTTTCGCTGACACTCGACATTTGGAAATCGTTTTTTGAGATTTTCAATGCAGCTACCAGAAGGCTCCAGTGCGTAGATCTGGCGTTGATCAAAGTTTTTGTCAAATTCACGAAGAAAGTCGAGCCAAACTCCACTCCCAACTCCGGCTTCCAAATACCGTCCGCCGGCGGGAAAAGTCTTTAAAAAGCGCGTAATGACCCGTTCTTTAAGAGAGCCATAATACTCTCCAAGATACTTACGATTAGCGTTCACATGCTCGTCAAAATCACCGTAATACTGATCTGAGTAAAACTCCTCGTAAGCTTGCGGTGTGTATTGAGGGTTCAGAAAGACCATTCCGCAGCGAGGACAAGAGACAACAGTCAGTGGCACTCGAAAATTATAATAACGATCCGGGACTTTGACCCAATGCTTAAACGGCCCCTCGAAACCGCAACAGCGGCATCCAATCTTCACGGCTTGAGCAAACTTCTTTTTAGCCATTGATATTCCTCAAAACTGAAGAGCGTACCGAGCCGCTCCTGAAAGCTGATTGAGCGCCGAAGGATCTTCGATTTGCAACCAAGGTCCGTACGACGATGCGGGGGTCAGATAAATCCATTGAGCTAAGACGCGCTCTTTGCCCAGAGAGAAGCCGCCTCGATGCAAACCCGCGGTATCGCAAAACACCAGCGTCGCCGCGGGACATGTTCCCACGACGCGATCTTGAGGCGGAAGAGCTTCGATCGGTTCTTGCGGAGGATAACCATATCCGCCACTGCCGGTGGTTTGCGGCCAAAGGTGCTCGAGCGGACCTCCAGCGCGACTTCCGGGAATATATTCGAGGGGGCCCGCTTCTTTCGTGACATCGGTGAAATATAGAAACACTTTCACAAGTTTTCGATCCTCAGGATCACGGTGCCATTTCTGAGAAGCGATCCGAGGGCGCCCAGAATCAAGAGGAATCGTGTACCAAATATTGGTTCCCTTGAGCTTGGACCAGAGTCCCAAATAAGAATTCACCGTGTCCAAAAGCTCAGGCATCAATCCGATCTGAAGCAAAGGATGTTCAGGGGTCAAACGAGGATTATTATCCGGGAAGTAACGAACGATGTACTCTTTCCAGGCCGCGGACTCGAAATTCTTATGATAGTCGGCGATTCCGTCGCGAAGCTCTTGGCTCGCGCAGAAGTCGCGATACATTCCGCTCAGAGTGCTCCATGGCCCCGAAGCATTCCCTCCAAAAAGTTCCTGAAACGGCACGAACGCGATTCCGTTTTTTTGCATATCGGCGACAACGCGCTGCTGAACCGCGGAAAGGCGCGGAGGATTTGCCTGAAAAAGCTTCGCGCTTTGCGGATTATCGAAGTACTTCCAATCGAGATCGTAACGAAGATCCTTCCAAAACTTGCCTGCTTTCCCTATCTGCTTACGGACCTGGTTCGCGCCCAGCCCTTTCGCAACTCGTCGGATCAATTGTGTCGACATTTCATTTTTATAGGCCAATCCCCCGGCTTCCACAAGCAAGTTCAAGATCCTTGCTTTCGTCGAAAAAGCCGATGTAAAGTCCCTAAGAATTCATATTTTTAGCGATACCTATTGGGGAGAGCCGCTCGCTTGCTATTCCATTCATTGGAGTTTATCTTTTTGTTCCTGCCCGTTACTCTGGCAGGATTTTACTGGAGTCGAAGCTCGCTTGGGCAATCCGCGACCATTTTTTGGCTGATTTTAGCATCAGGTTGTTTCTACGCCTGGTGGGATCCCTTGTACCTAGCCCTGCTTTTCGTCTCTCTCCTGATGAATTACGGACTTGGCACTCTCGTCGGCAAACCGTCCGTAAGCCGGAACTTGCGAAAATGGATTTTAAGAGGGGGAATCGTCTTCAACCTGGGTGTCCTAGGGTATTTCAAATACGCCAACTTCCTTTTCGACAATATCAATGCGCTCTTCGCCAGCGGCTTTCATCTGGAAAAGATCATTCTGCCACTAGGAATCTCGTTTTTCACTTTCCAGAAAATCGCATTCCTCGTGGACATGTATCATGACGAACGCGAACAGTACCCGTTCGCTGATTACGTCCTTTTCGTTCTCTTTTTTCCGCAATTGATCGCAGGACCGATCGTTCATCACAAAGAAATCATTCCACAGATCGCTTCGGAAACTCGGAAGCAGGAGTTTCAATGGGAAAACCTTGTCGTCGGCATCGCGATTTTTTCGATCGGCGCCTTTAAGAAGGTGCAGCTTGCCGACCGCCTCATCCCCTTCTCCAGCCCTGCTTTCACCGCTGCGACTCAGGGCAAGCACTTGAGCCTGATCGAAGCCTGGGTCGACGTCTCAGCTTACACACTTCAAATTTACTTCGACTTCTCGGGCTACTCGGACATGGCCATCGGATTGGGCAAGATGTTCGGCATTCGCCTTCCCGTCAACTTCAACTCGCCTTACAAAGCAGAGAACATCATCGACTTCTGGAGGCGCTGGCACATCACGCTTTCCCGTTTTCTCCGGGATTATCTTTACATTCCGCTCGGCGGAAATCGCCATGGCAAATTCCGTCGCTATCAAAACCTGATCATCACGATGGCATTGGGCGGCCTATGGCACGGCGCGAGCTGGAACTTCTTGATCTGGGGACTTCTGCATGGAAGCTACCTGGCGGTGAATCATGGATGGCGCACGTTAACGGAGCGACTGCCCACTGTGAACGGTCCAGCGAAGACAGTGCTTCGACTCAGTGCTTGTGCACTCACCTTGGCAGCGGTCATGGTGGGCTGGGTGTTCTTCCGAGCCGAGACTTTCCATGGCGCCCTCAGCGTTCTCAAGAGCATGAGCAGCCCTCATGCATGGGCTGCGCCTCATGCGTTAGAAACCAATCTCCCGCGAGCATTTCGTCATATTGTTTGTTTTGCAGCCATCGTCTTTCTGATGCCTAACACCCAGGAATGGATGGCCTCGTTCAATCCCGCATTGCAGGACTCATCTCAGCCTCGTAATTGGTCCCTAAAAATACCAGCCTGGAAACCTACCTGGGTTACGGCTGTTTCTCTTGGGATCCTCATGGCCATGGCATTACTTTATCGAGTGGTAGGGAGCACCAGTGAATTCCTCTATTTCCAATTTTAGAAACTGGTTCGTCATTTGGCTTTTAGTCAGTCTAGGCTCGGTCGCCGCGTTCTGCGGAATGACGGAGGTTCTGATCCGAACTCGCGTCATTCCAAATGACAACACCATTCATCATCTGGCGCTTTTTAATTCGACGACGGCGACGCATGTCGTTTTCGGCGATTCACATGCCTCGCTAGGCTTTACCGGCGTGCCAGGCTTCGTCAATCTCGCTTATCCTTCTGAGTCGATCCCGGTAATCGAGGGCAAAGTTCGGCGATACTTGGAGACCCACAAACCCGAGCAAGTCATTATCCAAGCAGACCCTCATCTTTTATCGGCGTATCGAGAAAGTCTCGACGCCGCTGAAATCAACCGGGAATACTTTAAAACCCCTCTGTTTTATTTTAACTCCTTCCGCCACAAGATCTACTTGGTGGACTACTGGAAAACGTATTTCTCTCCTAACGGCTTCGTGAATCGTTTCGAGTTCGCTCCGGATGGCGGGCAAATCAGCCACGACGCGCTTCCCAAAGAACTGACCGCTAAGATTCTCCGCAAGATGGCTAGCCGCCGCGATCTGCAGATGCCCGCGGATAATCTCGACGATCTCGAAAGCGCACGCAGTTACATTCGGATTCTAGATCTTTTGAAAGCTTCTGGTGCGAAGGTGTGCTTGGTCACCTTCCCCGTTTCCCCGACTTACGTTGAATTCACATCGTCTCATCCGGCGTTCGCTAAAGCCATCGACTATTATGTCCAACTGGCCAAGCGCTACGGCTTTCATTACGAAAACTTCTGGTCCGCTTACAACGATAATTCCTATTTCGGAAATCAGGACCACCTGAACTATACAGGTGCGCGCGTTTTTGCACCTGAGGCCGTCTCTCGCTGCTTTGGTAAGTGACAGTGGATATTCTAGTCTATCAACTGGACTCATCTCATAAACAAACTTTGGACCCGTTTCTCAAAAAAGGTCGAAAAGTTTGGTTCTTGTTCTCTTCAAGAACGGATATTGGATTTTCACATCCTAATCTTCGGCAGCTTTCTGGAGCGGAACAAGTCGAGCGCCGAAACCATACGGCTCTTGATCGGGCCTTTGAGCAAATTCCGCTTCTTCTTCAAAGTCCCTATTTCACCCATCTGAGGAAGCCTCTTCAGGCCTTTATTCAAAGCCCACACGATCGTTTTCTGCTCTCCACCTTTGGTTTTCGTAGGCTAGCCAAAGTTTTCGAAATCGATGAAGCTTTGAAAAACTCCGGAAGAAGTCTCGACGAGTTCGAGCTCATTCCCAGCCCCATCTTCGATGACTATGGAAGATTCAAACGCGCTCTTCAAGGAGTCACCGATCCGCGCGTGCTCCCCGAATGGAAACACCTTCCGTCTCTTTTCGCGATTTGGGCGAAAATCTGGGTAAAACTCTTCGTGCCGGCTCGCAAAACTCCTCGGAGGAATTATCGTTATTCGGCCTTGATCATCTCGGAAGATCGACATTCTCACGAAAACCAAAAGGCGTATAACGCCATGTTCGCCGACTCTCGATTCAAGCCCGAGGAGATCCTCTTCTTCCCATTCCAGAACCTCAGCGAGGGCTTTAAGTCGCGTATCCAATCGGCGGGCTATTCACTTCAACCGCGGCTGGGATTTTTCTCCAAACGCTTGATGCCCAAAGCTCTTACTGTCGGAGCGCGCATATGGACGAGTCTTTGGCGACTTCCCACCTCTGACCTACTCGAGCTTTCGGATTTTTTTTCGGATTATCTTTACTGGGAAACTCTTCTTGACCAAGTGACGATCCAAAATTTCGTCGCGATGTCCGGTTACACTTTGGATATTTACATTAGAAACGCCGTGATGAGCGCTCGCGGAACCCAAACTTGGTTTTTCCCGGAGTCGGCATCGTTTCCGGATTGGCTTTATCTCAAAGGCCGGCCGACAAATCGAAAAGCTCGGCTTGCGGCATTTTTTCTTTATGATCACTTCGTCTCGTGGAATCGTCAGGTTCTCGAAACATTCAAAGAGAGCGGCGCTCGTTTCGAAAATGAGCACATCGTCGGATGCGTATGGTCAACGCCCAATCAAAAGAGAGCTGAAGCGCAGCGCCCCTCCCGCCCTCTGCGCCTGACGGTCTTTGATACCTATTATCCTCCCGATTTCCCCTTCGGACCGGAACACAGAGAGCAGTTTTACCGTGATATTTTGAGACTCCTCCGAGAAGTTCCTGAAATCGAGCTTTCGATCAAGCCCAAGTTTCCTCCCCATATCCATCAACAAGACCGGCGCTATCAGTCAGCGCTCCAAGAATTTCTTCAAGAGCTCAAAAACTTTCCAAACGCGAAAGTGATTCCCGGAGGCGGCTCGACAGTCGAAGGAATCAGCGGCGCTGATTTCGTGGTGACTTGCTTCTCCTCTTCCGTTTCAGTTGAGGCGGCTGGCAGCGGCAAACCCGCGATTCTCTATGAGCCTTTTGAGCGTTACCGCGGAAGCTTGATGGATGAAGTTCCCGGTTTTTTCAGGCACGGATACGACGAGCTCAAATCCTGCATTCAGGATTTCATTGCAACGGGCAAACTGCCCTGCGATCCCGCGAGTTCGGTCTTTCATGAAAAAGTAGACGCTTTCCAGGACGGAAAAGGCATGGAGCGACTTAGGGATCTATTGATTTCAAAAGGCTAGATCTCTCGAATCGCCCGCACCAACACGAAAGCCTCGGCGGCAGGAATGCCGACGGAAGCCCCCCGCTCGCGCGCGCGATACTCGATCGACTTGAGAGAGCGCGAATGCGGCCATTCCCGAACTTCCGTGGAAAGATGCGAAAAAGCCTGAATTTTTCTTTCGAGAGTCGACTCGATATTCACAAAACAATTGGGCCTAAACGTCGTGGATGCATCCGAGATATTCCACTCCGTCGAGGAAAGAAGCTCGAACGAATACAATTCGACGCGATTATCGTTGGGTTGAGGACGAAATGCCGTGATGACTGCTTGAAAAGTTCGGCGCTCGTCCACACTCAGATCAAACGGCGAATTGGTATAAACGATATCCGGCAAAAAACGTCCTTTAACGTCTTCGACCCGCTTGACGATATCCAAAAGCGGCATCGTATCGAATCGATTGTCAGGCAAGCGCAAAAACTCGACTCGTGAAATGCCCAGAACATCGAGTGCTTTGCGACTCTGTTCCTCACGCGCCTCGAAATCGATCGTCTTATAAGCCACATCCAGTGAGCGAACTCGAGACGTCATGCCGTCTCCCAAGACCACAACCCGGATCTCGTCTCCTCGAGCGGCATGTTGCGCCAGCGTTCCGCCGCAACCCAAGATCTCATCGCCTGAGTGGGCGCTAACTACCAAAACTCGTTTTGAACTTGTATTTGAGCTCATGAACGTCCTCTCATTTCATCGATCGCCCTTGCCGCCCCGCGCCCGTCAACCAGTGCACGCGCTCGGCTTGAATAGTGTCGACGTATCTCTAAATCCTGCATTTTACTGAAAAGCGTGCGCAAATGCTCGAAATCATTTTCATCATCCACAAGACAGGCCGCTTGATGAGCGCCCAGGGTTTTGAAGTTTTCTTCTTGGTTGTCGACCATCTTCAAAGCGATAAACGGAGTGCCCACGCAACAGGCTTCCCAAACCGTCGTGCCCGCGCCGCAAATCATTAAATCTGCGCGGGCTAAAAGATCCGCGAGACTTGGGATATCACGATGAATCGTAAGACGATGTGGTCCCTGATAAGCCTCGAGCTCGGGTAAAAACGAGGCAAATGGCCCTACTACCACTTCCAAATCGAGAGGGACTGAGAAAGTATCGAGCATGCGTACGATTTTCAGTGTCCGAGCCTGACGATCAGAGCCGCCAAATGAGATCAAAATTCGATTTACTTGCGGATGCTCTGAGGGATTCCAAGTTTTTTGGCGCACAGATTTGGAAATCTGTGCGTACCGAAGCCCACTCAAAAGCTTTCCGATTTGAAAACCGGTTTGAGAATAACCCTGCAGCTTTCCTGAGCCCGCGTTCAAAGCAAGATCCGCCACAAAAGGAGTATTGGCGAGGTCATCAAAGTAAAGTGACTGAGCGCCTTGCTTTCGAATCGCGTCACTCAAAGAGGCGTCGCCAATCAGGCCATAACCGTCGACGACGATCCAGTCATAACGATCTTGAAGGACAGCCTGAGTCGCTGAAATTTGATTTTCGGAGTAAATCTTCACTCCGGGAATCCAAGGACGTCGAGCCAGCAGGGAGAGATCTCCCCGAATCCAAGCATCAGCGGCAATTCCTCGCTCGGCAGCTTCTTCGGCCAAAGTGCGCGACCGCATATAATGGCCGAGCCCGAAAGAAGTTCCTGCCTCCATGAGAAAAAGCAGCTTCATGTGCCCTTTTTCCGAGCCTGAATCTTCCGTTCCCGCTCCACAAAATCAGAAACAACACCCTTGAATCGAACAAGAGCAGGGACCGGATCATTCCATGAAAAAAACGCTCCCGTGCGCAATCCCTTGAGATCTTTTATCCAACCCATCAGGCCTTTATGCGCTTTCGGGTACCCCAAAAGCCGGTATCCACGAACGCAATAATAAAGATCTTCGCTCAAATTGGCCCATTTCACGCCATACTGCTTCTGAGTCTGAATCGGAACTTTCCGTCCAATCGCATCGTGATAAGCGGAAAGCACAAGATTGGCTCCGCAGATCTGCGCTAAGCGCTCCGGCCAACCTCCCGGGCGAGTGTTGGTTTCGATGAGTTTGTAATCGCCTTTCGATGATTTTTTGAATTCGG
Source organism: uncultured Bacteriovoracaceae bacterium (assembly GCA_964496965.1). Taxonomy (GTDB): domain Bacteria; phylum Bdellovibrionota; class UBA1018; order UBA1018; family UBA1018; genus CAZCBS01. Next base: position 8,923 of record CAZCBS010000147.1, read on the forward strand.
TCAAAGAAATTCCGCGATAGCCAAACATCTTCAATAGGCGCTTGCCAAGTTCTTCGAGCTTCGGATCGTGAATACTTTCCCCTAAGCGACAAGTGCCGAAATCAGGGGGAAATTGATGCACCTTACGACCTGTGAACGACGCGAGGACTTCACCGCCGTCGGTCGAATAAGCCGCGAAAGTGTACAAAGTATCTTGATCCCCCTCGATGAACTCTTGAATCACGAACGGAATCCCTTTTTTCAAAAGATCGAGAGCAAAAACTTTAAGCGGTTCGAAGTCTGAGAACTTCTTCGCTTTGATATCGAAAGTGCGTCGAAACTGAGTCGAATAAGTCGGTTTGATGATGCACGGATATTCAAGCTGATCTTTTACCCGATCCAAATCCTCAGCGGTGTCGATAAACCACGTCGTGGGCATCGGAAACCCGTCCGCCTGGCATTTCCAGTAGAGCTTGCCCTTGTTGACGATCGATTCGACAATGTTCCAAGGAGAAAGCGGAAAACGAAAAAACTTCTCGAGCTTGTCCTGATGTTTCAGCGCGAAGAAAAGATACTCGTCAGCAACCAAGAAAAGCACAGGCTTCACCTTGAAGCGCTGTCCGAGCACCAGCAAATGCTCTAAAAACACATCTGGGTTATCGTACATATGCGGCAAGTGGACTCCCGTGACCGCGCGCGAGAATAATCCCGCGGAGTCTTCCTTGAAATCCAAAGCCAAAATCGGAACATCCGCCTCCGATAGCGTTCGAATCACGCTCATTCCCACGGGAAAGGAAACCGGAAATACGAATGCAACCGGAACCTCAGAATCAAAAAGCGATTTGAGCCGAGAATCCTCGGTCGCTGATTGAGGAGTGACGTGAGAATAAGGTTTTCTATACATGGCGACCGTCCTTAAAGGCTTCCCAAGTGATGGGCTCTTGCGCTTTGAGAGGCTTTGTCAGCTTCATCCCGAGCACTGCTTCATAGTGCCGAGTATGAAGTCCGTTATTGGGGCGAATAATCGAAACATGTTCTTTACCGAGGACCGTTCCAGCAGGAAGATCGCACGCAACGTGAATACTGCGTCGCATATTCTCGGATTTCTTTTTTTCCTGCGCGCCAATCA
>CAZCBS010000148.1:0-10022 GCA_964496965.1 uncultured Bacteriovoracaceae bacterium
CTCCTCGGAGACAAATCGATGGATGAGATTGCTGGACGATACGCGTTCTAAGAAAAGGTCGTTCGCGATCAAGTCGAGTTTTTTTTGCGTATCCCCCGTGCTGTTAATGGAGTTGCCGTTATTAGCCAGTCCCAATTTTCCAGTGAGGGGGGCGGTCGATAAAATCTGGCTCAGTTCGCCAGCAGCATGAGCTAAAACCTCGATCACCTGTATTTGGGGTTCCGCGCTCTCGTTTTTGAGGAAATTCTCAAGAGTTGGATGCGAGTCCGCCATGAAAGTTCTCCTGTGTCAGACCGACTGGAAGCTCGGCATGATCCGCGCGGCTGGTGAGGGCATAGTGAGCGGCTCCGATGATTCCGACATCTCCGTTCATGACGAGACGGACTGGGATCGTTTCCAGCACTTTGGAAAGACGGCCCTGTTTGACAAAAACCTGCTGAAAGCGCTCGCGATCTAAAAGGGGCAAGAGCCTCGGAACGATGCCTCCGGCAATGAAAACTCCTCCGGTTGCCATAATTTTAAGAGCAAGATTAGCGGATTCGTAAGCCAGCAGATCGAGGAAAATCTGAACGGTACGCTTGCAAATCGGGGTGCTGTCGGCAAGCGCAGTCTCAGTGATGGCCTTGGCGGGCTCGCCGAGCTTCAGCTTTTCGTGCAGCCAATCTGGTTCTTTTTCCTTTCCCGTATCTCTGAGAAAGGAGTAGATGTGGACGATTCCGGGACCGGACAATAAACGTTCCCAGCTCACGCGGGCATATTTTTTTAATAAATATTGAAGAATTTCGATTTGATCGGCGTCAGCGGGAGCGAAGTTGCAATGACCGCCTTCGCTTCCAAAGGGATGATACCTTTCGCCATCCCAGTAAATTCCGGCTTCGCCGAGCCCTGAGCCAGGCGCGATCACTGCCGCATTGCCGCCCTCGCCAGGCAGAGGCGTTGGATTGAGCACTTGAAGATCTTGGCTGTCCAGGCGAAGAAGGCCATGAGCGATTGCTTCGAGGTCATTGAGCAGCCAAACTTTCTTCAGACCGATGCCACGCACAATTTCGCTGGCGTGAACTTGCCATGGAAGGTTAGTCGTGACGCTTGTTTCACCTTTCACTGGACCTGGAATTCCAAAGCACCCAAAATCCGGAGGAACCGAAAGCGAGCGAGTAAAGTGCTTGAGGATTTCAAGCAAGCTCGCATGCGCCTGGCTTGGATAAGTGTTGTGGGCAAGAAGTTTGAGCCGTCTTAAGTTGGAGCCATCCGACAGTGAGGTTTCATAAAGGGAAATCCTCGAATTTGTCGCTCCGATGTCTCCTGCCAATAAAGTGATCGTCGCTCGCTTCGTAAAATCTTCCTCCCACTCAATTTAAAGCAAAAAGCCTTCCAACTCTTGCTGCTCGGAGGATAAACTGAGCAATATGCGTACGATTGCGTCATTGGGGATTTTAGTAGCTTTCTGCTCACTTTCCGTTGAAGCGCGTTGGGCCAAGCCGGACGATGTCGACTATGCCGTTGAGTCGCGAAGCACTGAAGTTTGGATCCAAAAGGACGGGACCTATAGCGAAGACATCGAAGAGGTGGTTTCGATCCTCAAAGACAATGCCCGCATCGCACGCGGAATGATTCGCCTCAACTACAATCCTGAAGTCTCGAGTCTTGAGGTTCTTTTGGCTGAAACGATAAAAGGCGACATAAAACTCGCGGTCGAATCGCATTTGATCGAAGACAAACCACTCGCCAGTTCGGGCGAAGGTTTTGATCAATGGCGCCAGGTTCTCATCGCTTTCCCAGGTGTCGATGTGGGATCAAAAGTTCACTTCAAGTATCGAAGAAAATGGTCGCAAGTCCCCGCTCCTGATTTTTATTCGGATGCTTATTATTTTGGAACTGAATATCAGAAATCTGGGAACGTGATGCTGCACTCGCAGCTTCCGCTGATCACTCAAGTGAACGATCCGGAGAATCTGCTCAAGATCTCAAGCTCGACTCATCGGGCCGACAATTATCCTAATCAGCTCGAGATCCGACTCAAAGCGCCTCTTTTGAAGACTGTCGTCGATGAGGCTGATCCCTATATTGATTCAAAAAAAATGCCTTTCGTGCTCATCGCATCGACGCGAGATTGGTCCATGGTCTCGAGATCAGTGGTGGCGCAATACGAGTCGATCTTGAGCGGACCTTTGCCGCCCCTTTTTCAAAATATCGCGGATGCTGCGCGCGCGGTAGAGGACCCGATTGAGAAAATCAACCTTGTGACATCGCGACTGGCCGACAAGGTAAGATATCTCGGCGATTGGCGAACCCTCAAAGGAAAATGGGTACCAAGACCGCTGAAAACTATCGCGGCTTCTCAGTTTGGCGACTGCAAGGATTTCTCAGCATCTGTTGCCGCGATTTTAAGAAATGTCGGCATGCAAGCGGATGTCGCGTGGGTGTGGCGTGGGTGGAACCCGGTGACGGAGCCTCATGATCTCCCTTCTAATTTTAGATTCAATCACGCGATTGTCCGGACACAGTCCTCCGGCCGAATATTCTGGGTCGACGGAACCAATGTCGCAAGTTTTGCCCAAGGAATCCCGGGTGACATCTCGGATCGTCCCGCGCTGATCGTCGCTTCCGGTCGGTCGTCGATTGAAAGAATTCCTGCACCTCGCCCCGACGATTTCCGTTATTCTTTTGCGCAGAAATTGGATTTCTCAAAGGCCGATGGCGTTCGTGTCCAAGGAAGTTTCCAAAGCCGGGGAGGAGATGCCGCAAGCTGGATCAACGGAAATCTCAACACTTCGCAAGATACCTTGGATTTTAAATTAGTCCGAGCCGCGGCACGCACGGACAGTTTCCGCGACTGGAAAGTCGAAGGTTTCAAGATCAAGTCTCGTGTTGTGGGCGAGTTGAGCGCGAAGTTTCAATATTTCGAAAAAGCACAAGGTTACCGAAGCACCGCTGGATACGCTTATCCGATTATCCCACCCGATGCAGTGGATCGTCTTTTGTTCAACGCTGATCAGCGCCAATCCGATATCGTGCTGGGCGAGCCATTTACCTACGAGCGCGATTTGATTTTCTCGAACGTCTCCGTTGCAGGGGAGGAGGATCTCGCTTGTTCTCTGAACTCGCCTTGGGTCAGTATCAAACGCGAGGTGAATCGCGTTCCGAGCGGAATTCGAGTGCATGACGAGCTTCAGCTCAAAAAGCAGCTTCTCCATCACGCTGATTATTCGACGCCTGAGTTCGCTCAGCTCCAAGAAAGACTCGTGAAGTGTTTTCGATTCTCTTCGGTGATTTATAAGTCCACGGAAGGTTCGCGAAAAAATTCGCTAAACTAAGAATAATTGCGAACCTTCGTTGCGGATTGCACGGCGAGCTCATTCAGGATTACCCTCCAGTGTCTGACGTGTGGCACAAGTCTCGATTATGGCCTGTAACAGCATATTGGTGGTTGAGGATGACGAGCAGATCTGAGGCATGCGCCGCTGGTGTGGTTGCAAGCGCATATTGATTTCAATTCAAAAGCTGACCCAGGTGTTGAACCAAGCACCCATTCGAAGGCACTGCTGCAGCGTGAAAAGTTTCGCCCGATTCAAACGCCGCGACTAGATTATTGATCGTTGGCTCATCTCCACGCGTGAGTCGCCGGAGGCCGGGATGATCCTTCCAATGTGGCTGATTGAGAACATATCGCTCGATCTCCCAATCAGACTTTCCTTGCATGATGAGCTCCTCGAGCCACTCGGGGTGATCTTTCGAGTACGGCTGCGAGAGAATCTGCTCGGCAATCTCTCCGTCCGCATTTCCGTTCTTGATCAGCTTCATCACCAGTTCAGGATGAGCGTGCCCATGAGGCAGTCTAAGAACGTGTTCCACGATCTCTTTGTCCGCTTGTCCAGTTTTCATTAACGCCTCAATCCACTCGGAGTGATCCTGCCAATGCGGCTGGCTAAGAACGTACATCGCGAAGTACCTGTCAATGAAGTTTGTACCAGTTTTTTTCATCAGCGACTCAACCCATTCTGGATGATCTTTCGAATGAGGTTGAGACAGAACGCTTTGCATGATCTCGACGTCTACGTTCCCCTTTTTTAGAAGGTCATCGACAAACTCCGAATGCCCTTTCCAATGCGACCCCGAAAGCACTTTGCGGACGATTTCTGCATCGACCGTCCCCTGATTCATCAGCTCGGTCACTAACTCCGGATGACGGCTGGAAATGGGTAGATTAAACCACTCATTCAAAACTGGCGTGAAGGATTTCTCAATCGATTTGGCATCTTTCTTCACGATATCGAAAATTTTCGCTACTTCGGTTTCGCTGAGCGCCGCACTTCTCGAGCCAATTCTTCTTCTCAGCTTTTCTAAAATCCCGCGATCCGCTTCATCGAGTGTCTCGCCCTGCGCAAGCATTTGAAAGAATTCGACCGGACCAATATTTAGACTTTCCGGAATGACCTTGAGCGCGGCCTTGTTTTTAATGACGACGACATTGGGGTATTGGGGCGCTCTGATGAAGTCGGTGCCCTCTCGGGCGTTGGGATCCAAATGAAACCGGATGGTCAGACCGGTTCCACGACCGCCCTCGCGACCTACTTTGGTATAGAACCCGTCCCCGTTTCCGGCGGACTCGCCCTGGACGTCGTCGCGTGAAATAAAAACATTGGCATCGCCCGTATGGGCACGAGTGATGCTTTCATACGCCAAGAAATGTTTGGTCTCATGAGCGACGATATCTAATCCAAGCTCTTTGGCGGTTTTTCCGGCCCCATGACCTACAACATGCGATCGTAAAGGCTCTTTGTTCATCCACCATGCCAATGAATCCACAGTGCTTACATCACCTCGAATGGCCGCAAGCTTTTTTCGGATGCCGAGCTGTTCCAAAACGGTTGTCGCGTATTCGATGTTCACCGCATTCTGAATGAGCTTCTTGCCATTTTTCTCGATCCAATTCACGACGTAAGGGTTTTGCGTGTCGCGTCTAGGATCAAAGTCATCGAAGACGCTTTTGATTTTCGCGAGATCCTCAGGCCTCAATGTGAGCTCATATTGAAATGCCTTTGTGAGGTAGCGAATGGCGGAAAGAATGGGAGGGTTACGCCCCTCACGGGCATACTTGGTCGAGTTGTGGTTAGGTGAAAAATAGTAGTGAAGAGCGCCCTCTTGAATGTCTTTTAAGAAGTGAGACTGTTTTGAGTTCCAATCACGTACGTCCCTGATCACTGATTCGCCTGCTTTAGGCTTTGTGATCTCGATCAACCCCGTCGAGTTTGAATCGGTATGCTGATTCATGAAATCGGGATTGTTCAGGATCGCTTGCTTATCTCCGATATCTTGCGCGAGAAGACGAACTTCCCAAGCTGTTTTCGATCCTTGAAGATGCGGATATTTCTTCATAAGCGCGTTCTGAAGCGCTTGAGCTTGCTTCGCTTCTCCATCGATCACGATGTCCAGGTCTTGAGTCGATCGATAGATATTGGTGTAGTCGTAGTCGAATCGATCTGATTGAAATCGAGGATCGCCCATTTCACGCTGAAGATCCCATTTCACATAATGGGCATAACCCGCCGCCGTTCCTCCGAAGAGCCACGCTCTCACTCCAAGGTTTGCAGCTTCCTGCTCGATGAATTTAAATTCTTCGACCCGTTTCAGACGATCTGAGATCTCATGTTCAAGCTCGTTCATGGATGGGACTTGGGCGCTTTGGGCGAAAAGCGCCGAAGCGAAAAGCGACAAAGTCGCCAACACGACCGTAATCCGAATAGATCCCCTCAAGAGATTCCTCATACTTGTACTATTCGGCTCTTATTTAAGAATTCTTGAAAAATGGTCCATTTCGCTCGCTCGCAAAAATGGTTAGCTCATTGCGTCACTTCTTGCTATTGCTGCTCCGCGATGTGTGCCGAGGCCACAAAACTTAAAGGAGAAAAGTATCCAGTGTCTGACGTGTGGCACAAGTCTTGATTATGAAAAATCGACTTCTTTGAAGTCGATTATGGCCTGTAACAGCATATTGGTGGTTGAGGATGACGAGCAAATCGCGTGGACTCTTCGAGAGCTTTTAGAGTCGGAGGGATACACCGTATCCGTCGCTTCCAATGGACGGGAAGCTCTCGACTTACTGCCTTCGATGCAGTCCCCCTGCCTTGTCCTCTTGGACCTCATGATGCCCGTCATGAATGGATGGGACTTTCTCAAGATCAAAGTAAAAGACATGAAGATTGCGCCGATTCCTGTCGTAGTGGTCACAGCTTATCAAAATGGTAACGTGGTTCACCATGGAGCCGAACGGGTGATGAAAAAACCAATCGAACTGGAGACGCTTCTTGCGGTGGTCCGGGACTACTGCCAGACGCCGCCTCCCGCTCACAGAAACAAGTAATGAAGTAGGAAGGGACGGGTTCTGTGTTACACGATCTTTTTTCGTCCGGTAGTTTCATGCCTCACGGGCATTGCTACCTCTGGAAGCCAGGGTTGGTTTGGCTTCAAGTGATTTCCAATGGATTGATCGGTTTATCTTACGTATCGATTTCTCTGACGCTGGCTTATCTCGTCCTTCGAATTCGCAATATTCCTTTTCAATGGATGTATATCGCCTTCGGTCTTTTTATCATCACCTGCGGTTTTACTCATTTTATGGATATCTGGACGATCTGGAGCCCAATTTATTGGAGCGATGGATTGTTGCGAGCGATTACGGCTATTGCTTCAGTGGGAACGGCGATTATGCTTCCTCCGCTCGTGCCGAAGGCGATTTCGCTCGCTCAAGGGGCGAAGCTTGCTCATGACCGCGGGATCAAAATCGAAACGGCTTACCAGGAATTAGGACGAGTATTTGAAAAAACAAAAGAGCTGGACGAGTTGAAAATACAGTTCTTTGCGAACGTGAGCCACGAGCTTCGGACACCGCTCGCCTTGATCTTGGGACCTGCTGAAAAAATCCGAGCGGCATCCAATCTGACTGATGAGCAGCGCCGCAATCTCGAAATCGTGAGTCGCAACGCAAGTGTCCTTTTGAAGCACGTAAACGATCTCCTCGATGTTGCCAAGCTTGAAGCAGGAAAGATGGAGCCTCAATACGCTGACTGCGATGTGGCTCGACTCGTGCGGCTGACTTCGGGAAACTTTGATGGTCTCGCAGCGGAGCGCAATATTGTTTTTACCGTCGAAGCTCCGAGCAAACTTGGCGTCCAGATCGATCCCAACATGATGCAAAGGATATTACTCAACTTGCTTTCAAATGCGTTTAAGTTCGTCCCGGTAGACGGCCAAATCAAAGTGACTCTCCAGAAAAAGAACTCTCACTTCACCTTATCGGTGTGGAATAGCGGGCCAGGCATTTCGGTTGATAAACGGGAAATCATTTTCGAACGTTTCAGGCAGATAGAAGGAGGGGCGACACGCGGTATTGGAGGCACTGGGTTGGGACTTTCCATCGTCAAAGAATTTGTCGAGCTGCATCGAGGAGTAGTTAAGGTTTCGGATTCTCCGGTGGGCGGCACTGTTTTCACGGTCGAACTTCCTATGCAGGCTCCGGCGGGAGTTCACGTACTACCGCAGGAATCGGTCGGTTCCTCGGAAGCCAACCAACAAGCTGTCGCCGCTTTGAAGGAAGTGACAAAGCAAGTTGAGACGGTGATTTCCAAAGAGGCGGTTCGAGGAACCGTACTTGTCATCGAAGACAATCCCGACATGAATCGCTTCGTGGTGGAAACTCTTTCTCCTCATTACCGTGTTCTCACTGCTTTTAACGGTAAAGAAGGGTTGGAGAAGACGGCAAAGGAAAAGCCTGATCTGGTTCTCAGCGATGTCATGATGCCGATTATGAGCGGTGATCAGATGATCGTCGAGATGAGGAAGAACCCTGAGTTGGAAAATATCCCGGTGATTCTACTCACAGCTAAGGCAGACGATGATCTTCGGATTCGAATGCTGCGTGGTGGAGTTCAGGACTATGTGATCAAGCCGTTTTCATCAGACGAAGTTCTTGCTCGCGTACAGAATCTCGTCACGATGAAGCGAGCGAGGGAAGTGCTCCAAAGCGAGCTGACAAGCCAAATTCGGGATCTTGAAGCCTTGGCCAGGGAAGTTTCACTTCGAAGAAAAGAGCTTCAAAGAACCACCGACGAGCTTCGAATGGCTAAAGAACAGGCGGAGCGAGCAAGCCAAGTCAAAACGAATTTCTTGGGAATGGTGACGCATGAAGTGAGAACGCCGATGACTTCGCTCAAACTTCAACTTCAGATGCTCAAACGTGGCGGTCATTTAAATCCGAAGCAGGTCGAGTTGGTGGATCGGATCGAAACATCCGCCGGTCGAAGCTTGACCCTGACTGAGTCGATTCTAAACTTCGCCAGAATCCAAAGTGGAAAGATCGTTCCGAGTCCTACGATGGTTGATCTTCCTCGCTTAGTTCAGGATGTCGTCGACTTCTTCCAGCCTCAGGCATCAGAAAAGAAGCTGCATTTGCGGCTTCTGCCGACAGTTGAGAGATTGCCGGAGCTTCGAAGCGATCCGATGCTGATCGATGTTGTGGTGAGGAATCTCATTTCTAACGCGATCAAGTACACCGAGGCGGGATCGATTCTCATTTCCATTACACACGATGGTGTTAGCCATCATGTCTCCGTAGAAGACACGGGAGCAGGCATCGCACCTGAGCATCAGTCCACTATATTCGAGCCGTTTGAACAGCTCACGCTTCTAAAGACCAAGCACAAGCCTGGGTTCGGCTTGGGACTTTCAATTGCAAAGAGCAGCATCGAAGCGCTTGGAGGAAAAATCGAACTGAAATCCGAGGTCGGCAAAGGCAGCATTTTCACGGCGGTCTTTCCTCAATTGCAGGAAACTCAGAGCTCTATGAAGTTTTCAGAGCAAAATAAAAAAATCGGCTGAGGCGATAAATAAATGCCGCGATCTTTGCGTTCCATGTCCTCACTCTATTGGAGATGGATCTAGCTGGGTGTCGTCAAGTTCAAGAATTTCGCCCATCCACAAGGCCCCATCGTAGTGATCTCTGAGATCGTCGCCTGTTATCTGATGAACTAAGACCGTCAGGCCATTTCGATTGGCCATAAGCCACAAGATCATCTCTGAAAGTGAACCTGGCGAAAATTGGATTTGAAACATTGGAAGTGGATGCGGACCCACTTTTTTATCTATAAGTGGGCCAATCCTCATTGGAATGGTTTTTAACTCGGCGAAAGCTTTATCTCGAAGTGCTTGAGCCCGATCGCGCGACTCCGGGGTAAAATAGATGTGAGCATCAAATCCATGAATCTGTCGTGTCGGCATCATTTTGTCTTTGTATGTCGAGGAGCGTGGCGATGTCTAGAAATGTAAAGACAGCCACAATCCACCAAAAAATCCAAGCCCCAAGGAAGGGAAAGATCTCGGTGCATTTTAACGAACTTAGTGAGCTGATTGTTGAAGCGAATACGATTTACTATCGGAACAATGAGGCTGATATCGTCATTGCAAGCGTGCGTGCAAGGCGGACGACCCCTAAGAGCAAATAGAGGATGATCAGGGGGCTGTCCAGAACTTACGGATTTGCGCCCAATCAGCCGGGGTAGTTGTCCATTCACCGTAAATAGCCAATCCGTCAAGTAGGTGCTCGGCGGGGGAAAGTTCGTTTAGGAGCTGATTCAAGATTTGCAATGTGTTGGAGGCGTTTTCCAATTCCATATCCCGGTAGGTCTGCAGGGACTTCTCGTTGGTGAATGTGCCGATGCCCAACAGGTATTCGGGCGCTTGGGAGCCGAGCTCGGTTCTCATCTGTTGGATTTGCTTCAACTGCAGTCGCATGTTTTTCCGGTAAACATCGGCATTATAGAGATGGGTTTCATAGTACATGAATGCCATTTGATCGACGGCACGGGAGGCCGAGATTAGGTCTTTAATCGCGTGTTTGTGTTTCCAGGGTCGTGTTTCTGGAGCGGAGGAAACGACTACGGTCGAGAGAAAAGCATTGGGAAGTCGTGCTCGAAGTTCCTGGTGGAAGGTGATCCAGGCGGAATCGTAGCGGTCGACGACGGCCTTGC